>CAZXWI010000044.1:0-12817 GCA_964644555.1 uncultured Lachnospiraceae bacterium | reverse complement strand
CTTATTAATTATAACTAATTTAAAAGCGTTTTTCAACACTGCAACAAAAGATATAAATGAAATTACTAATTGTTTTTAATAAAAATACGACAGCATTTAAGCTGCCGTATCTATTAAGCATTCACAGTATTGTTTTAGAAAGATAAATCGTTGATTTTGTCGGTATATTCCGTGCTGCACATACCTTGCTCGAAAGTATACATGTTTTTGAACATCGACTGTGCACAGTCTATAGTAAAGAATGTAAACGGACAACCGCTTCCTTCCCCAAGACGCATATCCATATCAAACATAGGATTCAAGCCGATTTCCTTGGATACAACAGCATAACCGGGTTCCATTGTTTTGTGTGATTCAATGGCATATTCTTTTACCAAGTTATTGAGTCTGTATGCAATATAGAATGCTGCAGAAGAAATATATCCGTCGATTACAACAGGTACTTTGTAGTAAGCGCATCCGATGAATATACCTACAAGACCTGCAAGATCCAATCCGCCTACTTTAGCCAAAACATCGATAGGATCTTCGGCATTGGGTTTATTTAATTCGATTGCGTGCTTGATAAGGTTTACTTTGTTGTTATATGATTCTTCGTCAACCATACCTGTGCCTTTTCCTACTGCACTTGCAACATCGCAGCCAGATAATGCGCAAATAACGGCTGTGCTGCTCGATGTGTTACCAATGCCCATTTCGCCTGTACCGATTACTTTGTAGCCTTTATCAATGGCATCTTTTACTGCTTCTATACCTACCAAAATGCCTTTGAGCGCTGTTTCATATGACATTGCAGGACCTTCCGAAAAATCGTCTGTACCACGCATTAATTTTTTGTTGATTACCAACGGATCTTCTATATCCTGCTCGTTACCGATATCGTAAACAATCAAATCGTTGCCATATGCACTGGATACAACGCCTACGCCTGTAACATTTTTGGTGAAACATTCTGTCATTGTTTTTGTAACAGATTTCGGTGCTGATGAAACACCTTTAGCTGTAATTCCGTTGTCGGCACTCATGATGATAATGCATTTTTTCTCATAATCGCCTATAACTTCTCCCGATATGGCGGCAAGCTTGAAACCGACTTCCTCTACTTTACCGAGGCTCATCGGAATTTTCAATAAATTCATGCTTGTTTCCTGAGCTTGTTTAAAGGCTTCTTTGTTTGAGGGTTCAATTCCTTTAATGTAGTCATTTACTTTCTGTTTGAGTTCGTTCATTGTTTTACTCTCCTTAAAAAAATTAGCTCACGGAATAAATCCGCAAGCTTTACCTTTACTTACAAGTGTCTTCTGATTTAGGCAGGTCTTCTGACTTAACTTCATCGCATTCATACGCCTTCCCAATTAAGGTGGCAATTGTATGAACGCTCGGTAATACAGCGCCGGGTGCGTTCAGGAGTTGAACCTGATTCCCTATTCTTCCTTTCGGACACCTAAACAGTAAAATATATTACAATCATTATATATAAAAAGACACCAAATGTCAATAAAAATATGTTATAATTATAAAATGGACGAACGAAAATATTCTTTATACATTGTATCAACACCTATAGGAAACTTAAACGATATAACATTAAGGGCTTTGGAGTGCCTAAAAAATGTGGATTTTATTTTGTGCGAAGATACTCGCCAAAGCATGAAGCTGTTATCCCACTTTGAAATCTCAAAGCCATTGATAAGCTATCATAAGTTCAACGAAAGCAAAACCTGCGATGATATAATCGACAGGCTTCGTTCGGGCGAAAGTGCTGCTCTTATTTCGGACGCAGGCAATCCCCTTATATCAGACCCGGGCCATATATTGGTAAGAAAAATCATTGAAAACGATATTTCTTTTTGTGTGCTTCCCGGAGCAAATGCAGCTTTGCCCTCAATTATAAAAAGCGGTTTTTCAACCGAAAAGTTTATCTTCATAGGATTTTTCCCGAAGCATAAAACAGAGCGTGAGGCTCTTTTAAAAAAATATTTGTATTACGATGTTCCCGTAATTTCGTATGCATCACCTCATGAGCTCATAAAGCTTCTCGGCGAAATCGATAAAATAAATCCGAATGTTGAATTATGCGTTAACAAAGAGCTTACCAAGCTACACGAAGAATCCTTTTACGGTAATGCCGAAGAGATACTATCTCAGCTCCCCAAAGAACCGAAAGGTGAATTTACCATCGTAATAAACGCATATTCGCAAAATGAGAATTCAAATGATGAAATAAATATTGAAGAAATGTTTACTCAGCTTATCTCAGAAGGCAATACAAAAAACGAAGCCTTAAAAATAATATCAAAACAAACCGATATTCCAAAGAAAGAATTATACAACAAATTTATGATAAAAGAAGATAAGTAACGAGTTTGAATTTGCAAAGTTAAAATTAAAACAAACATTTATAATAATTCCATAAAACCAATAAACGGCACCTTTCCCAGTGCCGTTCGTCAGAGAAAAGACAAAAAATTTCACATTTCGGCTCTAAACACAAAGCCGAGGACTAAAACTTCATCGTCTTTTTTATCTTTATCATGAAGGCACCTTAGTAGGGGCCTTCATATTTAGTTTTTTGTTATAAGATTTTACTTATGAAATGCTTTTTATTTTCCCTAATTCGACTATATCCAAATATCTTTTTTCATTTCTCCGCACTTTTCGTAAATTCGGAATTCACCCTTATCATCGCAGGTAGCCAAAAAGACATTTTTTAAATCGGATACTTTTGCTTCATGTAATTTCTTATTGAGCCAATCGATATTTTTGCCTATGTTTTGCAAGTTATCATGCATTATTTCTCCGTCCATGATAATATTTGCGGAATATCGAATACTTTTTGGGGGAGTAATTTTCAAATCTTCGGCTGTTATCGGCCTAGCCGAATCCGCCGGCTTGAAACTTATTTGTCCGTTTGATTCGAGTACGCTGTAGGATATTTCCGACAAATCAAAATATCCTGCATTTCGTGCAAGTGATAAAAATTCATTTATATCGAGTTTTGCATGCGCTAAGTTTTTTTCGTATATTTTTCCATCATCGTATAGCACTTCTGCTCTGCCTATGAAAAACCGTCTTAACGGAAGTGATTTACAGGAAATCCACGAAATAAAAACTGCAACCAGAGCATATATAAGCATTCCCACAACAAATTTCAACCATTCATTTTTCGATGATGTTGCCATTTCTGCGGCAATAGAGCCTATTGTAATTCCGTTAATGTAATCAAACATGCTCATTTGCGATATTTGGCGTTTGCCCATTAATTTTGTCAATAAAAGTAAAGTGATTATGGAAAACACAGATGCCAACGAAGTTGTAATTATATCTTCAAACATAAAAAATCCTCCTTTGGTTTAGCTTTTCCGAAAGGAGGATTAATATTCATTTATTTTGCTATGATGATTTTGTGATCCAGAAGTTTGATTTCGCTCAAATATCCTTCCACCAATTTTTGTTCTCCCAAAATATCTTCAATGAATACACCGTTTTTTTCGGGCTGGATAAATACAACATTTTCCATGATTTTCTCCAAGCCATCGTTCGTTTTAAAATAAGCTGTTGATTCGCACATATCAATTACCTCCGTTGATTTTTTTGTATAAATTATCGATATTTTCTTTTATATCACCGTTAAACACATAAGATCCGGACACTGCCCAATCAGCACCTGCGCTGTAAATTTCGGGGAAAGTATCCAAGTTCACTCCTCCGTCCACTTCGAGGATTATATCTCTATCACCTATTAACTGCTTTGCTCTCTTTATTTTTTCGGTCATTGCTTTAATGTATTTCTGCCCGCCGAAGCCCGGATTTACCGTCATAAGCATCAGCATATCAATGTCATTCAGCACGTATTCCACATTGCAAAGCGGTGTTGCCGGATTCAGCGCAACTCCCACCTTTACTCCCAAGCTCTTAACATATGCAAGAGTTCTTTGCAAATGTGTGCAAGCTTCACAATGTACGCAAATCAAATCGCTGCCCGCTTCGGCAAAATCCTTTGCCATTAAATCCGGATTCGTTATCATCAAATGCGTATCAAAGAATGCATTTGTCAATTTGCGCATTTGCTTTAATTGAGATGAACCGAATGTAATATTTGGAACAAAATTACCGTCCATTATATCCATATGGAATATTTCCACACCGGCATCTTCCAACCTTTTAAAGTCGCTTTTTAAATCGGTAAAATCCGCTGATAATATTGACGGAGCTATTTTTATCATTGCCAATTCCCTTTTCTGTTTAAAATCGTTTTGCAATTTTTCTTTAGATTTTTAAGACCTCGCCAAGCAAGGGCTTTAGACGAATATCTTAAATCAAAATCTTCTTTTGACATATCCATTATATCATCTATTTTAACGATTACATTATCAATCGAATCATAAAATTCTTCATGAATGTCTTTCGGTGCGTTCTTATTAAACACACACACATTTTGACATATATCACAGCCGTAGATGTAGTTGGTCTTTGGGTATTCCCATCCTTTTTGATTAAGATACGATATGCATTTTGAATAATTCAGCGAAATATCATTATCGTATGCACCACACGGGCAAGCTTTGATACATTTATCGCACTCACCGCATTTACATTCTGCGGCAGTTACTTTATTATTTAACTCAATATCGGTTAAAATATGCCCGAGAAAGATGAAACTGCCGAATTTTTCATTGATAATAAAATGATTTTTCCCGTAAAATCCTATTCCTGCACAATATGCCAAGAGCCTGTCGCTCAATACACCCGTATCGACAAATACTTTATATTGACACTCATAGACTTCGCAAAACTTGTCCATGAGCGTTTCTGCCTTGGCTTTAAGCACTTTATGATAATCCGTGCCGAAGCTTGCCTTTGAGATTCTCACACAGTCTGAGTCAACAGCGTTATCTGTTAGTTTTGTGTTATACGATAATGCAAACGATATTACTCCCCTTGCATTATGCCAAGCTTTGGTTATATCGGTTCTATCCGAAAACGAGCCGCTGTAAAACGCAAGCGCCTCATCATTCGAAATAGGAAGCGTTGATTTTATTTCATCAAGCAAATTTAAATCAACTATCCCTATCAAGTCGATTTCACATTCTTCAGCTAATTTCTTAAGTAAGTCTAAATACATGATTGCCTCAGAAAAGTTCCGACAAATTCTATGGATTTTTTTAATTCATCAATTCCCGAATCGTTATATATTACAAAATCACCGAACTTTATCTTATCGTCCATATCCATTTGTGCATTGATTTTTGATACGGCAACATCTCTGCTGCATTTGTCCCTAATCATTACTCTTTGTATCTGCGTTTCATAATCGAGATAGACGATTACAATACAATCCACATCTTCGGTTAAACCAGCCTCGATAAGCAACGGACAATCGTAAATAATAAAATCTGCATTTTGATTTTCATTTACTCTTTCCCAAAACAGCTCCCTAACTAATGGGTGAACTATTTCGTTGAGTTTATTTCGCATTTTGTCATCGTTAAAAATAATATCTGCCAACTTTTTTCTATCTAAAATATTATTTTCATCAAAAACATCGGGCGAGATATTGAGTTTTATTTGTTCTTTTATATCTTCCCCTGTCATAACTTCACGAGATAGTTTATCAGCATCAATCAAGACAGATGACAAATTCTCCGCTAACAGCTTTGCCACCGTCGATTTGCCGCTACCGATACCGCCTGTTATCCCGATAATATTTGTCTTATTTTGCTTCATACCAAGTCTTTCCATACGATATATCAATAAATAACGGAACATTTAATTCTAAAGCGTGTTCCATTTTATCTCTTAATATATCAACAACAACACCAATTTCGTCTTTATGTGCATCAATTATAAGCTCGTCATGAATTTGCAAAATCAAACTTGATTTCATATTCCTCTTCTTTAATTCGCTATTTACTTCCACCATTGCAATCTTTATGATGTCGGCAGCTGTGCCTTGTATGGGCGTATTAAGTGCCGTGCGTTCACCGAAAGAACGGAGTGTGTAATTCTTTGAATTTATCTCAGAGATGTATCGGCGTCTGCCTAAAAGCGTCTGCACATATCCGTTTTCTTTGGCAAATTCAACGATATCTTTCATGTATTTTTGCACATTCGGGAATCTGTCGAGATACGCTTCGATATATTGTTTTGCTTCCCTTTGTGAAATTTTAAGGTTTTTGCCAAGCCCGAATCCACTTATTCCGTAAACAATGCCGAAATTTACGGCTTTTGCTTTGGAACGCTGCTCTTTTGTTACATCGTCTATCTTTACACCGAATACTTCCGAGGCGGTTTTGGTATGAATATCGATATTGTTTTTAAAAGCCTCTATCATATTGCTGTCGTTTGCGATATGAGCTAATACCCTAAGTTCAATTTGAGAATAATCTGCCGAAACCAAAAGATAATCGTCATTTTTAGGCACAAAAACTTTTCTTATTACTTTACCTTCTTCTGTTTTGACGGGAATATTTTGTAAATTCGGATTTGATGATGATATTCTGCCCGTTGTGGTGATAGTTTGATTGAATGTGGAATGAATTCGATTGTCTTTATCGATAAGCTTGATCATTCCTTTTACATATGTCGAATTGAGTTTAACGAGTTTTCGCTGCTCTACGATAAGCGGTATTATCGGGTGTTTATCCTCCAATGCTTCAAGCACTTCTATATCTGTGGAATAACCGGTTTTTGTTTTCTTTATTACAGGAAGCCCTAATTCGTCAAACAGAAGTGTTCCCAACTGCTTTGTGGAGTTAATGTTAAACGATTCGTCCTTATTTGCAATGCGAAGTATCTCTTTTTGAAGTAAATCTATTCGTTCGTCAAGCTCGTTTCCGATGTTCGCTAACTCATTTTTATCAATTCTGAAACCGATATTTTCCATTTCAGATAGAACAAACATTAATTTATGTTCAATATCAAAATACAGCTTTGATTCGTCATTTTTTTTCAGTTCGTCCGAAAGCACTTTATATAATTTCAATACCGCATTGCTTTTAGATGCGAGGTATGAATAATCTTCGTTTTCAAGCATATCAAACATGCTTTGCTGAGCATTTTCGCTTTTTTTCTCCAATGTCAAATCAAGATATTTTTTTGCCAGAAAATCTAAATCATATCTTTCATCCACGGCATTGACCACATAAGCCGCAACCATAGTATCAAAAATAATTCCCTGTGCTTTAATTCCTTTGTTAAGCAGAATCTTATATATCGGTTTGCAATCATGTAATATCTTCTTTATGTTTTCATTTTCGAAGATATCTTTTATAAATTCATCTGTAACATCTTTTATAAGATAATTTTTTTCTCCGTCGCTAATGGCAAGCGCTGTATTGATAAAATCGGAAGAAGCAAATGTCAAAGATACGGTTTTATTTTCCATATCCTTTAATGTAGGATAATCTTGTAAAATAATTAATTCTTCTTCCGGTTTAGACTCGGTTTGCACTTCTTCGGTTGACACATTTAAATATTTGAGAAGATTTTTCAGTTCATATTTTCTGAATATTTCCACAGCTTCGGGAGTTGCCAAATCATAATCATCTGCGGAATCGTAGTCCACCGAAAAAGGAAGTTCTCTTAATATAGTGCCTAACTTATAGCTTAAGTATGCGTTTTCTTTATCGTTTATAAGCTTATCTTTAAGCTTTCCTTTAACGGATTCTATATTTTCATATACTCCGTCAAGGCTTTGGTATGAATAAAGAAGCCCCAATGCGGTTTTTTCTCCTACACCTGCAACTCCGGGTATATTATCGGACTTATCACCCATTAATGCCTTTAAATCAATAAGCTGTTTTGCCTCTAAATTATAGGTTTCTTTGATATATTCGGGAGTTACCGAAACGGTATCGCTGACTCCCCTTTTGGCATAGAGTATGCATACATTTTCGCTTGATAATTGAAATGAATCTCTATCTCCGGTAACGATAGTCAATTTATCGTTTTCTCTTTCTGCCAAAGTCGCCAAATAACCGATGATATCATCGGCTTCGTATCCCTCATAGGATAAAAATTTTATTTTACACGCTTCCAAAATGTTTTGCACAATGGGAATCTGCACACGCATTTCATCGGGCATCGCCTGTCTGCCTGCTTTGTACTGCGAATACAGCTCGCTGCGGAATGTAACTTTACCTGCATCGGATGCGGCAAAAATGTAGTCGGGCTTCATATCGCTTATGAGCTTAATAAGCATATTCATAAACCCATATACGGCATTTGTGGGAGTCGAGTCCGATGAATGCATTGGCCTGACGCCGTAAAATGCCTTGTATAATAATGACATTGTATCTATAACAATAATATTTTTGTTCATTAATTTACCTGTGTAAGAAATTCTTTGAATATATCAAGCCCCTTAACTATATCCGCGTAAGAACATGCGTATGAAAATCTCACAAAACCTTCCTGACCGAATGCAGAACCCGGAATTACCACAACATTGCATTGATTGAGCAAGCACTGAGCAAATTCAGCGGAGTTTGTAACAAATGTTTTGTTATATTCTTTATTGAGAAATTGGTTTATATCCACAAAAACATAAAAAGCCCCTTTTGGCTCAACATATCTAAGACCCTTGATTTCATCGAATACACTCAGCATATATTTTCTTCGTCTGTCGTATTCTTTAACCATTTCACCGACAAAAGATTGATCCATATCCAAAGCTTTAATTGATGCCACCTGAGTTATTGCGCAAGGGTGCGAAACACATTGCCCCTGAATACTTCCCATAGCTTTGATTATCTCTTTGTTTGCCGCAGTATAACCGAGTCGCCAACCGGGCATTGCGTATGTCTTCGACATCCCGTTTATGGTTATGGTAATATCTTTTACTTCATCGGAAATAGCTGCGGTTGAGTAATGAGTATTGTTATCGTAAAGGAATTTGTCGTATATCTCATCACTGATAATGTATATACCATACTCCACGCATATTTCAGCTAATTCTTTCAATAAGGGCAAATCATATATTGTGCCTGTGGGGTTGGAGGGGTTATTGATTATCAATGCTTTCGTTTTATCGTTTATTTTTTCTCTTAAACAATCCGGCTGAAGTAAAAAACTATCTTCGAATTTTGTTTCGGCAATAACGGGAACACCTCCGGCCACTTTCACCATCTCCGCATAGCTGACCCAATACGGTGAGGGAATTATTACTTCATCACCTAACGATAACAAGGCGGTCAATGCCGTAAACAGAGAGTGTTTAGCTCCGTTTGAGCAAATTATCTCATCAGGTGTGTAGTCAAGATTGTTTTCCCTTTTAAGGCGAGTGCAAACCGCTTCTTTGAGTTTAGGCAGTCCGTTTACGGGAGTGTAATGAGAAAAATTGTCGTTTATTGCCTCTATTGCAGCATTTTTTATTTCATCATTAATGTTAAAATCGGGTTCTCCGATTCCGAATGAGTACACAGTATTGCCTTTGGCTTTAAGTTCGTTTGCCAAAGCAGAAATTTCCAGCGTTACACTGGGAGTAAAATCTTTTAATCTGTCTGATAATCCCCTTTTCATACATTATCCCTTTCTTATTTTAAAAACATAGCATCACCGAAACTGAAAAATCTGTATTTTTCTTCAACGGCATGTTTATACACATTCAATATTTTGTCCTTATCGTAAAATGCCGATATCAGCATGAGCAATGTGGATTTCGGCAAATGAAAATTCGTGATAAGGCAATCCGTAACTTTAAATTCGAATCCGGGATAAATAAAGATATTCGTTTCCCTATTTTCCGCCACGATTTTTCCGTCATTTGCCGCCGCACAACTTTCCAATGTTCTTACGCTCGTTGTTCCAACGCAAATAACACGCTTTCCGTTTTCTTTGGTTTGTCTGATTGTGTTTGCGGCTTCTTCGCTTATTTCGTAATATTCGGTATGCATGGTATGTTCTTCTATATTATCGCTGCTTACAGGAAGAAATGTTCCCAAGCCTACATGCAAAGTAATATATACGATATTTACATTTTTATTTTTTATTTTCTCCAAAAGTTCAGTCGTAAAATGAAGACCTGCCGTAGGTGCAGCACTGGAGCCTTCCTTTTGAGCATATACGGTTTGATATCTGTCTTGGTCGTTGAGCTTTTCTCTTATATACGGCGGAAGCGGCATAGTGCCTATTTTGTGTAATATTTCGAAGAAACTACCGTCATATTTAAATTCCACATCAATAAGACCATCTTCTTTCTTGTCTTTAACAACGGCAACAAGACCCTCCGGAAAAATTACTTCCGTGCCTATTTTAAGGCGTTTTCCCGGCTTTGCCATAACTTCCCAGGTATGTTCTGAATATCTTTTGTGAAGCAAAAATTCAATCGATGCACCTGTTTGAGCTTTTGTGCCGTATATTCTTGCAGGTATTACCTTAGAATTATTTAAAACCAGAGTATCTCCTTCGTTTAGGTAGTCGATTATATCGTAAAAATGTTTGTCGTATATAGTATCGTTTGCTCTGTCCACCACAAGAAGCCTTGACGAAGTTCTGTCATCAAGGGCATGCTGAGCAATTAATTCCTGCGGTAAATAATAATCAAAATCATCTGTTCTCATCAATCTATCTCATCTTCCATAATAAAATCATCGTATGGGTATTCCATTCCCAAATGCTTATACGCATTCGGAGTTGCCACTCTTCCTCGTGGGGTTCTTTTTATAAATCCGAGCTGCATAAGATACGGTTCGTATACATCTTCAATCGTTTCTTTTTCTTCTCCCAAAATAGCCGATAATGTATCAAGCCCAACAGGACCTCCCGAAAATTTACCGATTATGACCTCGAGTAAATTTATATCCGTTTTATCAAGCCCGAGCATATCTACTTCCAATAATTCCAATGCATCCGAGGCTGCCTGCTTATCTATTATTTCGCAGCCCGTTACCTGAACATAATCTCTGACTCTTTTCAAAAATCTGTTGGCAATACGGGGTGTTCCTCTTGAACGGCGTGCTAATTCTTCCGAACCACTGTCGTCTATCTTTACATTTAATATTCCTGCACTTCTGTTTACAATGCGTTTTAAGTCATTATCGGAATACATTTCAAGTTTGTTTATTATTCCGAAACGATCACGAAGCGGGGAGGATATAAGCCCTGCCCTTGTGGTTGCACCGATTAGGGTAAATGGCTGTAAGTCGATTCGTATCGCTTTTGAGCCGGGTCCTTTACCTATTATAATATCAAGGGCAAAGTCCTCCATTGCCGGATACAAAACTTCTTCAACCGCTTTATTGAGCCTGTGAATTTCATCGATAAACAATACATCATTTTCTTTTAACGATGTGAGAAGCGCTGCCAAATCTCCTGCTTTTTCTATGGCAGGGCCGCTTGTTATTCTTATATTGACATTCATTTCGTTTGCAATAACATGAGCAAGGGTCGTTTTGCCTAGCCCCGGAGGTCCGTAAAGCAAAACATGATCAAGCGCCTCGCCCCTTTCCTTGGCGGCTTTAATGAATATTTCAAGACGTTTTTTTACGCTGTCCTGCCCTACATACTCACTGAGAAGGGACGGGCGTAATGATTGTTCGATTTCAAAATCTGCTTTGGTTTCTTTTGATGTAACAATGCGTTTATCCATTTTTAATTGCCTACGCTTTTAAGCACTGCGGCGATAACCTCCTCAACTTTCATAGTGTCATTATATACTTCGTTAATAAGCTTGATTGCAAAACTTCGGTCAAATCCCAATGACATAAGCCCCATGAGGGATTCGTCTTTCACTCCGGCGTCTACAAGCAAATCACTTTCATCCACGATGTAATCAATGTCATTAATTTCTGTAAATTTATCTTTCAAATTAAAAATTATGCTCTCGGCAAGCTTTTTACCGACTCCGGATGCTTTAGATAGACTCTTATGATCTCCAAGTGAAATTATTTTAGCTACCTCATTCGGTGTATACATCGACAATATGCTGAGGGCTACTTTAGGACCTACTTTGGAAACATCAATAAGCCTAAGATACATTTCTCTCTCTTCCATGGTGTAAAACCCGTAGAGTTCGAGTCCGTTTTCTTTTACCGCAAGATATGTGTAAACCTTAACTTCGGTGGTTTTATCGTTTAAATGAATTAATGTGTTGTACGAACAGGAAAGTAAATACCCTATGCCGTTACAATTTATTACAAGTTCTTTATCGGTGGTTCTTTCAATTCTACCATATATAAAATCTAACATCTATTCCTCCGAAATGCTGATGTATTTATCGGATAAAATCTCTCCGTTGCATTGCCCAAGGCTGAGCTGTATGATATCTTCTTTTACTTTACTTACCTCATCTAATGGGATAAATACTTTTATTTGTGTATTATTCGTAAACTGTTTATCGCTAATCACATAATTGTTTTGCATTAAATACGCTTCCAATCTGGAATAAAAGGAATAATCCGCCTCAAATTTAACCTCGGAGCAATATACCCTTTTTATGATATTGCTTTTTTTCACGCAATCGCTCATCGATTGAGAATATGCCCTGCAAAGCCCCGATGCACCGAGTTTGATTCCTCCGAAATAACGAGTAACAACACCTAAAACATTTGTAAGTTCGCTGTTCTCCAATACGGATAATATAGGTTTGCCGGCTGTACCCGAGGGTTCTCCATCGTCGGAAGCTTTCTTCGAATTTTTGTTTTCACCTATAATATAAGCATAGCAATTATGGTTTGCTTTATAATGTTGTTTTCTTATTTCTTCCAAATACAGATTTACTTCGTCTTCGCTTTCAACATGTATCAGTTTTGTAATAAATTGTGATTTTTTAATTTCAATAGTATTTTCGCATGTATCGTAAACAGTAAGATAACAA
>CAZXWI010000043.1:0-12945 GCA_964644555.1 uncultured Lachnospiraceae bacterium | reverse complement strand
TCAAAGAGCCGATAGTAAACAAATTTAGTGATAAAGAGTGAATTCTATTGAATTTAGTTTTTATTTAGTATAAGGTTTCTTTGCTCTGCAAAGTTAAAAGGGCCCATTCCAAATCGGCGGTTAAAAAGAAACGAAGTGACATTTCAAAAGAAATTCTCAAAGAAGAATTAATGTTTAATTGAGAAAACAATGTTGAGTAGGGGCAAGTTCGAAATTTATTTAATGTAGATATTTAAAAAATATTTCGCTGTTAGGATAGCCATAAACGGTTTGAAGTGATTTAAAACGGTGATATAATAGTTAAAATAATTTTTACTGTTAGGAGGAAAAATGAAAGGTATTATATTGGCAGGAGGTAAAGGTACAAGACTTTACCCGATAACAAAGTCCACCCCTAAACCGCTTTTGCCTATTTACGATAAACCTATGATATATTATCCTTTGGACTTGCTATTACGTGCAGGCATTAAGGATATTTTGATAATAGTTCCACCGCAGGAAGAAGAAACATTTGCGGCTTATTTCGGTTGCGGCGAAGAAATAGGAGTTAATATATCTTACAAAGAGCAGAAAGTCGCAAGAGGCATTGCGGATGCATTCATTATAGGAGAGGAATTCATAGGAAACGATGATGTGTGCTTGCTTTTAGGCGATAATATTTTCTATGGTCGCAAAATATACGAATCTCTTAAAGATATCAGCGTTAAAAAGGATTCAGCACTCTGTTTTGGGCTTAATGTGGCAGACCCGAGGCCTTTCGGAGTTTTGGAATTTGATGAAAACGGAAAAGCTGTAGGAATTGAAGAAAAACCGAAAGAACCTAAGTCAAACTATATCATTCCGGGAATGTACTTTTATTCTGCAAATGTTGTTGAAATAGCTAAAAATATAAAGCCCTCCGAAAGAGGAGAGTTGGAAATAACCGCTGTCAATAACGAATATCTTAAAAACAAGGCTCTTGATGTTATAAAGCTCGATAAAGATATTCTTTGGTACGACACCGGAACTCCCGAGAGTATGCTATTATGTTCGCAGAGCATAAATCTTTTGCAAAAAAATGCTAATAAGATGATAGGCTGTGTGGAAGAAACCGCTTATGAAATGGGATTTATTTCAAAAGAGCAACTCAGAGCCTTAGGTGAAAAGCTTTCAAAAAGCGAATACGGACAATATTTACTTAAAATTATCGAAAATGCGTAGCACTTATCTTAACATGGCTTAGGTAGTATAGTACGAAATAAAGTTATCAACATACAATATAACAAAATTAAGCAGAAAGGACAGAAATATGCAAGCAGTAAACAGATGGAAAGATTACAGCAGTTCTGATATAAAAGAACTCAATGAAATATGTGAAAAATATAAGGATTGCTTAAACCGTGGCAAAACCGAAAGAGAGTGCGTACAAATCGTTGTGGAGATGGCTAAAGAAGCAGGGTATACCGATTTGAACGATGCAATAAAATCGGGCGAAAAACTCTCATTAGGCAGTAAAGTCTATGCGGTGTATATGAATAAGACCGTGGCATTATTCAGAATCGGTAAAAAGCCTATTTCAGAGGGAATGAATATACTCGGAGCTCATATCGACTCTCCGAGACTTGATGTGAAACAAAACCCGCTTTACGAATCGGATAATATGGCATACTTGGATACTCATTACTACGGTGGTATAAAGAAATACCAATGGGTTGCGCAGCCTTTGGCTTTACACGGTGTGGTATGTAAAAAGGACGGCACGTGTGTAAATATATGCATAGGCGAAAAGGAAGATGAGCCTGTATTCGTTGTTACGGATCTTTTGATACATTTGGCAGGAAATCAAATGGAGAAAAAGGCAAGTGTTGTAGTTGAGGGTGAAGCTTTGGATTTATTGGTGGCAAACAGCCCCATTATGGGAAAAAGCGAAGAAGAAGTAAAAGATGCAGTTAAAGAAAATGTTTTGAAAATTCTTTGTGATACTTACGATATTTCGGAAGAAGATTTCCTTTCGGCAGAGCTTGAAGTCGTTCCGGCAGGCAAGGCAAAGGATTGCGGAATAGATAAGAGCATGATTTTGGCATATGGGCAGGACGACAGAGTTTGTGCATTCACATCGCTGTTTGCGATGCTTGATATCAATGAAAGCGAAAAAACCGCATGCTGCTTGCTGGTTGACAAAGAAGAAATAGGCAGTGTGGGTGCAACCGGTATGCATTCGAGATTCTTCGAAAATACTGTTTCTGAACTTATTGCACTTTGCGAGGGTGAGTCCGAAATAAAACTCAGAAGAGCCCTTGCCAACTCACGTATGCTCTCTTCCGATGTATGCGCTGCATATGATCCATTGTATGCGGAAGCTTTCGAAAGAAGAAGTGCTGCATTCTTTGCAAATGGTCTCGGATTTAATAAATTCACGGGCAGTAGGGGCAAGAGCGGCTCGAATGATGCCAATGCGGAATATTTGGCTGTTATACGAAAAATCATGGATGATGCCAATGTTAAATATCAATTCGCCGAGCTTGGCAGAGTCGATGTGGGCGGCGGCGGAACTATAGCGTATATAATGGCAAATTACGGAATGGAAGTTATTGACAGCGGTGTTGCTCTTTTGTGTATGCATGCACCTTATGAAGTTTCCAGTAAAGCCGATGTTTATGAGGCTGTTAAGGGATATAGGGCATTTTTGGTGAATGCGTAGTAAAATAATAAAACGGTTGCCTACAGGCAGCCGTTTTTCATGTTTTCGTTGTATTCTGTCAAATAATCGGTAATGCTTTTTAGGATTTGTAAAATATTTTGTATGTTTTCATTGTCTGTGCGATAGCAAAAATAATATGTCATTCTCATATGGGTATTTGGTGCAAATGGAATAAAAATTCTTTCAGGATCGGACTGCGTGTAGTAGCGCGACATCGTGGAATTTATGGTTATTGCTCCTGTTTTTTTGACAACTCTTCGCAAGCCATCGTGGTTAGCATGGTTGGTAAATTTTATTGATTTGTCTATCATCAGATAATTTTTAACTTTTACCAAAAGTGTAGTCGGGGTATCATTTTTATAGGATACTATTTCTTCGTTATGTAATTTGTTAATGTCTGCAAATTTGAGTTTTATAAGCTTTGCGTTATTTTTACCGAACTCAATTCCTGCATAATCATCACAGAGCTTTACACATTTTATATTACTGTTTTCTATTGTTTCGGAAGATATTGCTATATCTATTTTGTTATGATTGAGCAGATTAAGCAGATTTTCCTCCTGTTGGTAGCCGTATTCGAAATTTAAATAACCCGAATCAAGATATAAGTCGGGTAGTATGTATGAGATAAAATTATACACTTGAGAATATATGGTAATGCGCTTGCCTTGTTTGATTTTTGCCGCATCATTATATAGTTCATCTATGTCTGCTAATATATGCATTGCATTTTCTAGGATTATTTTTCCCGCATCATTCAGTTCTATCGATTTGCCTATTCTATCAAATAACTTTAACCCCAATTCATCTTCGAGATTTTTGATGGATTTCGATAATGCAGGCTGTGAAACAAACAAAATATTGCTTGCTTCCGAAAAATTTTCTAACTCTGCAACTGTTTTGAAAAATCGTAATTGATTAAGTTCCATACATTCCCTTTTATTTCGTATTCACTTTAGATTAAGCGTATTCTTATAATACACTTTTTGTAAAAAAAAAGCAAATTAAATTTTGATTTAGAAAGTGTGTTTAAGAAATGCACAAAAAAAGAGAACAGAAAAACATAGAGAAAAGGTTTTGATTATGGCAAAATTTACATGATTATAACTGGAGGTTATAAGTATGTGAATTTTATGTATTTCACTTTTATTTTGATATAGTTTATACTTTAATCAAGTTTGATAGCAACGGCTGTCGAATCATGAATCTGCAGATTAATTTAAATTTTAAAATTGAAAGGAAATTTCACATGGAAAATAAAAAAGATAATGTAGTGGTTACAGCCTTATCAATATTGAGTATAAGTATGATGGCAGGTATGGGCACAATGATCAATCCTATTATGCAGAAACTTATCGAGATGTATCCGACTGTGCCTGTTGCCACGGTTAGAATGCTTTCTACAGTTTGTTCTCTTTTGGGTGTATGTGTTTCATTGCCGATTTCCGCTTTATTCGGAAATAAAATCAAATTTAAGCCACTTATGATGTTGAGTGCTGCTTTAACAATGTGCGGAGCTTTGCCTTTGTTCTTTGAGTCGATTCCGTTCTGGAGTATTATGCTTTCAAGAGTTCTGGTTGGAGTAGGATTTGGTTTGGTAACTCTCAGAAACGCATGCATCAGAAAAATGTTTGCCGGTGATGATGCAAAAATGGCATTATGGATAGGCATAATGCAGTTTATAGTAAATATCATGAGTTCAGCGCTTCAGCCGATTTCGGGACTTCTCGGTGATGTTGATGTAAAACATACATTTTGGCTTTATTTTATAGCTGTAGTTCCGCTTATTTTAAACATTTTATTCTTTAAAGAACCCGAATCTGTTATAGAGGAAGTTAAAGAAGAAATCAAAGCCCCCAAAGGCCAAATTAATCCGAAAGTATTTTTATTCTCGGCAATAGTAATTTTCGGAACACTTATTTCGTTCCCGATATTCACAGGTATGGCAACCCTTATTACTTCAAGAGGTATCGGTGAAGCTGCAATTTCCGGTACTGTTACTTCAATGTATTCGGTAGGCTCTATGATAGGCAGTTTGGCATACCCCATACAGGATAAAAAAATCAAAAGAATGGGTATTGCATTGGATATGTTTGCCTTAGCTTTGGGATTTGGGCTTATCGTTTTAGCACAAAATGTATTTGTTGCAATAGTAGGTGCTTTCCTTTGCGGTGTAGGATTTACTTGTTTCATGTTGTCGTTTGTTAAATTTGCAGGGGATGTATCCGATGATTCGACAAAAACCTTTGCATCAACTCTTTTGACAACAAGTGTATCAATCGGTAGTTTTTTCTCTTCATATTGGATAAATGCCGCAAACAAAATCGGCAGTGTGTTTACATTCTTGCCTACAGATGCAGAACGCACATATATGGTCGCTACTATTTTATATGTAGTATTGGGTATTGTATTTACACTTGTTAATGTTTATCCGAAAGAAACACAAAAATAAAACAAAACATATGTGTAACAGCATATTTTATATAAGTATGCAGTTACATAGAGAGTATTTGGTATAAAGTTGATTATTTAAATAGGAGTAGCGGATGAAGAACGAATTGGAAATGACAGCAAAGGAGCTGTTCGATTACAGAATAAATTTACTCAGAGATGCGGCTGATCACAAGAAAACAGACCGTGTTCCGTTTATGGGAAATATTCAGCAGTGGATGTATATTGATGCAGGTTACACTCAGCTTGAATGCGCCAGAGATTACGACAAATGCTTGGATGCCGGTCGTCAGCTTAACACAAAATACAGAATGGATCTTATGAGTGGCGGTTGCGGCTGCATAAGAAATTCCACTTTGCTTTATGATGCATTGGGGCAGAATGCTACATGGGCTGCTGCAGGGGATGACGAAAACAACATCAATGCTATCTTTGAAGATGAGATGATAAAGGAAGATGAGTACGACGAACTTATCAATGACTTCGAAGCAACGATTTGGTTAAAAGCAATGCGCAGAAATTTCCCGAAAACTAGCGATTTTACATTGCAGGACTGGGTTAATGCCGCAAAAGCCGCAAAGGAATTAATGGATGCAAAAGCACGCACAGTGCAAACATTGCGTGATGAATTCGGCATTACGGATCAAATCAACGTTCCAGGTGCATCAATGTTTGCGGGAAATCTGCTTAATACATACAGAGGTATCAAAGGTCTATCCAGAGATATGCGCCGTCAGCCGGATAAGGTTGCGGAAGTATGTGCAATCAGAGATGAAATTACTGCAAATAATGCGATAAATGCAATGAGTAAAATTGAAGGGCATAATATGAATGAGCCTTATGACTGCACAATGGGTTTTCTCGCACACTGCATTATGACACCGAAACAGTTTGAGCGTTACTATGTTCCCGGAATGGAAAAAGTAGGCCGATGGGCTGAAGAACATGGTAAACAGATATTCTGCAATACAGAAGCAGATTTCCTCCGTTTCGGAGATTATTTCAATAACTTCAAAAAAGGTGTTCTCAACTGCATCGTTGAAATGGATGACCCGTATGAAATAAGAAAGCATATTCCGAATATCGGTATTGTCGGTGGTCTTTCGGTTGACCTTATGGGAAATGCCACACCGGATAAATGTATTGATATGGCGAAACGGGCTGTCGATGAACTCGGTCGCGATGGAGGATTATGGCTTTCATGTAATAAATTCGTTTCATATCCGTATGATATGGATCCGAAGAATTTGAAAGCAGTAAGCGATTTTGTAATGGAATACAGAGGATAAGGAGAACCGATATGGCAGATTTAAATAAATACCCCGAAGCTATGGAAGAAATAATCAAAAACATGGATTTTATGGTAGATGATTACAATGCCAGAAAAGGCGTTTTCTGGTATATGATAAATATGTCACTTTTCTATTAAGTCAATAAGTTAATAATTTATCACAAATCGATATTTGAATCCATCGATTTGTGATAAATTGGCATTTTGATATACCAATCAGGATTATGGGAATTTGGAATAAATCTTGGGAGGTTTATATGAAAAAGAAGACCAAAGTCGGTATATTTATCTCAATAATGGTGCTTTCAATGTATTTGAATATCGAAAATATGGTGCCGTTGCTTTTAGCTGATATGACAAAATCATTCCCGAATGCTTCGGTCGTTCAGATACAGAATGTTTATTCGCTAATAATGCTGGTCGAGCTGTTTACAAATTTGACAGTTGGGTATTTTGCATCGAAATTATCGAAACGCCGTATAGTCATTTTATTCCAGGGTGGTACGGTTCTAGGCGGTTTGATAGCATTCTTTTTCGGCAGAACTTTAGCAATGTTGTATGTATCAAGCGTCGTTATCGGGTTTTCCGCTGCTATTATATCTACCGTAAGCAAATCGATCATTACGGAGAATTACACCGATTCCGATGAAGCTGCAAAAGTAATGGGCGCTCAGCAGATGATTCAGTCAATAGGTACGATACTGCTGAATTTGCTGACGGGTGTACTTGCTCTGCACAGTTGGAGATACGGGTATTTGTCATTTTTGTTTGGTTTTGTATCATTGTTAAGCGGCATATTACTGCTACCCGAAGGACCTAAGGAAGAACGAAAGATTTCGGTATATGGCGACAAAAAAGTAAAAATATGGAATAAATATTTAATACATAATGTTGTTGTAACGCTTTTGTTTATTATGTTTTATATGACATATTCTTTTAATATATCGTACCTTGTTGAAGAAAAGGGTTTCGGAAATGTGGCGGTTGCAAGTTATTTGTCGGCAATATGGCAGGTAGTATTATTTATATCTGCAATATGTTTATCGAAAGTTATAAAAAAACTCGATAGGTGGACATTGAGTGTATGTTTTGCTATGGAAGCTGTGGGATTTGGGATAATAGCATTTTCGGATGATATTTGGATTTCTGTATTTGGCATTATTATTGCAGCTTTTGCTCAAGGGATTTTTTCACCGAAAGTATATTTGGACGTGGCAAAACAGTCGGATTCTTCCGTCATTACGGCTTCGATGGCTATGGTAAATGCAGGTGCATCACTCGGTGTTTACCTTGTACCATATTTGATAACCGCACCTTCCGCAATGATAAGCAGTGATGCAAGTGCGAGATTAATTACCGCTATGATAGGGTTGATTGTTTTATTTATTGCGGAAATAATATATCAAAACAGAGTTAATAAAAAAGCTTGATGAAAGTAGGCTATTGCTTGTGCGATAGCCTATTGGAATATATATTTTACGGAGGTAAATATGAAATACAGACAGTTGGGAAGAACAGGACTTCAGGTAAGCGAGTTGGGAATAGGCAGCGGCGGATTTGAAAAGATTATCGATGAAAAGCTTACCGCCGATATAATCGACTGCGCAATCGAATGCGGAATAAACATTATCGATATTTACAATGCCCACCCACAGGTTAGAAGCAATATCGGAAATGCGTTGAGGAAATACCCAAGAGATAAATATATTCTGCAAGGGCATTTCGGTAATATTTTCGATAAAACAGGGCAGTACAGAAGAACTCGAATAATCGATGAGGCTATGTATTCATATGAGGATTTCTTAAATAGAATGCATGTTGATTATGTGGATATCGAAATGCTGCATAACTGCGATGAAGTAAGCGACTTTGATATTATTATTAACGGTGGGCTACTTAAAAAAGCGGAAGAACTAAAGAAAGAAGGTTCTGTCGGATATATCGGAATATCTACTCATAATGCCAAAATAGCCAAACTTGCGGCTCAAACCGGTGTGATAGATGTAATACTTTTCAGCCTTAACCCTGTTTATGATATGATGGCTCCCGGAGATGATGCCAATCTTATCGGATCGCATTTGGAGGTGAATGGCTGCTATAGAGGTATAAGCGGTGAAAGAGCGGAATTGTATAAATATTGCGAAAGCAATGGAGTTGCCATTACCGTTATGAAAGCTTATGCAGCAGGCCTTTTGCTGAGCGAAAGGGAATCTCCCTTCGGCAGAGCAATGAATCCTTGGCAATGTATTAAGTATGCGCTGGATCGACCTTCGGTTTCATCCGTTATGATAGGGGCGAAAAGCGTTGATGAAATGAAGGAAGCTCTTAAATACTATGATAAAACGGATAAAGAATGTGAATACAGCACATTTTTATCAAGCAGTTTGGATTCTTTTTTCACCGGTCATTGTATGTATTGCGGGCATTGCGCACCTTGCACAAGTGTAATAGATATTGCTGCGGTAAATAAATGCGTGGATCTTGCTTTGATTCAAAACTGTGTGCCGCCTACCGTAAAAGAACATTATATGCAGCTTGAGCATCATGCCGATGAATGTGTTGAATGTGGAATCTGCATGGGAAATTGTCCTTTTGGAGTGGATATTATTTCAAAAATGCAAAAGGCAAAAGAATTATTCGGATGCTAAATAAAAAATATGCATAAAAACTATTGACAAGTAAAAACTATTATAGTATAATAATTTTTGCTATCGCGGGGTGGAGCAATTGGCAGCTCGTCGGGCTCATAACCCGGAGGTCGCAGGTTCGAGTCCTGTCCCCGCAACCAAGTCAATTCACAGCACAGAAATGTGCTGTTTTTTTATTTTAATAAACAGTATTGCAATTATATGGATAATATTTTATATGTTAATCGATATTACATTGAAAAATAACGAAAAAGGCTTTAAATAAAATATGTAGTAAAATAAAGCGGTTTGGTTATGACAATAAAAACTCTCTCATTAGTATAAAAATACGATTGTTCGGAGAGATACATTTATAATATATGAGAGAGTTTATAAGCTAGATGGCGTATGTATTTAATTTGTTTTTAAGTATTTCTTCTGTGATACCTAATAATATACAAACGATATTAAAATTATTATTTCCGCTTGTTTCTTGTGTAGATTCGGTTATTGTGATATCGTGTCCTGTTGTTGAGAATACGCAACTATACTCAGCACTCTCCACATATCCTTTTATATGCCCAATGAGGTATTTTTCGGATAATGCCCAGTCTTTCAATTCATTGATATATATGTAGCACTTCTCTTTGAGATTTGCATAACCGATATCTGAATTAGATGTCAATGTGCCGACAATCGCACCTTCGTGATTAGTTACCGATACGGTGTTGTTTTCATGGTGGTGCTGGGTTTCATCATGTTCGTGGTGGCAATGTCCGCATGAACAGTTTTCATCATGCGAATGAACTTCGTTCGTGTTATGATTGTGTGAAGCACATTCGGAATGTACAAATTCTTCTTTTGATTTATTTGGCATAATTACTCCTTTCTATAATATTTTTTCCAGTACGCAGTCTATATTTTGATTTGCGCATATCGCATATAATTCTGCATTCGGATTTATGTCAAAAAGCTTTGTAAGTGTTTGGTTCTTCTTGTTTTCATCTACTAAGTCGATTTTGTTGAGCAGCATAATATTCCCGCACTTCATTTGATTATTAAAGAAAATATCGATGGATTCTGTGATTTCGTCAAAGCGTGATGCATCTGCTATGGTTATGATTTTAAGGTATTCGCAATCCTTTGTGTATTGTAGAATCGTTTCTGCTATTTTGTCGGGAAGAGCTAAGCCGGTTGCTTCGACTATTATATATTTCGGATCAAAATCCTCACGAATTTGATTAATGGAAATAGTGAGATCTCCTACAAGAGAGCAGCATATGCAGCCCGAGAACAGTTCCTTGACTTTGTAATCTCCTAATATTTTACTGTCAATGCTTATTTCTCCGATTTCGTTTTCTATGATTACGAGGGGAGTCTTTTTGTCTGATATATTATGTTTCGTTATATATTGTGCGATTCTCATTAATACGGAAGTCTTTCCGCTGCCGAGAAATCCTCCCAAAAGAATTATTTTCATCGTCTTCTTGAACTCCTGTTTATATTATTTGTGATATCTACTTTAAATTTATCATCAATATGTTTAAATATATTTTTGCGAAGTAAATCAGTAGAAGCGGCAACGACTATGATGCCGACCACGATAAGGACGATTCTCAACCTTCCTTTAATGAATGCCGATATCAGCGTGGTTGTCACTCCGAGCATTGCCATGACGAACGAAAAAATAACATCCAAAGATTTGAGTGCATTAAAAAATTGGCTTTTATATTCATCATAATCAAAATTATCAAACATAATGGGCTTCCTTTCTGCAGTTTACCTGTAATACATAGATTGTAGCATAGTTATATATTTTTGTCAATTTTTTTTCGGTTAAAATGTCAATGACATTGAAACACGAAAATTAAATTGTATAATAAAAATACATAGTGGAGGGTTTATTTATGTTGGCTTTGCTGAAAGAAATGTTTATATCACTTGATGAGGATAGTGTTATAAGTCTTATTCCCCGATGTATTGCATCCGGTTGCGAGCATATCGATATTTTTGATACGCTCAATCAAGCAATGACAGAAATAGGCGCAATGTACAGTAATGGAGTTTACACGCTCAGTGATCTTATGATGGCAGGTATTATTTACGATAATGTAATGAAAATGCCCGAATTTGATATTTCGGATAAGGTTATTAAGTGTTCATCGGTCGGTACGATACTTTTGGGTACTATCGAAAGTGATATACATGATTTGGGGAAGTCGATTTTTAAGAGTGCTGCATTAGCTGCCGGATTTGATGTTATTGATGTAGGGATCGATGTTTCGCCTGATGTATTTTGTGAAAATGTTGCAAAATATCACCCTGATATACTTGCAATTAGTGCTATCATGACTACTACACTTGCCTATATACAAGAGCTTATTGAAAAATTGGAAAAAACAGAATTGCGCAGTGGCGTAAAAATCATTATCGGCGGCATAGGCGGCGTGAGTGAAGTCTACAGAAAAATTGGTGCTGATGGTTTTGCTGAAAATGCATTTAAAGGCGTAGAAATATGCAGAGGATGGATTGAAGATGCAAACAGAAGCTAGATACCTGATTATTGCCGACAAAATAAAAAGAAAGATATATTCAAATATATATAAAAAGAATCAAGCACTACCTTCCGAAAAAGAATTATGCAGCGAATATAATGTCAGCAGGGAAACCGTAAAAAAATCTATTCGGTATCTTGTTGAAGAAGGGTATCTTTATACAGTACCGGGTAAGGGTTCATTTGTATTTGACAGAGTCCAATTCGAATATGCGGCAAATGTATCCATTACCAGTTTTTTCAAAAACGGTTTTACCGATGCCGAACTTGTCTTTGCCAATATAGTAAAACCCGATATATACGATGTGTACAATATGCAAATATCTCCCGATGAAAATATAATCAGTTTGCATTGGCTAATTAAAGACAGCGGCAAGATAATAGCCTTGAATGTAAGAAATATTTTGTATACTACGGGTGTTTCTTTTGATGAAGCGAATCTTGAGTATACAACTCTTTCCGAAGCGATTCCCGATGAGTTGTGTTCCGGAGTATTGAGCCAAAAAACATCGTTTAATTGCGTTATTCCTCCAGACGAAGTAAAAAAAAGTTTGAAAATAGATAAAAATAAAGTAAGGGAAGTTGTGAAAGTGCAAATGTGCTTGAGTGATATGGACGGAGAAATTTGTGGTTGGGATTGTATTTATATAATGCCCGACGAATTTATTTTTAACGGAGAATCTGTGTGAATGGCGAAATACAGTTTTACGATGTACGATTTCGTGTATAACGATTTGGTGAAGAAAATAAAAAGCAGTGTTCTGAAGCCCGGAGATAAGCTTCCAAGCGTTGCGAATTTGTGTGATATATATGAAACGAGCGATGCAACCATAAGAAAAAGCATTTCAATGTTGAAAAATGCAGGTTTAATCGTGGCGGTAAGCCGAGTGGGGTATTATGTTTCCGAAGAAGTGTATGCCAAAAAGCAAATATTTAGTTTTGACGAAAATACCTGTGTTAAAAACATTCCCGATTCTTATGATTTGATCAGCGTGGAAAAAGTAAACAATAAGAAATACGGTAAAGTGTTAATGATAAAAAGGCTTTATAAGGCGCATAATCTTCCGAGCTTTTTCAAGATAAATATGATGCCGTATAGGGCAAAAGTAAAAAATGAGAATTACGATGTGGTCATAAAAGAGATGGACATGATTCTCGACAGTCATTTTTTAAAAAAGACCATAGAATTTTCTTCATCCGATGATTTGGATATTAAAAAAAGACTATATTTACTCGATAACATGATGTTGTTTTGCGTGAAGCGAGTGTATACAACTGAAGATGGAAATTTTTCGGGAATTACGCAAGTGTTTATTCCCGGAGGCGATATTAGTGTCAATAT
>CAZXWI010000042.1:0-13059 GCA_964644555.1 uncultured Lachnospiraceae bacterium | reverse complement strand
GATTAATAATATTTTATTATGGCATTGATATTTTATAAACGATTGCAAGTTAAAATCATTTCAAAACATATTTATTCATGGAATTTACTACATATGTAGGTTTTGGCTTTGGTAAATAAAAAAGCTTTGAGAAGTATTTCTCAAAGCTTTTATCGGAAATATTATATTCCCCAAACAATCCATATGCATACATATCCTGTTAAGACAGCAGCCAAAGTAAACGGTATGCCTATACGAAGGAAATCTTTTACTGTTACGGTTTCTCCGTTTTTTCTAAGAATTCCTATTGCTGTAATGTTGGCACTGGCTCCTATTGGGGTTAAGTTGCCGCCGAGGGTTGCACCTGTAAGAAGTCCGAAATAGAATACATAAGCAGAAACACCCATAAGAGATGCAATCCCCTGCACAACGGGGAGCATTGTGGCAACATAGGGGATATTGTCAATAAATGCGGATAGTATTACGGATACGAATACTATCAAGGTGTAGAGTGCAAATGGATTATCGCCTGCGAGTTTATAGAATAAATCAGCTATTGCATCAATAACACCGGCAGCGGTAATGCCCTCGATTACCATAAACAATCCAAATAATAAAAGCAATGTGTCGTAGTCCAAATCGGAAAGAACATTTTTCAAAACAGTTTTGTTTTTCTTTACGAAATATTCTTCGATTATTCCGATAAGGCACATAACAAGGCATACAAGACCGCTTCTGTGGTTGTAAACTATTTGTGCAAAATGTCCACTCGGTTCAGGCAGGAATGATACTACGATAAGAAGAGCTATAGTGCCTATCATTAATATTGTCGGAACATAGTCGGTAACTTCAGTTTCTATTTTTGATTCGATAGGGTCATTTTGGCGCCTAAACAAAAACAGCAATACGAAAGCCGATGCTAGAGCACCCAACTCAACTCCCCAGAAAATGCCGGGTTTACCCATCATCCAGAAGAAATCAAGGAAGTTCATATCGGCAAAACCGCCGAGCAAAATGCTCGTTGTGTCGCCTACGAGAGTTGCTGCACCTTGCAGGTTTGAGGAAACCGCTATGGCAATAAGCACGGGTACGGGCGAAATATTGAGTTTTTTTGATATGACAAGGCCTATAGGAGCAATCATCAAAACAGTTGCCACATTATCCACAAATGCGCTGATTACTCCGGCAAGAAGAGCCAAAGCCGTAACTGCCCATTTTACATTAGGCACTTTGCAAATAAGAATTTCAGCCATTCGTGCAGGCATTTTGCTCTCTATAAACATGGTAACCAAACCCATTGTGCTGCTTATCATAAGAAGCACATTGTAGTCTACTGCTTTGAGTGCCGTTAAAATATTCATTTCGAATACATTCAAATAGCCCATGACGATATATACCAAGGCAGAGCCGAGTGCTATATAAGGTCTGTAATTTTGAAATGTAAGCATTAAAATATAGGTAATAATGAAAACTATTAATGCTATAATCATTTTTTTCTCCTCTTAATATAGTATAATCAATATTTTATCATATAATTATGCAAAACCAATGTGATAAATGTAAATTAATTCTTATTTTCAAAATGCAATTCAATATCTTTAAATAGTTCTTCGCAGATTTTTTCAAAATTTGATTGGAACTTTGATAAATGAGGGTATAATCAGTAATGATATATTTATGGATAGGAGGTAACTTTAATGTTTGATGTAAACAGCTCTTTTTTGTATGTAATAGTAGCGCTTGTTATTATTTTTGTAATAGCAGAGTCATTATATTTTCTTTTTAAAGCGCTGAAACAAGCAAAAAAGCTCAGTATCAAAAATGAAACTTTGAAAAACATAATCATTTCATCCGCTGTGTTTACCATTGCACCTGCCGTTGCTATTTTGCTCGGTGTAATAGCTTTGTCAAAGGCGTTGGGCTTTCCGATACCGTGGCTTCGTTTGTCGGTAATCGGTTCTTTGACATATGAAACAACAGCCGCTGCAACAGCCGCTGCGGCATTGGGGGAATCTTTGTCGAATACTATAACCAATCCTCAGTCGTTTGCCACTATAGTATGGGTAATGACCGTAGGTATCGTTCCGGGGCTTATTCTCGTTCCGTTATTCGGTGAAAAGATTCAGACTGCCCTTGATAAACTCGGTGCAAAAGATAAAAAATGGGGAGATATATTCATGACGGGGCTTTTCATGGGTATGATATCTGCATTTTTGGGTGTGGTTTTTGCCGATATACACCAAGGTTTGGTGGGCTGGATACCCGTATTCGTTATGTTGGCATCTGCTGTTATTATGGCAATCGTAGGCGGAGCCAGTAAGAAATTTAAAATAAAATGGTTGGAGGACTATGCACTTCCTATCAGCTTGATAGGCGCTATGGCTTTGTCAATACCTATTACCAACCTGGTAAATTCGTTGCTTTAAGGGGTGTGAGATGAAAAATAACAAAACATATATACAATCTGTACACAAAGCAGGAAGAATATGGTCTATAAGTGCATTGGCTATGCTTATTATGGTTCCGTTGAGCATTTGCATAAAATATAATGCATGGCCCGAATTACAACCTCTTATGAAGGGTATGCTCGGTGTTGTGCCGATGTTTTGGACTGTGGGTACTATAGAAGTTATAACATATGTACCTATGCTTGGCACAGGAGGAAGTTATCTTGGTTTTGTAACGGGAAATGTTACAAATCTTAAAGTGCCATGTGCATTAAATGCCATGCAAATAGCAGGTGTTAGTGCAGACAGCGAAGAAGGAGAAGTTTTATCCACTATATCCATTGCGATTTCTTCCATAACAACAGTAGTAATCATTGCGTTGGGCGTTGTGTTTTTAGCTCCGCTCAAACCGTTTTTGGAAAGTGAACTTTTACAGCCTGCATTTGATAATATTTTACCTGCGTTATTCGGAGGGCTTGCCGTAGTATACATTTCACAAAATTGGAAGATAGCGCTTGCTCCGTTATTTGCTATGATAGCTTTGTTTATTGCAATTCCGTCTTTGGCAAGCAGTGTGGGACTGTTGGTTCCAGTGGGAGCTGCTGTGGCAATAGGCGTTGCGAGAATACTTTATAAAAAAGGAAAACTTTAGGAGGTAGAAGTGGTAGGCTTAATTATACTTGCAGTGGTTGCAGCTTTAGTTTTGGTCGTAATAGTAAGAGCTGTTATGTTTAAACCGACAAGCTGCGAAAAGTATGAAGAAGAAGACATTCAAATCAATGAAGAAAAGGCAATAAACGATCTTGCCGAAATGATAAGATGCAAAACCGTATCTTATTACGATGATGACAAAATCGACAAAGCTGAATTTGAAAAATTCAGACAGTTGTTAAAGGATTTATATCCTACCGTCAACGAAAAAGCCGAACTCGAATATTTGGCTAAAACAGGTGTGCTTTATAAAGTAAAAGGTAAAAGCAGTGAAAAACCGAGCGTTTTCATGGCTCACTATGATGTCGTGCCTGTTGAAGAAGAATATTGGCAGAAACCCGCTTTCGATGGTTTGATTGAGGACGGATATCTTTGGGGCAGAGGCACATTGGATACAAAAGGTACTCTTTGCGGAGTTATGGAAGCTGCAGAATACCTTCTTTCAAATGGATTCATTCCCGAAAACGATATGTACTTTGCATTCTCAGGCGAAGAAGAAGTCGCAGGAGCAACAGCTCCCGATATGGTTAAAATATTCGAAGAAAGAGGTATTATCCCCGAATTTGTAATTGATGAGGGTGGTGCTGTTGTTGAGGGGGTATTCCCCGGTGTATCGGAACCTTGCGCTCTCATAGGAATTGCCGAAAAGGGAATGAGCGATATCAAATTTTCTATCAAATCAAACGGAGGCCATGCTTCGGCACCGCCACCTCATACAATCGTGGGTACTCTTTCAAAAGCAATTTGCGATGTGGAAAACAATCCGTTTAAAATGCAGATTACAAAACCGGTTGGTGAAATGTTTGACACATTGGGCAGACATTCTACATTTGTATTTAGAATGATATTTGCTAATTTATGGCTGTTTAAACCTGTTCTTGATTTGATTTGCAAAAAAAGCGGAGGCGAGCTTAATGCATTGGTAAGAACCACTACCGCATTTACTCAAACTCAAGGCAGCCTTGCTTCAAATGTATTGCCGCCGAGCGCATCTTGTGTTGTAAATGTTCGTATTTGCGGAACGGATACAATGCAAAGCGCTGCTCAATACATGAGAGATGTTATCAAAAACGATGATATTCAGGTAGAAGTTTTACACGGCTCCGACCCATGCAACACATCATCAACGGATTGCGAAGGTTGGTACAAACTCAAAAAAGCCATTTCGCAGACTTGGACGGAGGCTATCGTTTCTCCGTACTTGATGATTGCCGGAAGCGATTCTCGCCACTACAGTAGAATTTCGGACAAAGTATACCGCTTCTCTGCAATGGCTCTTTCAACAGAAGAGAGAGGCCTTATTCATGCACATAATGAAAGAATACCCCTCGAAAAAATCGTTGATACTGTAAAATTCTATGTTAGATTGATGAAGCAGTTCTAACACTCAATCAATATCCCCCGATTGATTAATCTAAGAAATTATGAGATTGGGGGGATTTTTATTACAAAAGAAGAAGTTTGTAATTGTAAGTCGGCTAAAGTGATTAATACTAAAAAGCTTTATTTTATCGTTTTTTTGCAAGCGATTTTAAAAAGAGATTTTTCGGAAAATGCTTGCATAGTTTTTTGAGCCATGATATAATCCAATCATGGCGAGTGAAAAAAACAAAGAAAAGAATAAAAGAATGCGAGAATTACATGATTTTATAGGTATTTATACCCCACGAGGTACCAACGCATTTTTGAATGAATACGCAAAACATAACGGAATAACCAAAACGCAATTAGTAAAAAACGCAATAGAGGAATACTGTAATGTAGACCTCGATGACGATTTTAAGCTAAAGAATTAAGTATAGTAAATATTATCAATTTAATATTTGCGATTAAAAAAGACTGTAGCGGAATCGCAGGTCTTTTTTTCGTGCAAAAAAACATAAGAGAGGTACAAAATGAATATATGTGGATACGATATCAGAATAACGAAAACCCCTAACACATGGAGAGGATTTAATTTGCAACCGAACCATATCACTGGAGCGAATAAAAAATACCGATATACATATATTTTCACAGGCAGAGTCCACAACAACGAGGCACTTTGCTATGTGCAAGATAAAAAAGGTATATGGGGCGAGTGGGAACAGGTTTGGCTACCGGTAAATCACGATTTTGTAATTGCTGCTATGAGTGTGAAATACGAGTACAATGTAGGCAATGTTATTTTAACGCAGAAATATGTTGTGCCGGGGCTGCGTAGTAAAGACGGAGATGTGCGAATCAGAACAAAATCAGTTGCAGGGAGGGTGTTATAATGGATTTTATCAACATACGAAATACAACTGATATCTTTTTAACAGATGAAATATTAAAACATTGTCGCAAAATGCCTGATGAATACTTAAACGGTGAATCATACACGAATTATAAAAATCAAGATATGTATATAAATCTTATATACGAAAATGACGGAGTTATAAAATATTACATAGTAAATTGGGCGAACTTCAATGTTTGGTACTATACGAAATCCATCGAAGGTTTAACGGCTTTCTGGAAAAATAAAAGAGTTCAATAGGGTAAACAATAGCATTAATTATAACTATGGCATTCATTATAGCAATGACATTAGGCATAGCAGCGGTATTAGCTATAGTTGCGATATTAGTTATAGCAACTGTGTTAGTCATAGTTACGGTATAAGAGAATGTACGGCAATTTCCAAGGCGCTGTTCTGTAATGAAATAAAATGCAAAGAGTATTGTTTATTCAATAAAGAAATTAGTAAGGAAAGATTTAACAAAGTTTACGAAAAAGAAATGAGGAAGTGGAACGAAGATAGACCCATTGGCACACCGGAGTACAAATCGCCAGAGGAAATTCAATATTACATGAATTGGATAGATTTAGCTGAATACAGGACAAGACAGTGGTTGTTTAAAAAGGGATTCGTTCCGCATGATTTTGAAAAAGTTGTCAGACATAACGGAGGCAAGAAACCTCCCATATTTGTAGACGCTGCCATTGAGAAAAACAAGGATAAACGATATGGGAAAGTTGAATACTGGAACTTCGAAATGGTTTGTACACCGAACAGCGACGATTGGTATGACGATCCTACACGAATGATTATTTATCCCACAGGCAAAGATGTCAAGAACATGATCATACACAGCCACATAAGACACGATATGAGAATAATTAAAAGAAGCAAAGAATTTGAATCGAAATACAGGAATGATACAACACTTTAAGGAGAGTTAATGAACAGAGATAGAAGAAAAGTCTTAAAGAAAAGTGTTGACAAACTAAAGGTATAAAGCTTACCAATAAAAATAACTGCCAAACACGGCAGTTATTTTTGTTTAAATAATTTATTTTTTCTTTTGTGCCTTTTTGTAAGAAAGCCAATTTTTTTCGATGGGAAAATCTCTGTTTACGATTTCGGCAGGCTTTTCCAAAAGCTCCGGATTTTTAAGGTACAATTTTATCTTTTGGAATGCTGCTGCAAAGTAGCTTCCCGAAGCGATTCGCTCGTCCATTACCACACCGAGAGGCAAACTCTTCACAAATTCGATATTGCCTGCTCTGTCAACGGGGATTACTCTTGAATTACCCATGGCTATAAACATACCCATTGTGCCGAATTCGTATATATGGTGATGGATATGATTTGTTCTTATGCTTGCAAGGTTGGTTATGCCGAGTGTTGCATGAAATGGACTTGCTTCGATTACGGCACGAGGCATGATGTTGTGTCTGTCCATCCATTTAAGCACAGTTACCGCAGTATTCAAAAGCCCCGGAATCGCAAGGAGCTTAGTCATTAATTCGTCAGTTGAGTTGGAATTGTCGGTTTTTCTGTTGTCGTTTATGTATTTGTCTATTTTTTCCTGTACGGTAAAAATATCGTCTTCCAATTCGAAATATATCTTATTCATCGTTGCATCGTCCGAACCCGGTTTTAATACAACAAGACCTACGCAGAATTCGTTTCGTGCGTATATTTTTTTATTTACTATAAATCTGTTAAGTGCGGGGAATTCTGCTGTAGTACGCAGTATTGCGGCAACCAAAAGCCCCATATGCGAAATATGATAACCCTCTTTTCTCTTTTGGTTAAGATACTTCTGCATTGGCTCCATTGGGATATCCAGTTCGATGTTATTCATGGCATCGTATCTCTTATCGAGGATGTACGGTATTATGGTATACATTGGGTCAACTCTTTTTATGCGTTTCCCGTCTTTTCTCATAAGTAATATTCTCCCTTATTGTAATTTAAACATTTTTATAAAATGTGTTTATTTAGAATCACCTTAAATCAATCATTATATTATAAACTAAATGTATGTAATTGGCAAACAGTTTAATGAATTTATTTTTTTTAAGCTGAAATTCATGAGATTTACTCATTTTTGCATTCACTTAACACTTCGTCTATAATTTCTTTGGGTGTGCCTTTAGGTAAAAGGTATGTATATGCTTTGAGCCTTAATTCTTTTTCGGATAAATTTTTCTTTTGAAGTGATGCAATCTTTTTTTTCGATAATTCTATGTAATAATCATCGAAATCACTATTGTCCGATTTTAGGAGTTCATCGGTGATATTCTTTACCATATCAGCCGAAAATCCTTGCGATAATGCGCTTCGGTATAATTTTTCCTGCCTTATTTTAGGTGGATATTTTTTTAAAGAATTGTTTTTGCTTTGCAAAAACTTCCTTGCGTTTTGATAAAGAGAGTTTTCGTCGTATTCACAAAGAACTTCTTCTATTATCGCATCATCAATGCCTTTTTGTTTCAGCTTTTGGCTTATGTAAATCTTGCTTTTGCCCGATAGCTTCATATTTTCAAAAAAAACGATGGCAAAGTCTTTATCATTTATGTAGTTGTGGCTTTTTAACAGGTTTACCGCATATAGTGCGGCTTTTTTTTGAATATGCTTTTTTATCAAATATTCATACACTTGGTATTCGCTTCTCATACAGTAGCTTAGGTAAGTTAGTGCATATTCTTTGGCGAGTTGTTTTGAGAATTCTTCGTTATCGGATAAAAGTGCATTTAGGTTAAACTCTTTATTCGGCGATAAATCATGTTTTTTTATCAAAGCTTTATTGATAAGCAAAAGATGATCTTCGTCATAATTTATTATTGCTGAATCCTTTTTTATGTTAATGGAATTTAGAATCATAGTTATATCCTTTGTAGCTAAAACATTTTTGTTTTAGCATATTTATCGGCAAAACCTCAGTTAAAATGAGCGTTTTGTTTTTTAGTATATCACAGCATCGAAATAATATGTTATAATTAAAATAATTTTTTAAGAACAATATTTTGTTGATAAGGGGTACATTTTTATGATAGCAGTAATAGCATCAATGCAGGACGAATTGCAATTTTGCGAGAAATGTGAATTTTTACAAAGCAATATGCACGGTATATTCGAAGTAAAAAAATATCAATTCGAAGACGAACAAATAGTAACATCGGTTTGCGGAACGGGAAAGGTTGCCGCCGCTTTGTGTGCACAGACTCTCATAAACGAGTATAATCCGCAGATAGTGGTAAGCATAGGCACATCGGGAAGCTTATCAAGTAATATTCACCCGAATGATGTAATAATTGCCGAGGCGGCTATTCAGCATGACTACGATTGTTCGCCTTTCGGATATAAAAAAGGTGAGCAGTGCGAACTCGGCATTGTGGAAATGAAAGCAGATCAAAGATTTTTAGCCTGTGCAAAGGAGCTTTATGAAAACAACAAACATGTGCATTTCGGAAATGTGCTTTCGGGCGACAGAGTAATCGTGGACTCTGAGCAGAAAAAAAAACTTCTTTCAGATTTTACGGGGCTTTGTTGTGAGATGGAAGCAGGCGCTATAGCTCAGGTATGCGCAATGTATAATGTGGGATTTGCCGCCGTTAAAGGAATTAGCGACGGAGATGAGTCATCGGAAGACGCATACTGTGAATTTAAAGAAAATACTGTATCATCGTCAATGAATTGCGGTGATGTTTTGCTTGAGGCTATAAAAAAATTTACATTGAGGTAAAATATGCTTATTCAGTGGTATCCGGGTCACATGGCAAAGGCTGAACGCAAAATCAAAGAAGAAACCTCCAAGGCCGATATTATCGTAGTTTTGGGGGATGCGAGAGCCGTTGAGAAGAGTGTCAATTCGGATTTTTACAAAAGTATTAAAGATAAAAAACATATAACGGTATATAACAAGGTTTCGCTTGCGGATAGAGCGGTAATAGATAAATGGAAAAAACATTATAAAAATTTAGGTCGTGATGTTTTCTTTACCGATTGTGTTACAGGTGAAGGAATATCGCAAGTTGCACAATATTTGAAAGGTTTGAAATCGTCATTTCGATTTGAGAGGGAAGCTCGTGCAATAGTTGCCGGAATCCCGAATGTGGGCAAATCTCTTTTTATCAATACATTAACTAAAAAAGGCGGTGCTAAAACGGGGAATATGCCCGGTGTAACAAGGGGAACAAACTGGATAAAATCCGATGAGTTTTATCTACTGGATACTCCGGGGGTTCTTCCGCCTAAATTTGTATCGCAAGAGGACGGAGTCCGACTTGCCATGATCGGCTGCGTAAAGGATACGATTCTAGATAAAGAAGATTTGGCATTTGAAATAATCAAATTTTTGCAGTCAGATTATCCGCTTCTTTTGGAAAACAGATATAAAGTAGATGTTTTAGACAAAACTACGCTTGAAATATACGAAGAAATTTGCAAAAACCGCGGTTTTATCATAAAGGGCGGTGAGTTTGATTATGCAAGATGCGCAAATACCATAATCGATGAATTCAAAAACGGCATTATCGGGCAGGTGTCGTTATGTATCCCCGAGGAGGAGTGATGGACATATCCGATAAAACCGTAAAGCAAATTAAAGATACGATAGCATCTTTGTCCTATGAAGAATATGCTGAATATATTAAAGAATTGTATCACGATAGTCGTGAGAGCGTAAAAAAGCTTGCTTTATCGATGAATAAAAGCTACGAAAAGTATTTAGCCGAATTAAAGCGTATTGAGCGAATGAAGATGATAGAATCTAATTACCGCACAAAAGGGTATAAGCTGATAGCCGGCTGTGATGAGGCGGGCAGAGGTCCGTTGTGCGGGCCTGTTGTAAGTGCAGTTGTAATTTTGCCGGAGGATTTTAACGAATTGTATGTAAACGATTCGAAAAAACTCACGGAGAGTAAAAGAAACAAACTGTACGATATTATCACCGAAAAAGCCGTGTGCTGGGCGGTGGGTATTGCCGATAACGAAGTTATTGATAAAATAAATATACTCTCAGCTACGAAAAAGACCATAACCGATGCACTCGACAAAATGAAAATAAAACCCGATATGCTCTTATTGGATGCATTGGAAATAGATTACGACATTCCTCAAAAGGGCTTTGTAAAAGGGGATGCAAACGTATATTCAATAGCTGCTGCAAGCATAGTGGCAAAAGTAACAAGGGATCGTCTTATGTATGAATACGATAAGCAATATCCCGAATACGGCTTTGCATCAAATAAAGGCTACGGAACTGCGGAACATATCAAAGCTATTGAAAAATACGGTATAACCCCTATACACAGAAAATCGTTTTTATCGGGCATAACCAACCAAATGCCGTCAAGGGAAATAGGTAATTGTTTCGAACAAGAGGCTGTCGATTTTTTGAAAAGCAAAGGCTGTGAAATAATACAGCGCAGCGTTAAGAGGGGCAGTGGAGAAATAGATATAATATATGATGATGCCGGAGTAACCGTCTTTTGCGAAGTAAAAGAAAGAAAAGATAATTTTCACGGCACTGCCGAAGAACAGGTCGGATATGACAAACAAAAACGCATAAAAGATGCCGCACAGATATATATTTCAGAAAAAGGCATTACAACGCCCGTAAGATTTGATATAATAGCTTTTAATGTTTATAATAATGATAAGTTCAGTTTAAAACATTATAAAAACGCATTTTAAGAAAACGGAGAATAATATGCTTCAAATTACAGATTTAAGTTTAAGTTTCGGTGCCGATAACTTATTCAAAGAGGGTAATATAAAATTCACCGAGGGAAACTGCTATGGCATTATAGGTGCCAATGGAGCAGGAAAATCGACATTGTTGAAAATCCTCTCCGGAGAACTGGAGCCGACTACGGGTGTCGTTTCCAAAGGTGAGAACGACCGTTTATCGGTGCTCAGACAGGATCACTACGCATTCGATGAATTCAGCGTTTTGGATACCATTATTATGGGAAATCAAAGATTGTATGATATCCAAAAGCAGAAAGATGCCCTATATGCAAAAGAAGACTTCACCGAAGAAGATGGTATTTTGGCATCGGAATTAGAAGCCGAATTTGCGGAACTCGATGGTTGGAATGCCGATTCGGACGCATCGAAGTTACTGCAAGGACTGGGCCTTGGCGATGATCTTTTGTATGCTCAAATGTCATCGTTAAGCGAAAAAGAAAAGGTAAAAATATTACTTGCGCAGGCACTTTTCGGAAACCCCGATATAATTTTGTTGGACGAACCTACAAACGGTATTGATTTGGCTTCGGTAAATTGGCTTGAAGACTTCCTTATTGATTTTGAAGGAACGGTAATAGTGGTATCGCACGACAGACACTTCCTCAATACCGTTTGTACGCATATAGTCGATATCGATTACGGCAAGATTAAGCTGTATATAGGTAACTATGAATTCTGGTATGATTCAAGCCAGCTCATTCAGAGAATGCTTAAAAACCAGAATAAGAAAAAAGAAGAAAAAATCAAGGAATTACAGTCATTTATTGCACGATTCTCAGCTAATAAATCAAAGTCAAGACAGGCAACATCTCGTAAAAAGCTTCTTGAAAAGATTGAAATCGAGGATATGCCGGCTTCTTCTCGCCGTTATCCGTATGTGGCATTCGAAATGGATAGAGAAGCAGGCAAAGAGATACTTACCGTTGAAGGCATTTCAAAGACCATTGACGGTGTAAAAGTGCTTAACAATGTAACATTTAGAGTCAATAAGGGCGATAAGATAGCCTTTATCGGAGAAAATGACCTTGCACCTACGATTTTGTTTAAAATATTAATGGGCGAGATTGAAGCTGACGAAGGCAGCTTCAAATGGGGCATAAGCACATCGCAAAGCTATTTCCCCGTTGATAATTCTGCATATTTCAAAGATAATGACATGAGCATAGTAAAGTGGTTGGAGCAATATTCCAAGGATACCACCGAAACATATTTGAGAAGTTTTCTTGGTCGTATGCTCTTTACTCAAGAGGAAGTATTTAAGCCCGTAAAGGTATTATCGGGTGGAGAAAAAGTCAGATGTATGTTATCTCGAATGATGATGTTCGGTTCGAATGTACTTGTTTTGGACCAGCCAACGAATCACCTTGACTTGGAATCCATTACGGCACTTAACAACGGACTTATTTCCTTCGGCGGCAACATTCTCTTTTCGTGTCACGACCATGAATTTGTGCAAACGGTTGCAAACAGAATAATAGAGCTTACGCCAAACGGAATGAAAGACAAAATGTGCACATATGACGAATATCTCAATTTGGAATAAAGAGGACTAAATTGAAGAAAATTATAAAGCCGTTTATTATTCTTCTTATTGTATTGATATTGATTTTTGTAGTGTATGTAGGGTATTTGCAAGCTTCGTTTTTGTCGGAAGGGTATTTTGACAAAAGCTTGGTGTCCGTGGAAATTACAAAATATGCTTCGGAGCCTTTTAAATCGGAAATCGTATCTTCAAGTGTAATAGAAGATGACGAAATTTTGGGAGAAATTCAACTTAGGTTAAACGAACAGAATGTATCTTTCGGAATACAAGAAGAATCAAATATAATTTTGAAATTTAATTATGAAGATAAAACTTCTTTGATTTCGTATATGTACGATGATTCAATAGGCTTTAATTACGGTGCTATTTGC
>CAZXWI010000041.1:0-13326 GCA_964644555.1 uncultured Lachnospiraceae bacterium | reverse complement strand
CTTAGTGCTGTTTTGTTCAAGATTGATTACCATAACAAGGCTATTTAAATTGCAATTTGCTAAGACCAATTAATTGTAAAGCACAGGATTTAATGTCTTGTGCTTTACTTTTGTTTTGTGTTTGATATTATTTTATTTATCTATAAATAATTATAAAAAATAACAGCTGTTGAAGAATATTAAATACTGTGATAAAATATATGTGTTTATTTTTATGAGGTGAACCTATGTAGTGTTTATAGATGACCCGAGTAATAAATACATAGTAATAACAAAAACACATTATCAATAAAAAACGCCGGAGGTGGTACGATTTTGTACCACCTCATCTTTTTCCTATTGCAAGCAAATTTTTGTTTGGTTATAATAAGTTCATCCAAAGCAGAGTGCTTCAGTTAGAAAGCGAAAACAGATATTTATGAGTTCAAAGGATATATAGTTGATGAACAAAATCAAAAAGTTCGCAGAAGACTTTTATATCAAAGAGAATTGTTCACCGAGTATAACTGTTATATGATGATTATTTAATCTTGCCTTTTTCATATAGGGCTTTAACAAATAATAAAACATTATCTATATCATCTTCATTGCATAATCTTAAATATTCGCATATTTGATTGATTTTATTGTCAGTTTTGTTGTCTGTATTATCAATACCTAACAAAAAATAATCCGGTGTTTTCCCGAGAGCTAAAGACCACTTAACAAATTTATCTAATCTAGTGCAATTATGACCACTCTCAAACCGAGACATTTGTTTATCCGACAAAAAATCGTCATTAGTTGAATTGCAGTTTTTATTTAATATTTCAACTAATTCTGATTGTGTGTATCCAAGTGCTTTTCGCCTGCGTTTAAGCCTGTCTCCAACTTCTCTAATGAATATTTGATAATTCATGAAATCACCTCAAGCATAATTTAGCAAGTATTTAAACAAACTAAAACGCAAATAATTAGAACAATCTAATTATTTGCGAATATATAGAAAAATATTAGATTTTCCTAATATTACAAAGAATTTTTGCTTTTTTGCCGAATAAGTTTATTTTTATTTAAGCACTATTGAAGTATGATTATAATTAAAGTAGTATGTAGTATATGTATGACATTTTGTTGAAAATATAGATAAATTATCAATGTTGGACTATATATTGTCGAGAGAATAAAAATATTTGCAATTTTATAAAATTTTAACACTGTATGGAATTAGAACAGAATTGTGTCTGTCTTATTTCATACAGTGTTTTTTCTTATTTAAAGTCCTTCACTTTTTTAAAGAAAGGGCTTTTATGCTTTTTAAATGGCTTTGTTACATAGCTAAATATCCGTAATCTTCGGAATTTTTGAAATCAAACAAAATCAAAAATTCTAAGGAGATTACATAAATGGCTAACAAATATTTTATATGGAAAGATGCTGAGTGCAAAGGTGTGAACCCTGTGTGGGTAGAACTCAGTGGAGTGGATTTTTATAAGTTTATAAACAATCCAAAAAACTCTAAAAGAAGGTTTGTCAAGGAATATTTTGAAGATGATAAAAATTCAGGATATTGCAAGTTTGAAGTAACTGAAGAAAGGTTCAGAGAATGGAAAACTATGCAGAAACGAAAAGAAAGAAATGAGGATATGTTGATGGCAAATATCAAAAAACACAGACTTCTTAATAAGGACGAAGTAGATGAAAATGCGGTTAAAGCTATCCCTTCTGTTTTATCATTTGATGCACCTTTATCTGATGTCGATGAAGAAATAACTTACCACGACATAGTACCTGATATGGAGTGTGGGTATGAAAATGTTGAGCATCAAATGCTGGTAAATAAACTGTATCAAATTCTTGAATACCTTTCGGACGAGGAAAGAGAAGTGTTGAATCACATATATTTCAATAATTTAGAAAACAAAAGTGAGAATGAAATAGCTAAGGAAATGAATATATCTCACCAACTTTTGGGGTACAGAAGGAAAAAAATATTGAAAAAATTAAAAATATTTTTTGCAGAAACATAAAAAGCTGTCGCAATAGAGAAGTAGAGGGGTAAATTACTCCTTCTCGAACCTTGACAACCGAATACACATTTATCACATACATTGTTTTTGCTCACGAGCCGAGTAGCGTGTACGCCGTGACTTTGATTTATCAAAATAGCGAGATAGCAGTGCTGCAAATATTGGGCGGCTCCCAATATGGGCGATGACTGGCAAAAAATGATAATGATACACCCGTCGTGGCCGGCACGTAAAGACCGGAGGTGGAATTCCTGTGGAGTTGATTAGCTGTCAACCGTGTGATAACTTCCCATAAGCCTTGGGGTGTCGAGGACAAATAAAGGTGAATGTAAACATAAAAATAGCGGACAAGTTTTTATGACTTGTTCGCTTTATTACATATCTCTTTAGTGAGAAGTTAAATGTGTATTCAAAATACATAGGAAAGGAAAAACAAATGAATGACAAAGTAAAAAACAAAGAAGTTATTGCAAAACAGTATGCTTTGCTGAGAAAATTCGGATTATCGCACGAAAAGATTTTTGAACAGTCTGTTGTAGAGTTGATAAGACAGGTCGGAAGTAGTGAAATTAACTCCCTTTTACAACGATTGTACTGTAATGCTAACGGGTGTGATTTAAACGCAACTAACTGTTTCGCACAAAACTTAATTGACGGGCATCAATATGTTATTGACATATTCGAAACCTATGGCTTTGGATGTCACCTTGAATGGTTCTATGAAATAACCGTTGGAGAGTTTCTTGAACTCGAAGGATTAGAGCCGAGAAGAATATCATTTTTAACATATTATCTGAAAAAATATGTTGAATCCGGAGAAATGATTGAACCGGAGTATTTAAGTCTTTATGACAGTGATGATGAAAAATATCGGTTTTATATAGATGCGGAGGAATCTTAATGACTGAAATAAAGAGAGGGAATGTCTACTTGGCTGACCTAAATCCTGTCGTTGGTTCGGAACAAGGTGGTAAAAGACCTGTTATTGTTATACAAAATGATATCGGCAACAGATATAGTCCGACAATTATAGTTGTAGCTATTTCAAGCAGAGTTTATAAAAAGGATTTACCTGTTCATGTTGCTTTGAAAAATAAGTGTCTCCCTAAAAAATCAATAGCATTGCTTGAACAAGTTAGAACTATTGACAAATCAAGACTTAAAGAATATATCGGAAGATTGTCAAAACGAGAAATGCGAGAAATAGAAAAAGCATTATATATAAGTTTTGATATTTAGGAGATAAACGGTAAATATTAAAATTCGTCGGAGAAATACCGATAGAGATTATGGAACAAGTTGATGAAGCCATAAAAATAAGCTTGGCTTTAGAATGACAGGAGGTAATGACATATGGAAATGATATTAAACGCAATTATATATACATTAGGTCAAGGGTTGGCATTTAATGTGGTTTTGCCTATTTGGTATTTGCTGATTCAATTGATAGGAAATTAAAAAGGTGTTTGTATATGAATGAAAATATAAAAAATCAAATGATATACCTTGCTGCTTGGGAAACTCTCAAAAAAATCTTTAATGAAGGGGAAATTGATATTTTGGTAGTTGAGAGAATAAACAAGCGAAATGCCGAAACTTTAGTGTGCGATTACCTTCCGATAGGCTAAATCGCACATGGGATTTTTGAAAAATAAACAGATATAATGTGGATGTAAATCAGGAGGTGATGATATGGCAGAGAGAGTAGTAAAGGTTATTAAACCAACAATAGCACAAATAAACCAAGAGAAAAAACAAAGGGTGGCTGCTTATTGCCGTGTCAGCACCGATTCTAAGGACCAATCAAATTCTTTTTCGGCACAGTTGAGATATTATTCCGAATATATTAAGTCTAACGCTGAAATGGAGTTTGTTGATATATATGCTGATGAGGGAATAACCGGAACTTGCGTAAATAAGCGTGACGAATTCAAAAGAATGATGAAAGATGCATCTAACGGAAAATTAGATCGCATATTTGTTAAAAGCGTTTCAAGATTTGCAAGAAATTCACTTGAATGTCTTGAATCGATAAGAACACTTAATTCCTTTGGTGTTACTGTGATGTTCGAAAACGATAACATCGACACAAAGACAATGAATTCTGAGCTTATTCTTTATGTGAAAAGTGCTTTTGCTCAAAGCGAAGCATTAGCAGGCTCTAAAAGGGTAGCAACAGCAATCCGTATGAAAATGGAGAATGGTGAGTTCATTACTTGCAATGCTCCTTATGGGTATAAGCTTGATAAAGAATGTCATCTTTCGGTTGTTCCCGAAGAAGCACAGATAGTTAAAAGAATTTTTGAACTGTATCTTTCGGGTAACGGAATAGGGAAAATTGTTGCACTTCTTAATGATGAAGGTGTACCTAACACATCGGGCAAGTGGACGGTAACAGGAGTAAGGTATATCTTAACCAATGAAAAGTATATCGGTGATAGCCTTTTACAAAAAACATACACACCTCAAATGCTGCCGTTAAAAAATATTCCAAACAAGGGCGAACTCGATAGATATTATATTTCCGGTTCGCACGAAAGCATAATATCTCGTGAAGACTTTGACCGTGTTCAATTTAGAATGAAACAGGTTACAACGGAAAGAAAAACTCCGCAAAAGCATTTATTTACAGGATTGATTGAGTGTGATGAGTGTGGTTGGTCGTACAAACGAAAGGTTCAAAATGGCGTTGTATATTGGGTGTGTTCTCGCAAAAATATAGCCGGACATTCCTGTACCGGTAAAAATGTTAGTGAAGAATATCTCGAAAAAGCCTTTGTATTGATGTATAACAAATTGCGAAGATTTGAGAAAGAGATACTCGATAAAACACTAAGTCAACTGTTAAATCTTCGTGAAAAAATTTCGGGACAAAATATCGAGATTTCACAAATAGACAATGAAATTGCAAGTCTCTGTAATAAGAATAACGCTTATACAGAACTTCATACTAAGGGAATAATTGATGATGTTTCTTATCTTGAACGAACATCGGAATTAAAATACAAAATAACGGAATTAAGAAATAAAAGGCTAAAACTTTTAAGTGCAAATGAGGACGAAAAGCTCATTGAGGATTTGAGAGTATTGAAAGAAACCTTAGAAGAATATCCACAAGTAATTTTGAAATTCGATAAAACTTTATTCTCGGCAATTATTGATAAGGTTATTGTTGGAAATGATGATAAATTAACCTTTAGGACAAAAGGTAGCTTATGCCTTGAGGTGAAAATGACGGAGGTGAGATGAATGGCAATAAGAACAACGCTTTACGGTTATCAAGTGAAAAACGGAAAAACGGTTGTTCACAACGAAGAATCGGAAGTAGTGAAAAAAGTGTTTTCTTTGTATATAGAGGGCGAAACACTCAGCAGTATTGCATCTATGCTTACCGAAGAAAAAGTCATATATTTTCAAGGCGAAGTGAAATGGAACAAGAACACCATTAAAAGAATGATTGAAAACGAAAAATATATGGGAAATGAAGTCTATCCGATGATTATTTCACCCTCTGTTTTTAATCAAGTAAAAGCCGTGAAAGAGAGAAAATCGTGCAAACAAGAAACACATACACCGGAAGTTGAATTGTTCAGAGAAAGAACAGTATGTGGTAAATGTGGTAGCAGATTTAAAAGGGTAAACACTTGGGGTACACGGGAAAAATGGATGTGTTCAAAAGGATGTAAGTGTTCGATTTATATTGATGATGCAATTCTTGAAAAAGTAGTTACCCAAAATTTCAATATGGTTATCGAAAATCCGAAATTACTTGATGTGATTACAAACTCACAATATATGCCGACAAGAGAGGTCTTAAAAGAAGAAAATGAACTTATCCGATTGTTAGAGCAACCGAAACCGGATTATAAAACAATATCAAAAAGCATTTTGAACTGTGCGAAAGTAAGATTTAGTTCCTGTGAGTTTGATAACGGAGAACTTACAAAAGAACTGAAAGAAGAAATAGCAAACATTCCCATTATGAAACAGATCACATACAAAGAAATGAAAGACTACATACGGCAAGTGATAGTTCAACCCGACGGTGAAATTATATCTGTCTATATAAATAATGCAAAAATATCGAACGGAGGAGCGGAAATTGGAAGTTAATTTAAGAAAAACAGTGACAAAAATCGAAGCGAATCCGTTGTTGTTTAAGAGCAACCGGCAATCATCAAAGCTTCGTGTTGCTGCTTACTGCCGTGTGTCAACCGATGAAGAGGAACAGTTGAATAGTTACGAATCACAAATAGCTTATTATACGGAAGCAATAGCGAAAAATCCGAGTTGGACATTTGCAGGTGTTTATGCCGATGAGGGCATCACAGGTACTGTTACCTCAAAGCGAAAAGATTTCTTGCGTTTAATGAGAGATTGTGAAAAAGGCAAAATTGATATGATTCTAACTAAATCAATTTCTCGTTTTGCAAGAAATACCGTTGATAGCCTCAGTTGGGTAAGAAAGCTTCGTGCGATGAACATTGGTGTATATTTTGAAGAACAAGCAATTGATTCGTTAAAAGCTGAAAACGAAATGCTTATCGGTTTGTTCAGCGTTATTGCACAGGCTGAAAGTGAAAACATAAGTGCCAATGTAAAATGGGGCATTCAGCAAAGTATGAAAAACGGTAAGTATTGCTCTAACTTTAGTTGTTTCGGATACAAAAGAGGGGCAAATGGTGTTCCCGAGATAGTTCCGGAACAAGCTGAGACTGTACAAGTTATATTTGATAGATTTCTTGACGGAAACAGTTTGGAGCAGATTCAAATGTATCTGCAGGATAACGGTTTTGTGACATATAAAGGTGGAAAGTCTTGGAACAAAAAGGTAATTGATACAATACTTAAAAATGAAAAGTATGCAGGGGACTTGTTGCTGCAAAAGACATATTGCTCTGACCCCATAAGCAAAAAGACTAAAGTTAATAGGGGTGAGTTACCCAAGTATCTTGTAAGTAACAATCATCCGGCTATAATTGACAGAGATAAATTTAACAGAGTTCAAATGGAGATTGCAAGACGAGGGAGTAAGCATAAGAAATCTTCTCTTGCGAAAACAGAACAGGGTAAGTATAGCGGTAAATTTGCTTTATCTGAGCTTCTTGTGTGCGGTGAATGTGGCAGTAATTACAAAAGAAACGGTAAAACAAAGAAGAACGGAGAACATCAATATTATTGGAGATGTATAAATCGTTCTGAAAATGGTATCAAAAGTTGTTCTTCCTTTGGCATTGAAGAAACAAAATTACATTCAGCAATTTGCAGAGTACTTAATAAAATGTTTGAAAATAAAGAGGAAACCATAAATCTTCTGCGAAGCAATTTGAAATATGCAATTACCGGAAGTGACGATTCTTGCGATGCATATTCCCTTGAAAGGCAAATACTTAAATTAGAGGAAGAGTCAGAACACCTTATGGAACTGATGGGTTCAACAAGTGGTGATACTGACAGATTTCTCAATGAAATTAAGAACAATTTTGAACAAGTAAAAATTTTACGAGAAAAACTTCAAATGGCAAAAATCAGCGTAGAATCAGACAAGGTAATTAACAGGGAACTTGAAAGGCTTGAAAAAATGTTTACCGATACTGATGTATCGTTCAATGAATATGATGATGTGATTGTCAGACGGTTGATTGAGTGTATCAGAGTTTTGAAGGAGAATAAGATAATAGTTGTATTAAAGGGTGGATTTCAGGTTGAAGAAAACTTAATATGAGAAAAGGACTTTAGGTTGTTTTGTTTAAAATCTAAAGTCCTTTTTATGAATATATATAATCAATGTTTTTGATATATAAAAGATATTGATATTTGTCTTTTTACAGTGATATAATGATTACACAATTTTATAGGCTTTGTCAGTTGAAGTCAGACATTTTCTTCTGCCAGATTATGAAACCATATCCTCAATTGAAATCAGATGAACATCGGGGTTGTCAAGTGCGAGAATATCATCTGCAAATCCCGATTTTGAGAAAAGGTACACATCGTAATGTTCGGCAGGGAAAATAGAAACACTTTCCATAACGTGTTCAAGAACTGCTAGCGAAAGAGCCTTGTTTCTGTACTTGCATTCAACGACAAGTAATCTTCCTTTTGCTTTGTATAATCCGTTTGCAAGTCCGTCAAGTTCGATAGACCTGCCCAACTGCGAGTTTTCTACTTTATAGTTTCGGATAACGCCGTAATGGTAACCCAATTCGCCGTTGATGTTCTTTTCAGTCAGGAAACTCAGGGCAACATCCTCAAATCCTGTAGAGATGAAGAGATTGATATCCTCAATACTATCATCGTAAATGATCTTGCCCATGTTCTGCTGAATCTCGTCCTTATTGTCAAAGACGAATCGATACCAAAAACGGATGAGATTGTCGGAAATCTCATAGTAATTCAGTTTTTGATTTTTCACAAAGGACTCACGCTTCTCAATAATTTCGTTATCAACCAGTCTTGGTAGATATGAAGCGACATAGTTGGGTTCTTTGCCAATGTACTCAGCAATTTCCTTGTTTGTCCTTCTGCGATTGGCAATTGCTTTCAGAATCGTGTTGTAAGTGTTCTGATCCTTTGAAGCTGTTGGCAACACTTTGTCGGGAGCATCGATAAGGTTACCGAATCGGCTGAACAGCAGATTAAAGATATTGTGGTCAAAGGATTTGGATTTGTCTATCATCTCAAGATAGAACGGATGCTCACCAAAGATAGAAAGATACCTAATCTTTTCTTCCGCATCCAATCCGTCAAGGAATGCTAAAGCATCGCTGTAAACCAATTTTTTGACATTCATCTGGAATGTACTTCTCTGGAACAGCGGCCCTCTTTTGTTTTTGATGATATCCTTCATAAAGGAAATGGTACTGCCGGACAGAATTAATTTGATTTGCGTGTCCTTGAACTTATGGTCAATATTGTACTGCAATTCAGACAAGAAACCCTTATCAGACTGAGAAAGGAACGCGATCTCGTCAATGACGATTACAAGGGGGCTGTTATCTGCGAACTTAATGAGAGCAGCAAAACCCTCAGAATAATTCGGATAAATCATTGGATACGGAATGCCAAGCAAACGATTGACTTCGTTTGAAAAGGCAGTTCGGTTATCCAATTCGTTTGATTCCTTTGCTTGAAAGTATAAAGCCGATTTGTTTTTTACAAACTCTTTCAGAATCGTTGTTTTGCCGATACGTCTTGAACCATAAACAACGCCCATTTCAAATCTGCCGGAATTATAGCGTTCTTCTAACTCACGTAATTCTTCCTTACGTCCTATAAACATATAGAGACACCTCCATTATTGTCAAATTACGGTTTGACAATCTTACGTTTGATAATACTATACCATAATTATCTCCTTTTGTAAAGATGAATATGCAGATATTCATTAAATAATATTCGCAAATAAAAAAGCAAGCAGGTTTCTGATAACTTTCTCACTTAAAAGTCTGAATAATCTTCCTTTTTGGTGTGCATCCGTTCAATGAGTTCACGGAGGGTTTAACCTTTTTGCTAATACATATGAAAATGAAAAAGCAGCTAAAAAGCAACGGGAATAATGCTCCAAATTAAAGCGAATATAGATTGGGACGGAAATGAAATACAGTATGATGAGAACGGAAACATACTTACTGTTCAAAAAAAGCAAACAGAAAAGCCCGAGTTTACAGAAAACTTTACAGAAAAACAAAAACAACTTATATAAATAGTTGCGAAAGAGCCTTCTATAACGACAACAGAAATCTCAAACTTAATGGGTTGCAGCAGAACAACGGTTTCTAATATAATTTCCGATCTGAAAAAACTCGGTGTTATGGAGCGTGCGGGTTCAGATAAAAAAGGCGTTTGAAAATAAAAAATTTGTCTTAAAACAATAGTTTGAACAATGCTTATGATTGTTAGTATTCTGCGTATTATTGTGCTTTTTTGATATTTAATATCTTGCGTACTGTCAAAAATGAATTATAAAACCTATTTGAAAATCAAATTGTTTCAAATGTAAGGTTTGCCGTTTAATTTGCTTGAACTTTTTTCGATAACCTTAACCTATGACATTTTAACAGAATAATGATTAAAGACCGATAGTCTATTTGCATCTAGATATCGGTCTTTTAATATTACTCTTATATTAATGTTCTGTGGCAAAAAGAAAGGTGTGCTAAAGTTTTGATTTAAACAGCTGTAAACGAAAGGAAGATGCATCGGTATGAGAAAATTAAATTTTTTTACTCAATTTTGATATTGTTTCTATAATTATATTTGGTGAGAATTTGTTTCTTATGATTTATAGTAACTTCTGTATAAATTTCTGTGGTCGTTACACTGCTGTGACCAAGAATTTCCTGAACGGAGCGAAGGTCGGCACCATTGGCAAGTAGATTTGTAGCGAAGGTATGACGAAGATAATGAGGTGTGGAATGTTCATTTATGCCACAGGCTTTCTTAACAGAATTATATATATACTCGATACCATGTATACTTATTTGATTTCCAAAACGATTAACAAAAACTTTGTCTGTTTTGGTTTTTATCTTACTTCTGATTTTTAGCCAAGATAAAATATTGTTCCAAGTATCATCACATGATATGTATATTAACCTTTGTTTTCGTCCTTTTCCGTGAATTAATATAGTTTGTTCACTGAAAATGATGTCATCGAGTGATATGTTGGCCGCTTCCTCGATTTTTATTCCGGAACTTATAAGTAGGTCGATTAGTGCTAGGTTCCTGCACGCTTTCCAATATGAAAATGTTGAGAAATCTTTTTTTACGTTGTGAGATAAATGGTGTATCAGTTTTGCTGATTCTTCAACGGATAATGTTTTTGGTAATTTGCGTTCCTTTTTAAATTTGAAAGTGTAGTTTTGGTAGTAATTATTCTCTATATAACCATTTTGGTGAAGAAACCGAAAAAACATTTTTAATACAATGAGTTTACGAGTTATGGTGTTTTCTTTGAGTCTTCGTTCATTGAATAAGTGCTTTGTGTAATCCAAAATGATGTCATTGTACAACTGCTTATTTGATAAGTATTTGCAAAAATCTTTCAAATCTGAATTGTATGCCATGATAGTCTTATCTGATAGGTTTTTGGTTGATTTGATTACATTCAAAAAGTCATTAGATAATTGATAAAAATTTTCCATTTTCAGCACCTCGTATGATGATAATATATTGATTATTTTACCAAAATACGCTATAATGAATCTGTACTAAACTCACAATAATTAAGTATTATTGTAAGTTGAAGTAATATAGCAGATAAAAAGGCAAGGATTTATTTAATGTGAAATAAACTATTAATGGGTGTTTTAAAAACTGATTTTGTAGTGGGTTTTATAAAAAACATTTATGAATGACATAAAAATTAAGAATTTAATCAAAATTCTTGTATTTGCTACATTGTTTTGCTACAATAGTATTATCTAATAGACATTTTCATAATTTTGGAGGTATTGTTATGGCTAAGGTTTCGGATTTGATTTTTTGTTTAAAAGCTACTAATGCTGATGGGGTTGGGGTGACAGCCAATAATATTTTAACGGCAGTAACCCCTGAATATATTCCAGGTCTTTTTAGCTTTTCTGTAGTTATTACTCTTGTTGATATCGATTGCACAATTAAACACAATTGCAGAATACTTTTTGAGGATGGTGCGCAAAATGAGCTTGTTAATATAGAATGCCCTACACCAGTTTTAATTGATGATATCGGGAATCTACCATCTGAATATAGAGGTTTAAACTTGGCAATGGATTGGAATAATGTTAATTTTAAAAAATCGGGAGAACACACAATAAAAGTTTTTTTAGATGATAAAGAGATAGCGATGAAACATATTTATGTGAAAGGAAAGAATGAATAATGGACAAAGTCGTTTTTTCATTTTCAAAAACCGATGAAATTAATTCTCAAAATGAGGAGTTTTCTTCAAATAGTAGTCTCAGTTATAATTTTGCAAATAATAGAATACCAAATGATATTTATGCACTTGCAAAGGCATTTTTGTCGATATCAAGTATGACAAACAAAAAATTGCAAAAGCTATGTTATTATGCAAAAGCGTGGTATTTGGCAATTTATGATACAAATATTATATCTGAAGATTTTCAAGCTTGGGTTCATGGTGCAGTTCAACCAGGACTATATTATAAGTATAAAGAGTACGGATTTAATAGTATTCCAAAAATTGAAAATACAAATAGTATTCCCGAAGAGTTTATTTCTTTTGCTAATGAAATATATGGCTCCTATGGGCACTTATCCGGAGACCAATTAGAAGTTTTAAATCACCAAGAAGACCCTTGGATTAATGCAAGAAAAGGTTGTGAACCTTGGGAAAACTGCAATTCAATCATTTCCGAAACAGATATGAAAGATTATTATAGAAGGCTGATGAAGGATGAGTAAAATCCCAAAAGCGACATCATCGTATAATGGATGTAGAATAAAACCAGATTTATCTAAACTGGATGATGTTTCCGAAAGAAAAATCACTTTTTCATTTGAGTCAATTGAAAAAAATGAATACTTTAATTTGGATTCGACTTGTGAAAATTGGTCAAAAGAGCTTTTTGATACAATGAAGATAGTTTCTGCGATTAAGCTGAAAGATATTCATAATGGCACATATTCAAGGGAAGGCTCTACATTAAGAATTCATAATCATGAAAAAGTAAAAAAACCGTGTGCTATCCCATTAAAGAATAATGTTGAAGATATGTGGCAGATTAGGATTTCCAAGAGTAAAGGCGGTATTCACGGTATTTTCAAAGATAATATATTTTATGTTATATGGTTTGACCCGCACCATAATCTTTATCCCGATGATAAGTATGGTGGATTAAAAAAAATTAATCCCCCTAAAGATTGTTGCAAAGATAGAGAAGAGCAAATATGTGATTTGCAAAATCAGTTGAAAAAAACTTGTGAAGACTTAGAGTTTTATAAAGCATACGCTGAGAGTTTAGATAATACTGAAGTTTTAAAATAAGGTTAATTTATCTAATACCCTGACAGAGAAACTTATCTTTTTTCAAATTTTAATATGAGGCTACAACTGTTAACAATATAGATTCAGAATACTATGTTAAAAGATTTAAGAGAGTATCTTCCTAAAATTATTCAAATGTTTGAAGATGTTAGGAAAAAGGGTATAGTCTTGAGTTTAAATACAAAATTTTAAAAAATTATTAGTTTGATTTCCGTTACATAGACACAAAAGAAGAAATGCACTTTTAAGTGTGTTTCTTCTTTTTTTTGTGGCTCTATGTCAATAGTTGGGGTAAAATCCATAAAATGAATTTTTCAAACAAGC
>CAZXWI010000040.1:0-13606 GCA_964644555.1 uncultured Lachnospiraceae bacterium | reverse complement strand
AGGGATGTATCTGTCTGCCTTATACTGCGCCGGAATTATCCGCCGGGCTTTCTTTTTCAAAGTGCAGGAGCTTCAATGCCAGACCGTTGGGGCAAGGAAGGGAGGGAAACTTGCCCCATAGGTCTTAGACCGGCAGCACCTTAAAGCCCGTCACGATGCTGTGGATTAGCTTCGTTTCCAGCCGGAGACACATATCTTCATCGACGTACAGGTATGTATTTCCGTATTCGTCATTCAGGACCCTGGTGGAGAGCCCCCGGATGTACCGCCTGAAATGGGCGGCTACAGCGGCAAGAGAACTCTCGTCGCCATCTACCGCTGCCAGAATTACAGGCACCGGGAGGACACCTACCTGTCCGGCCATTCAAATCCCTCCTTCATCAAATAGTCATGCAGTTCTTTCAGGGTCGTAAGCCGCCGCTTGGATACGGTTTGACGAAGCAGATTCAGCTTCTCGCCGATCTCCCGATCATTCAGATCCAGAAAATAGGACAGCAGGATCACGTTCCGCTTTCCTTCCGGCAGCTTCGCAAGAGCGTCCGCCAGGAGATCGCCAGTCACTACCACCGGAAGGCCCTGCACTTCGAAGACATGTTCGTCTGTAAAATACCGGTCTGCCACAGCAGTTTGCTCCTGTTCGGAAGGGGTCAGCTCGTCCAGAGATTTTTCCAGTTCCCTGCGGCGGGTATATTCCCGCTGAATACGCCTGGCTTCGTTTTTCAAAACCGTCACGCAGTAAGCATGAAACTGATTTTGAATACGCCTCTTTTCGGAGTCATTCATTTTTCTCACCTCCCTTCGCAGCCGCGAAGGCGGGTGGATGATTTCTCCCTTTGTCTTAGTAATCCAGGAAACCTGAAATCAGCAACCAGAATCGAGAAAATTCTTCAAAAAATTTTTTCTGCAAGTGTAAATGAAGCGAGGAAGTTATCTGGAACAAAATAGGGATAGAATGAAAGAAAAAGCCTGCTTCCTTTTTGTTCAAAGGAAAGCAGGCTCTACGCTTTGTGACTGGCGCAATTGCTTACGACCATTATTAAGTTTACAACATTAACAGGAATCTCTTTTTTGCACTTCATGCAGTATGGAGGGAATCTAACCAAAAAAGGAATTGATTTCCCTAGAGTGCTTAGAAGTTTATAACCCTTTTGAAATGTAGGCTGACAATACGTTCGCCGCCACACCCACGGCAAAGTTTGACAAGTGCTGCCGCAACGAGGTCAGAAAAGAAGCCTTGCTGCCTTTTCCTTTTTGTAGAAGCTCTTGAAAGCTGGCATATTCATCCGGAGACATTTCAAATACGTGATCTTCAACTTCTTGAAGGAAGTCACCTACGATTAAGTTTTCCAGGGCAACAGCGTTTCCTTCAATAGAAGCACGATCTACAAGAACGTCCCTGGAGCCGCTTAACGTTGCGTTATTCAAAAGGCGGCCATTGTCTTTGACTGTTACATTTCTTATCGTGATTGTACTCATATTTGCCTCCTGCACGATGGCCTTACAGGTTCGCATTTTCCAGAACTCTTGCGTTCCCGGAAATGGTAGAGTTACTGATATTGATAGAGACCTGGCTGTCCGTTCCGTCAACAATGATATTTTCCAGGACTTTCAGCACTTCCAAAAGGAATACTTTGTTTTGGAAGGTAAACTGGAAGGTATGCCCGGAATTCATGCGGATGGTGAGAATCGCTCCTTGTTTTCTCTTTTCATTTTCCTGATACCATAAGTAGATCCACAGTCCGCCAAGTCCAATGAGTACCAGTGCTACCAGTGCGGATTGTGAAATGAGCAGCAGCCCTGCAAGGATCATAACCGCAGCCCAAACAGGAAATACTGTGGCGACAATATTGCTGGCAGATACATATGAGACATTGGATAGCTGAATCATGGTGTCTTCCCACATCATGATATTCTTCCGGATGCGAAGAGAGGGTGTTTCGATTACTTTTTCTCCAAGGCTGAAACGGTTGGTTTTGTTGGTTCGCATAACGTATTTTCCTTTCTCTTTCCAAAATATTGTATGGGTTCAACCCGTTTTTTAATACTATACGTCACTCCCATGTGGGGAACAGCCTGACATAACAATCCCAAGATGCAGTATCCCTCCAATACTCCCCATCAGAAGCCCAATCGGGGAAACACTACCCATGATCCCGGCTACGGCAATGGCAACCAAAAGACTATATAGATTTGCAAAGAAGGTACGTAAGGGAAATATCCACCGCAGTTGCCGTTTTTCTAACCCGCTGAGTGCCAGGGATTGACATTCTGGCCGTGCTTCCGTTTCCTCTCGCTTGTGCTGCCCCGTCATCTGGACAGCAGCACAAATCAGGAGAACCAGCGCAGAGAGAAAGGTTTGGTAGATCTGCTGTTTTGTCAGTCGCCATCGTCCAGGGAGAGATTCCTCATAGGAAACGGATACTCCCAGCTTTCTCAGCGCCTTGGCTCCGCTTTCCAAGTCCTCTGTTTTTCCCAGCCGGAACAAAAGGTCAATACTGTCTCCTTTGGGGATTATCCGTGCGGCTAAGGGATAGCTCATATAGATCACCGGCCGCTCCAGCCCATCTTCAAAGATTCCGCAGAGAATAGCGGACTGTTCTTCTCCCCCAATGGTCATGGTCAAGGTATCATTGACGGTCAGGGTGACCTTACTCTTACTCTCCGTAAGGAAATTCTTTGAGGCATACTCGTTTAACACCACGAAAGACATATTGCTGTCATTGGGGAATGCACCGCCCTGAGCAAAGGACAGCTCCAGATAGTCCGCCAGCACCGCCGTTACCGTCCCGGACAGGGCGGCGTCTTTGGAGGTCAGCTTGGATTCAAAGGAGAGTACCGGGGTGACCGCTTCTACAGAGGGCACTTCCAGGTACTTCTCTAAATCCGCCTGTCCGGTAACCGTTCCGGGAAGAACATAGGGTGTATCCAACTCCTGCTGCAGCACACCATAGGAATTTGCCGTGGTGATCAGAAACAGGAACCCCACGCACAGCATCAGTAAGGTAGCTTTTCCATAGCGTCCGACGGTGTGAAAAGCGATTTTACAGATAATTCCCGCCCCGTCGTTTTTTTTCCCGGATGAACAGGATCGTTCCAACTGCCGCAAGGATCACACCTCCCAAAATAGAAACAGATACCCACCAGGAGCTTACCCGCTGTTCCGCTTTTTCTTCTTCCGTATTATTTTGAGGAAGCTGCACCACCGGGCGGTTCACCGTGGTGTCAAAGGTGGCCTCCTGGCTGTATTCCTGCCCGGTTTCATCTTCATAGATCAGGGTAACAGTGCCGGTGGTGTTACCGTACTGAGGCCCGTTTTCGTTTCCGGCACTGGCGTTCAATGCGATGATGTACAGCTCCACTTTCGTGGTTTTGGAGGTTCCCGCCTCCATGGTGCCGATATAGCCGGTATTAGAGGGCACCAGGCCATAGCCGGATACGGTGCAGCGGACATTGTACATGGAGGATCTGCCCATATTCATCACCTGGAAGGAGACTGGTACCGTCTCGCCCACACTGACAGAATCAGAAAACCTTGGCATTACCAGCTCCATATTGGCAGGCTGCTGGATTTCCACTACTGTAGAACCGTTGGAACTGAGGTTCAGGGTCTTGCTGCTGTCATACTTGAAGGAGAAGCTGATAGGATATTTCCCGGAGGGAATGGCAGGCTCCGTGGAGAAATGCAGAGTCAGCTCCACTTCCCCACCCCTGTCGATTTTCTCAATGGGGAAAATATTGCTGTCCTCCTCCAGATCGATCAGGACATTTCCTGTGTCCACCGTCACCAGCATATTCCGAATGCTTTTGGTGGTGATGGAGTTTTTCAGCGTCACCGTCATGGTAAAGCTATCTCCCGCCTGAGCTGTTTCCGGTTCCAGTACAGTTTTGCTGATATACACCACCGGCTCAGCGGTGGGTGTGTCCACTACCGGCTGGGCGATCTTTTCAATCTTTCCATCGGTGATGGTAATGTACAGGGTAAAGGTCGTGTTCACAGCATTGCCAGAGGCATCAAAGCCAGCGGTACTGATTGCAACGGGATATGTGCCGTTCCGGCGTTCATCAGAAAGTTGAATGTCATAAGTTACAAGATAAATTTCCTGGGATTCGCTGTTGTTCTTTGGCGTCACTGATTCTAAGTAAAATGTCTTTCGGAAGTTCTCTACCACGAAAGGAGAACTGGTGCTTGTGTCCAGGGAAATGGAAGTATCCAGCTTATCGTCCCAAAGGGCACCGCTGCACTTTAGGGGAAGAACGATTTTCATAACCCCGCCGCTGATCCGGGGCAGGTAGCCATCCTCATAGGCCATGTCCATGCCGCTGTAGATATGGCTGCTGTCGATTTCCAACACTGTGGGGATCTGGGAAACGCTCGGTTCAGTTGGCTCGCTGGGGGTGCTGGGATCAGTGGGAGTGCTAGGCTCAGTGGGTGTGCTTGGGTCGATCGGGGTTGCTGACTCCGGGATCACCACGCGCTGAGGGAGCTGCAGCTCCAGCGTCTGCGCCGGATTACCGGCTTCTACTGTGATTGCTACCGGGTAGGAGCCGGGTGTTACGGAATCCGGCAGCAGAATTTCAAAGTCAGCCAAGTACACATTCTCTACCGTTTGTCCATTTCCAAGATCCATGTTCTGAGAGATAATGGATTCCTTCTTTTCCTCTGCTGCCAGGAAAGCAACACTTAACGTTACGTTGATAGGCGTGGACAGTCCACCCTGATTCAGCAGAGGGAGAACCAACCGCAGCTTTCCTTCCGCAACGGTGCCGGAATATCCAGTTCGGTAAGTCTTGTCCATTCCTGGATATTGTCGATCCATGTCAACGGCGAGAGAATCCTGCGTAAGTGCAGGTGTTTCGAAATCATTCTGAGGTTCCAAAGGCTGCGCTTGTGTTTCGATAGCCACGGTTTCAACGGTGTTTTCCTGAGAGGCAGGTTCTGTCTCGTCAGCGAAAACAGTTAGACAGTTTCCACTGAAAAGGCACAGGGCCATAAATAGGGATAAGATTCTTTTTTTCACATTCATTACCTCCCGGGAATTTGCATTGTTTGGTTCCAGATAATATCTCTGGGAGCTGGAGTGCTGCTCAGATAGAGAAACGCAATATTCTCCCGCAGTACCGTCTGCATCTCCTGCCTCACAAGTTCTGCATCCTTTTGATTCAAATGGTCAAAGGCAGCGTTGAGGATCAGTAGCGGTGGAGCCATTACCCTTGCCCGAAGCACCCCGGCAAGGGTAAGGGTGCGCTGACTGCACCGCTTGGCAGGATTGTACAGGTCGTGAATGGGAAGGAAACGGAAGCTGTTCTTTCGGATGCGCAAGGTCATTTCTTCCCGGGAAAGCCCCGCCAGTACCATGGGGAGCTTGATTTGCTCCAACACTGCCAGCTCCGGCAGAAAGCCGCTTTCCCTGGGAATCGCCCCAATGTGATCCCGGCGAAATGCTGCCCGTTCCGTTTCTGGCATGGTATAGGGATTCTGCCCCAGGACGGTAACAGTACCCTCGTCCGGCTTTTTCAGCCCGGTGAGCATTTCAAACAGGGTATTGCAGGTGCCTTCGCTGCCCTGCAAATAGCAACGATCCCCAGAGGCAAGGGTCAGGGAAACCGGACCTGCCTCCGGGTGAAAGCTGCGGATGTTCTCCGCAATCAGTAGATTTTCCATTTACCGCACCACCGTTATAATTCCCGCATCCATTTCGCAGACTGTATCACACAGTTCGTCAATGTCCATCTGGTTATGGCTGGCGAGGATTACCGTCTTGCCTTGATACCGGAGACTTTTAATTAGCTCCCGGATGTGTAGTACGCCGTTCTTGTCCAGGCCATTGAGGGGCTCGTCCAGAATGAGCAGGCTGGGATCTTCCATAAGGGCCTGGGCCAATCCCAAACGCTGGCGCATACCTAGGGAGTATTTTCCAACGGGCTTCTTCAAGTTGGGATCGAGCCCCACCAACTGGATGGTATCCCGGATGGTGTGGTCGTTGGCGATCTTCCGCAGAGAGGCCAGCAGCTTTAGGTTTTGGAAGCCGGAAAGATGCGGCAGGAAACCAGGTGTTTCAATAATGATGCCGATGTCTTCCGGGAAGTCCGTTTCCTTTCCCACTTCCACATGGTTAACATAGATTTTTCCTTCATCCGGCCGGAGGAAGCCGCAGATACACTTCATAAGGACGGTCTTGCCGGAACCGTTGTTGCCGACGATGCCGTGTATCCTGCCCTTTTCAAAGGCGTGGGAGACGTTTTTCAACACTTTTTCTTCCCCGAAGGACTTGCTGACATTCAGAACTTCTATGCAGTTGTCCACGTTATCCCTCCGTTCCGGTAAAGGTGAACTGGTAGCGTTTGGCCGCCCGAATGGAAGCGGAATAAAGAATGACTACCAGGGCGAAGAAAATGGTGTAGGATTGCCAGAGCCGAGGCAGCTTGTCATATCCGAAGTTGTGCATATGATAGGTGGCCTGGTTCAGGGGCGACACCCAGCCGATGATGACGTTTGCAATGTAGTAGGCTTCATCCGGCAGCTTCAAAATAAGCTGAATCGTGTCCGGCTGCATAAGGATGCCATACACGCTGTACACCAGTACGCTGACCACGCCCGCCGCCTGTCCAAACCGGAGGTTGCACAGGAGCATAAGCATGACCATAACGCTGGTATAGCCCAGCATGAGAAAGAAGATGGATACCATACTCTGATAGGGCCAGCTCATTTCCAGGGTTTTCACCAATGCGGGGATAGCGACCCGCTCTCCCGCATTGGTGTAACCCAAAATCGCAGCCGTGGGGCTCCACATATTGGCGGTGAAGGACTGGCGCATGGAGAAGAACACGGTGCAGGTCAGCACGAACAGCAGGTACACGAATGTGGTTGCCAGAATGTAGATCACCTGCCCGGTGATCCAGGTTCTCCGTTTAGTGCGCACCAGATACAGGGGTGTGCCGGAGGACAGAAAGGGCATATCTGCAAAGAGCAGCACCAGCAGCACCGAGGACAGGAGAATGGAATTGCTGTCACCGAAATTCCAGATGAACACCTCCACAAGCTGCATGGTGGTGTTGTGCTCCACGGCAAAGGTCACGGCCTTGTCCGAAAGCAGAAAGCACATAATAAAGGCCAGCAGGAAGGTCACCAGAATCCGGGGATTTCCCCGCCACAGGCGGAAGTTATATCCGGCGATGGAAAAGGATTGACGGATTTCTTTCATAGCTGCTCCAGCCTCCTTTTTCCCCGGATGTAGAAGACCAGTCCACACAGGAACGTCAATTCCAGCAGGAACAGAGCCGCGCTTCCTACCCCATAGGGCCAGATCTCCGGGTTCAGCCAGTTCTTGGGGTAGAGAAGCCAAACTTCGGGGAAGTACCGTTCATAGAGAATGACCAGCAGATAGTACACAATGAAGGGGGAAGCATAGGCGATGTACTTGCTCTCCATAATGGTGCTGAGTGTCATTCCCCAAAGTGCCCACAATCCGCCATTTAAGAACAAAAGTGCAATCCGTTCACCGATGTATACATTCGCTGGAGTATAATTTGCCACTACTTGTTCCACGGGGGTGAGTAGCAGAACTGTTAGCCCATAGGCCGCACCGACACCCAGCACCACCGCAAGCCCACCGCACAACCAGCAAGCAAACATCTGTCCCGCCAAATACTCGCCATAGCTCCCTCGAACCAAGAGGAAGCGGGCGAATTTGCTCTTGACATCCTCCAAGTATCCTGCCGCCAAGGGAACTGCTGCCAGAACAGGAAGAAAAGCAATCAAAGAGTCAGCGGATAGGGCATTGGAAAAGAGCGTATCGTGATAGCCCTGAGGGATATAGCCACCCTGCTGTCGAATCCGAAGCAGGGGCTGGAGGTAATCAAAGATCACAAATACTAAAGAGGCCAATGCTACCAGCCAGAAGCGAAGTCCAAGGCCCCGGCGAAGTTGCTGGGATAGATTTTTCATTAATAATTCCGCCTAAATTATTCGTTCCCAAGAGGAATAATACTGCCATCTACCGCATTTAAGAGCAATAGAGTAGTGTTCTCGTTGCTGAAACAAACTTCTCCTGTGTCAGATAGGGTATATTGGATATCGCCAGACAGTGCAATGCTGGGGACATAATAGTAGCTGTCATCGGTGTCGGGGACTTTCACCCGGGATAGGCCATATTCCAAGTTATTAATGTCAACATTGCAGTCGACGTCTGTTCCGCTTTCATCCATGCTGCCACCGATGCCATAAAAATACGCATCCGTGAGTTGAAAATAATTCTTAGCGTTCTCCATAAGTCTATCCATGTCTAAAACGACCGGACTTTCATTAACAATTCTCGTCACATCAACAGGTGAAAACAACTGGAAAGAGAGAAGGGTTCCATCAGGAGAGAAAATCAGTTCAGCGTCTGTTAAATAATAGTTTGACGCATACTGTTCCTTACTTTTTAGGTTGCTAAGTTGAGGCCTACGAATTGTGGCGGCTCCATTGAACGTGGGTACGGCTTGCACACTGATTTTGTAATCCACTGCATCACCATTAGAATACTGTAGCACATTACAAGCATCAATCATCCATTCCCCCAAATTCATTTTATTTAGCCATTCCTCCGCTTTATTTTTGGCACAGGCTATTTGCTCATCCGTTGGCTTTTTATCCCTGCAAAGCCTTGCTTGAAGAATCATTTCGTCCAAACTCCACGGCGAAATTCCATAATCAGGAAGTGCAAAAATCATGTTATACTTGAAGTCGGATTTATTTCGAGTTGACGCAGTAAAGCGATAAGGAATACCTTCCGAGGATGTATAGGCGCGGATTTCGTCATCGAAACTGATAGAGATATTTTCCGTCTTTACTTGTTCTTCCGTATAGTTGTATTTCCAACTTTCCTGAAACTGCCATAGGCAAGGTGTTGCGGCTACTGTCTCTGGTGCTGTTTCCATGAGCTGAGTATAACGCTTGATAAAGTCTTGAACAACATTTGCCGCATTGATCTGGGGCGTTCCGAATAGGATTTCCATTGCCTCGTCGGAAGTGTATTGTGACCAGCGCATGAGTTTTTCCTGTATTTCTGACTTCGAATATACAGTTGAAAAAGTGGGTTGCGCTTCATAGAACTTTTCGCCTTCAAACAGCACCTCTGCTACTCGCTTAGCATCCACTCCTGTCAAGTAGTGAGGGACAACCTCAACGACTGGCATTGGTTCGTTGGAAATGTACATTTCAAGGTCCATAGAGAACGCAACCGTCCCATCAGTGCTGGAAAAATTTTCATTATATGTATATTTTTTTGTAGGGATTGCCTCTGATGTGGATGTGAAACTTGTATTTGGATCGACTTCAGAGGAACCCTGCGGCCGGGTGGCAGACTGGACTACGCTAATATCAAATGAGCCGTCGTTTTTACTGACAACAGAACCCTTATCCGGGGATTGCTGACAGCCACATAAAAGCAACATAGCAGTAAAAAGTACCGTGACTCGTATTATTTGCCTTTTCATTTTTCCCTTTTGTTCCTCCTTTTACAAATGGCACAAAACAAATTTTCTTGAAAAAGAGTGTCATCCGGTACAGAGCTGCCTTGTTCTAGTGAAAAAAGTAGCACATGGATGAGCAAGATTAGAATAACTATAATCAGAATGAGACTATGCCTTGGCTTTCTCACGGACCTTTGGAATTTGCATAGGAATGTATCACCCCAAATCCTGCGTTCTTTACATACTTTTGGGAAATTCTCCATGTGTCTAAAACACCTTTTCTATTCATAAATGTCTTGCTACCTATTATTAATAAACCACATTATGTTTGCCCTCTCCTAAAAACAGCGGAACGCCATCTACTGTATTTAAGTACAATAAAACAGCAAACAATAGCTGGAGGATCCTAGCTGGTTGACCAGCTAGGATCTTACCGCTTGGATATTAATTAGGCCACGTATAAATGATTTTTTGAGCAAAATGGCAAACTTTTGTTCCGGCTTGTCCGGGTTAGGGTCATCCCTCCGCACTATACGAGGGTCAAATTTGCCGGGGAACTATGCAAGAAATTATTTCCCAAATTGCATTAACCTACTGCAAAGTAGGAAGAGGACCATGACAGGCCTTCTTTACTGTTATTCCACTTAAAACTGTATGTCGAACCGTTCTTTTCTACCTTGTAAACACTTGTGCCACCGCGTGTCATGATATTAGAACTTTCATAAAGATCATTTGCGATGGCAGTCCATGTTTGGGTATATACTTCCCCAGTTCCATTATTGTTAGGCCCATAAATACCGTGGCGAATCTGATAATTTCTTACAGCATTCTCGACATTTGGACCGAAGCCACCATCTAGGCCGTCACCATAGATAGCCGTGTAGTATGCGTTGTTTGTGTCCGTTAAAAGAAATTTTTGGAGTGCTCGGACACCATTCGAGTTAAGCACACCATGGTACAGATAAGGAAAGCAACTGATTTTGCTGGTCATGGAAGCACTTGCAGCAGAGGCGGGCAGAGCCATAATAGACATCAGCAGCATTACAGTAAGTACTAACGCAGATACTTTTTTTGACTGTTTTCATATGTCCTCCTTAATTGAAAGATGTTACCATCAACCATTACCCTTTGCCGCTGATGGCCTACGGCAAGTTTTCACTGACCTCCAGACGCGCGCCGTTCCAGAAACCCAGGGCATATATGAACCGCTGATCGGGCGGTTCATATCATTTTTATTGATAGCCTAGAGCAACTCGCTCTTTTTCACCATTTTTCCTTTCCACAAGTGTATTTCCCCACGCAAAGCAAGAAAATACACTGCCCTACCATTCCGAGAGCTGATCCCAGGCAAGCTTGTGTCCGCATCGGTCACAGAACGCCATGTATTCTCTCTCCATACTTATGTTACAGCGCGGACATACCGGATAGCAGGTAGATTGGTCGCCCTTCCGGTATGTCCGACACTTAGTGACCTGACGGGGTACCCGATAGGTCATGGCATCCAGGAGATCCCTGTGCCGCTCGGATCCCCCGCACCAATGACATTTTGCGGCGTCTCCACAAACCCATGTGCAGCCTCACGGTCAGAAGAAAGCATTTCTGCGGCTGTGCTAAATCTCATTCCGTGTTTTCCAAGTGCGCGTTTTTCTGGTTTATGGTTCCTGCCAATAGGAGGATCCCCTCCAGAGTGGCAGATGCCGCTACGGGGTAAAGAATGGTCCAACCCACAGCTGCAGCCCATACGCCGAGAAGTGCATATGCTGCCGCCAGCCTCCGGGATATTCGTCGATAATACCGCCAATCATCAGCCGATAGTGGTTTTTCCGGGACATCCAGGGGACTAAAAAGAAACACTGCTGCACATCCAACGATCAGAAACACCATAGCAGTAGTTGAAAGTTCAGCCTGCATCATTTTTCGGATTCCAATGATGGACAGCAGCAGTGCCAGGATAGTGCTGAGCATACAGCCATGTTCCGTCTTCGCGTGGATACCACCTGCATATTCGCGAAGAATAGAAAACAAGAAATAGAATACGATACTTTCCCACAGGATGCGAAATGCGCTGCCAAATATGGCAGCAACAACCAGATACAGTACCGAAGATAGCAAAAGAAAAAAGCCATAACTATAAAGCTCTCTATCACCTTCTTCTATCACCGATGATGCAATCAGCTTCTGCGTAATATGTTCCGCAATCCACGTCCCCATTACTTACTGCGCTTGAAACGCTTCAGCTCAGCGGGTGCCTTGGGCTGATAGAATGCTAAGCAGGTAGTTCTGTTTGCATCTCTCCGAAGGGCATTTTCCGCTACCTTTTTGGCAACATTGGCAATCAGCTTCTTTTTGCTTTCCATCCCGTCCACCTCCTTTCGACGCCAAAATACCATACCTTACTATACTTTGCAATGGTTCTTGCGGAAGTGCGGATTATTTGCGCAAAATTGCAAGAATCCACTATTGCAGTTGGATATATCTATAAAATCTTTAAAAACTAATGGCTGTGTAGATATGTTCTATTGTGCTTCGTTCTCCTTTTGTGGGAATCATGGTATTTTATTGGTGGTGATTGAAATGGATATCAACATGAAGCTAATCGGTAAGCGCATCAAACACCGCAGGGAAGTATCGGGTTTATCTCAGGAGCAGCTGGCAGAAAAATTGGATCTTTCTACTAACCATATTTCGAGTATGGAGTGTGGTAAAAGTCTGCTCACGACGAAATGTTTGCTTGCGCTGTGTGATATACTGGGTGGAACGCCAGACTATTATTTAGTGGGCGAGATAACACCAGAAGCCGATGATATTACAGCTCTTGTGAAACAGCTTTCTCCAACCGAGCAGAAAATGTTGTGCCATCTTTTGCGTGCTTATCTGGCGAACAGCGAATAAGGCATAATCTCATTGCAAAAATGCAAGGAAATCGTGCAAAATTGCCGATTTCATTGGTAGTACAGCGTTTGACGTTTACCTCATATAATGATAAAATAGGCTTGCAACACTTGAGTGGAGCAAGCCTATTTTTGCATTGCGAGGATTCCTATGAAAATACTGATTTGTGACGATGAGCAGACCTACTTGAACACCTTGCGTATTCATATTGAAGAATACATGATGAACCATCATATTCCCTGCATGGTTACAGCGCTGACAGATCCAACTCAGGTGGCAAAAGATATAGCAGTATTTGACCTAGCGTTCCTGGATATCCAGATGCCTGGCATAGATGGAATTGCCCTGGCCAAGCACCTGCGTCAAAACAATCCAAAGTTGGCACTATTTTTTGTAACCAACTATGATGAATACCAGGATGATGCCATGGATCTGCAGGCATTCCGCTTCTTTGAAAAGCCCTTTAATGCGAATAGATTGTATGCAGGTCTGGACAAGGCTATGGAATATATTGATGGTGCCTATGTGGATATTTTTCTTTCTGAAAACGGCACCCAGCAGCGTGTTATTGCCGATGATATTATGTATGTAATGCGAGAAGGGCGTAAAGTATCCATCGTAACAAAGTTCCAAAATTTCTGTACTGCCGAAAAATATGATAATTTATGTGAAAAATTGCCACAGCTGTTTTTCTATCCTGTGCATAAATCTTTCCTGGTAAATTTGCACTATGTAGAAAGGTATGCCTATTCCGAACTGCTTCTTACAAATGGCATACGTATTCCGATCGCACCCAGGAAGCAATCCGCATTTTATAAGTTTTGGTTTGAATATTTGCGGAGGCGATGACATGCTAAATCCCATTTTTTCCTTTTGTGTTTATCTAGTGGAAATGGTAATATCATATATTTTTTATGTTGCTGTGTTTGAGCCTCGTTTTACGCCAATCAAACGCCTGTTGATCGGCAGTCTATTGTTTTCTTTGGGATCAGGCATCAATATCCTATTTCAAAATAATGTCATTATAAATATCATTTCAACTTTTGTGATTAACACCTTGTTTGGTAGTATCTGCTTTGACTCGACTATACTTAAGAGTTCATTTTACTCGGCCATTATGGGAATTATTAACGCCGCTGTAGAAGTATCTGTAGTTTTTCTGAGTTCTTTTATAACAGGTAATGTATTCTATGATTATAACAGTAGCTTCATGCTTGCATTATTCCAAGCTGTTTCTATTAAGACAATCTATTTTTTAATC
>CAZXWI010000039.1:0-13610 GCA_964644555.1 uncultured Lachnospiraceae bacterium | reverse complement strand
GCTTGTAAGGCAGGTGCTCTCCCAGCTGAGCTATGCGACCACATCTCCACCTCAAAACGGCAAGGCTTAGTATATACTAAAGCCGCCATTTTGTCAAGCACTTTTTTTCATTTTTTTCATTTTTTTATCACGACCTGGATTTTTTCCGATAATTCAGCGGTTTTTTCATGACACAAAAAATCATAAAATTCTACTTTTCCGCTCCCCAAACTCTTAACAATTTGAAAAATATCATCTTCGGAGAACGCATATTGTACAAAATTAATTTTTTCTTTGTCGAATTCCCCTGTTATTTCGATGTCGGTGAGAAGTTTGTTATCTACTCTTAGGCGGTTTATGTACAGAGTTGTTTCTCCGTCCGATATCTTTTCGGTTGATGTAAACTTTTCGGGGTTTATCATATCAAATGTGAATATGCAATCATCTTTCAACATTTTACACACATTTTCGATTAACTTACCGAGTTCACTCAAATTAAGATAATTTATGCTGTCGCACGCAGAATACACAAAATCAAATTTCGTATCAAGAAGCACGGACTGCATATCCCTTTGTATCAAAGTGGCAAATCGGTTCGTCTTTTTATTTTTAAACAGCGCTTCATCACACCTCGACAGCATCTCCGATGAATTATCCACACCGAAACAATGAAATCCGTCAATGTAAAACAAACTGAGCAACTCTCCGCTGCCGCAGCCCAAATCCAGCACTTTCTTACCCTTTGATTCCTCTTTTTTCAAAGAGCCGATACTAAGTAAATATTCATACCACATATCGTAATCAACGCCATCGGTAAGCATTTCGTAATAATTTGCAAATAAATCGTATTGGTTTTTCATTTCGTTCTCTCTTCGGGGTATATCATACTCCAATTATGGAGGATGTGCAAATACTTTTTCAAATACGCATCCCCTTTTACCAACGAAGTTGGCAAATATCAGGTGCGTAGCACCACCCCTATCAGCAAACGGAGTTTGCATAAAAAAGGGGTGGGGATATATCCCCACAATAAAAATTTGTATATATCTATCTAAAATCCCAAACTTATCCCTATCGCATCATTTATTTTATTCATGGTATCATCGTTTACATGCCCTATTTTTTCTTTAAGGCGCATTTTGTCGATGGTTCTGATCTGCTCTAGGAGAACCATCGAATTTTTACTCAGTCCGCTGTTTTGTTCCAAGGGTATATGTGTGGGAAGTTTCATCTTGCCCGTTTTCGATGTGATTGCGGAAACGATCACCGTCGGAGAATACTTGTTTCCTATATCGTTTTGCAAAATAAGAACAGGTCTTACTCCACCCTGCTCGCTTCCGACTATCGGGCTTAAATCCGCATAATAAACATCGCCCCGTTTAACCATAATGACTATTCTCCTTTTACAAAAGTCTGTTTTACGACAATCAGAGCTAATATATAATATTTAAATTGACATAGCTTCGTGATAGTCTTTTCTATCTTATCTTTAACAATTTTCACACCCCGTATACAAAAATTATCGGTCGTATTTAACATAATTGTATTTAATCGGAGCATTGTTGTGGTATAATGTGTTAATTGGAGGATATTATGGAAAAATACGGTCTTAATGAACTCAGAGAAATGTTTTTAAATTATTACGAAACACAAAACGATCACTTGCGTTTGCCCGGCTTTTCGCTTATTCCGCATAACGACAAGAGTCTTCTTTTAATAAACTCAGGTATGGCACCTCTGAAGCCTTATTTCACAGGTCAGGAAACACCGCCTAAGAAAAGAGTAACCACTTGTCAAAAATGCATCCGTACACCGGATATCGAAAATGTTGGCAAAACAGCTCGCCACGGCACATTCTTCGAAATGCTCGGCAACTTCTCATTCGGTGATTATTTCAAGAAAGAAGCCATTACATGGGCATGGAAATTCTTAACCGAAGTAGTAAAGATTGACAAAGATTTATTGTATGCGTCAGTATACGAAGATGATGATGAAGCATACGATTTATGGCAAAATATGATAGGGCTTTCTCCCGATCATATAACACGCCTCGGTAAAGAGGACAACTTCTGGGAGATTGGGCTTGGTCCGTGCGGACCTTGTTCCGAAATATATGTGGACAGAGGAGAAAAATACGGCTGCGGCAAACCGACCTGCGGCGTAGGATGCGACTGCGACAGATTCGTGGAAGTATGGAATTTGGTATTTACTCAATTTGATAAAGACGAATCCGGCAACTACAACCGCCTCGAACATCCGAACATCGACACCGGTATGGGACTTGAGCGCCTTGCCGTTGTATGCCAAGGGGTTGACAACCTCTTTGAGGTAGATACGATAAGATATGTCCTTGATTACATTTGTGCTCTTGCCAAAGTCGATTACGGCAAAAACGCTCAGGATGATGTATCCATTCGTGTTATCACAGACCACATCAGAAGCGTTGTGTTCATGCTCTCAGACGGTGTTATTCCCTCAAACGAAGGAAGAGGATATGTTCTCAGAAGATTATTCAGAAGAGCAGTTCGCCACGGCAAAAGACTCGGCATAAACGATTTATTCATGGTTGATGTGGCAAAGAGAGTTATAGAAACTTCCAAAGAAGCATACCCTGCCCTCAGTGAAAATGAAGATATGATATTAAAGCTTATCTCGGTTGAAGAGGTTCGCTTTAACGAAACCATTGCTCAAGGCACGGAAATGATAAAAGAGCTTATCGAAAAATTAAAAGGCGAAAACAAAACCGTAATAAACGGTGATGACGCATTTAAGCTTTACGACACATTCGGCTTCCCCGTTGAGGTAACTCAGGAGATTGCTCAGGAAGAAGGCATTGATGTGGACATGGACGGATTCAACGAAGCCATGAAAAAGCAAAAGCTCACTTCTAAAGACGCTCACAACAAACAGGATATCGAAAGCTGGAAAGACTCTCTCACAGAGATAGTTTCGGGAATGAAAGCCACTGAATTTGTCGGATATGACTCACTTACATCAAGCGGAAATATCATCTGCCTTGTTAAGGACAATGCCGAAACAAACGAAATCAAAGAGGGTGAAAGCGGTGTTCTCATTGCAGATAAAACTTCTTTCTACGCTAAAAGCGGCGGTCAGCTTGGCGATATCGGAACAATATTTACAGATAACGCAAAAGCCGAGGTTACAGACACGATAAAAAGCGGAGATAAATTCGCTCACTATATCACAGTTACCGAAGGCAGTTTTAAAACAAACGATACCGTACAGATGCAAGTATGTGAACTTCATCGTATGGACACACAAAGAAACCACACTTCCACCCACCTTTTGCACAAAGCACTCAAAATGGTTTTGGGTACTCATGTCAATCAGGCAGGCAGCGAAGTAAGCTCCGACAGACTCCGTTTCGACTTTTCGCATTTCGAAAAAATGACAAAAGAGCAAATTGCCGAAACAGAGAGAATAGTTAACGAACAAATACTCAAATGTATCCCCGTTGAAACGTTCACTTCCGATATAAACGATGCCAAAAAGCTCGGTGCAACAGCTCTCTTCGGTGAAAAATACGGTAAAGAAGTAAGAGTTGTAAAAATCGGTGATTACTCCATGGAACTTTGCGGAGGCTGCCACCTCAAAAACACAGGATTTGCGGGAATGTTTAAGATAATATCCGAATCCGGTGTTGCTGCAGGTGTAAGAAGAATAGAAGCCGTTACCGGCTCAAAAGCTTACGAATATGTAAATTCGATGCAGGAAACCTTAAACGAAGCAACCGTATCTGCAAAAACATCACCCGATATGCTCGTAGGAAAAATCAACGAGCTTAATGAAAATATTTCGAAACTCAATAAAGAAATATCGGTATTATCAAGCAAAGCCAATGCAGGTCAAACCGATGAACTCATAAATACCAAGTTCACAAAAGACGGTATCGACTATATCGTTAAAAACATCGGCTCGGCAGATATCAACAAATTAAGAGATCTATCGGACAAACTCAAAGATAAGCTCGACTGCGGTGTAATACTTCTCGTTTGTGAAAACGAAGGTAAAGGATTAATGCTCTCATCGGCAACGAAAAAAGCAGTGGAAGCAGGCTTTAACTGCGGAAACTTCATCAAAGAAGTAGCTAAATCCGTAGGAAGCGGAGGAGGCGGCCGCCCCGACATGGCTCAAGCCGGATTCAAAGACAGCGCATTAGCCGATGAATGCGTTAAAAACGCACTTGCAATAATCGGTTAGAATCGAATTAAAAACACAATACTTGGGTTTTTGTATTGGATTATTCGACAAAATATAGTAGACTAAAGCTATAAAATCATAAATGGGAGATTTTGCTTATGGAAAACAACAATATAATGGAAACACAAAAATTTTCATTAGAAAACGATAAAAGCACAATGATAAAAAATGCGCTTTCAAGCGTTAAGGCGGCTCTTGACGAAAAAGGATACAATCCGATCAACCAAATAGTAGGTTACATCATGAGCGGAGATCCCACATACATCACATCATACAAGGATGCGAGAAACACAATCAAGAAGCTCGACCGTGATGAACTCTTGGAAGAGATTGTTGCTAAGTATTTAAAAGAACTTTAATTTGTGGGGCTACCCCACACCCCCTTTGTCGGGATGCAGGTGACAAGGGGGTGTGGGGTTCTCATCACAATAAAAGCTGTCGTGGGGCTTTCCCCACAAATACACAATCGGGAGAAACTATGCTTACAAAGCGAATAATGTGCCTTGATTTGGGAGAAGCACGAACAGGTGTTGCGGTCAGCGACATCATGGGAATAACTGCGCAGGGTGCAGGAGTTATACAGTGCAAAACCTTTGATGAGGATATAGAAGAATTTAAAAAGATAATAAATGAAAAGGATGTGGGCAGCGTTGTTGTCGGCTATCCGCTCAACCTTGACGGAAGCGAGGGAGCAAAGGCACAAAAGGTAAAGGCGCAATACGAAATTTTAAAAGAAGCACTCCCCTGCGAAGTTATTTTGTGGGACGAGCGTCTTTCGACAAAGGAAGCCGAAAGAGCCTTTGAGCAAACAGGTAAAAATTGGAAAAAGAAAAGAAATGTAATAGATGAGATGGCGGCGCAAATAATATTGCAAAGCTATTTGGATTCTAATGTATTTTAAATTAAAAATAAAGGAGATTAAAACAAAATGGATGAAAACAAAATCACACTCGAACTTGAAAATGGCGAAGAGGTAGAATTATTGATAGAAGATCAGTTCCTCTACAACGATAAAGAATACATCGTTTTGTATGAAGACGAAGAGAGCGAAGATGCATATCTTTACAGAATTGACGAAGACGAAGAGGGCAAGATTATTCTTACAGAAGTTGAGGATGACGACGAGTTCGACGAAGTAAGCGAATTCTATTTCTCGGCGGAATTTGAAGACGAAGAGTAAGATGGAAAAAAAGATAACAGGAAAGAAAAAAAGAGAACCGAAAAAGACAATCGTAGATAAGGGCACAACTTTTAAGGTTATTGCGCTCGGAGGCCTTGAAGAAATCGGCAAGAATTTCACCGTTATCGAATGTGAGGACGATATAATCATCGTTGACTGCGGAATAAAGTTTCCGGACGAAGAGATGTACGGTATCGACTTCGTAATCCCCGATTTTTCGTATCTTGATGACAAGATCGACAGAGTCAGAGGTATCTTCATTACTCACGGACACGAGGATCACATAGGTTCGATTCCGTTCTTTTTAAAGCGTTTCGGCTGCTCGGTGCCTATTTACGGTACAAAGCTCACCATAGGGCTTTTGGGCAACAAATTAACGGAGCATAAGCTGGATAAATCGGCAAACCTAAATGTGGTGCATTACGGCTCTACGATAACCGTAAAGGGATTTACCGTTGAATTTATCACGACAAACCACTCCATTGCCGACAGCTCCGCATTGTTTATAAAATGTAAGGGCGGAAATATATTCCATACGGGCGACTTTAAGATAGACTTAACTCCCGTTGACAATCATCAAATAAACCTTGCCAGAATGGCGCAGATAGGTGCAGAAGGAGTTGATCTTCTCATTGCCGACAGTACCAATGCGGAAAAGAAAGGTTATACCCCATCGGAGAAAACAATCGGTGAATCATTTGCCACATTGTTCTCTCAAGCAGGCAAGAAAAGGATAGTAATTGCCACATTCTCCACCAATATACACCGTATACAGCAAATATTCGATGCAGCTAAGCATAACAGAAGAAAAGTTTGCATAACGGGAAGAAGTATGCTCAATGTGGTGAGCGTGGCTAAGGAACTTAAATACCTTAAATTTAACGACAATATCCTCATTGATCCGGCCCAAATTGCAGAACACCAGCCTGAACAGATTGTGCTTTTGACAACGGGTTCACAGGGTGAACCCATGAGTGCGCTTTCGAGAATGGCAAACAACGAACACCGTTTAAAGCTAAACGCAGGCGATTTTATCATTATTTCGGCAACACCTATTCCGGGGAACGAAAAGACCATTGCAGAACTTACCAACAATTTGGTCAGACTGGGTGCAACGGTAATAACCAGCGGCACAGATTTCGTGCATGTGTCGGGACACGCTTGTCAGGAGGAATTAAAGCTTATACAGGCTATTATCAAGCCTCGCAACTTTATGCCCTGCCACGGCGAATACAAGATGCTTTACGCCCATGCAAACATTGCGAAAAAAATGGGACTTAAAGAGGACAATGTGTTCGTAATGCAAAACGGCGACATATTGGAAATTGGTCATGACTACGCCAAAATAATCGACAAAGTCAATGTAGGAATAACGCTTGTTGACGGAGCGGGAATCGGTGATATAGGAAATATTGTATTAAAAGACAGAAAGAAACTTTCTGAGGGCGGACTCTTTGTAGTAGCTGCCACTATCGACAACGGAAAGATAGTCAGCGGACCGGAGATAATCTCAAGAGGATTCATCTATATGAGAGAAAGTTCGGATTTATTACACGAAGCAAAAATACGCTGCACGAATGTTATCAATGCGCTTTTAATGCAAAGAGCTGATTTATCGAGCATAAGAATAGAAGTAAAGGCAAGCCTTGATGCGTTCCTTTACGATAAGACATTAAGACGTCCGATAGTAATGCCGATAATAATGAAGTCCAACAGTTAGGTAGCAATAAATGAATATTTATGATGCATTGCACAATTTAACAAGTGCTATAAAAAATTCACAAGAGTTTCAAAAATACCAAAACGCTGCGAAAGTAATTGACGAAAACCCAGAATACAGCACTATGATGAGCGATTTTATGCGTATGCAACTGGATTTTTCGACAATGAAATTATTCGGCACAGAACCGAATGAAGAGCAGATACAAAAATTCAACGAAATGTACAATTCACTTTGTCAAATAAGTGCCGCAACGGAGTTTATAAATTCGCAGATGTATTTTTCGAAAATCCTTGAAGATATCACAAAAGAAATATCCGAAGCAGTAAAAATCGATGCTTCATTTATGGATATCGCACCGTCATTTGACGAAGAATAAAATTAACACCGTCCTACGCCGATTAGTGGTTGAGGGGCGGTGTTTTTTATCTCGGTGAAAAAATTGTACTTTTTTATATAAAAGCTACTTCGGGAGCTGGTCTTGGTGAAATAAAGAAAAAATCCGAAGATTTTTTCTTTTAATACATATGTTTAAGACTAAGTAAGTGTTACTGCAGCCTCCAGAGCTAGCTTGATCATCTCATTAAAGGATTTTTCTCTCTCTTCGGCAGTTAAGTCGCACCCCTTGGTTATGAAATGGTCGCTCACGGTCAAAATTGAGAGTGCTTTTTTATTTGATTTTGCGGCATTCATATAAAGGGCTGCGGTTTCCATCTCAACAGCAAGCACATTCATTTTTGCCCACTTTTGCCAATAACCGTCAGGTTCGTAGAAAACATCGGTGGAAAGGACATTGCCTATTTTATACGAAATATTAAGCTCGTCCGCTTTGCTCTTGACTTGATATAGAAGCTCAAAATCACAAATAGGAGCAAATGTGCCGCCATCCAAACCATATTGAAATGAGTAATTGGAATTTGTGCAGGCGCCCTGCGCAAGAACGATGTCTTTCACCTTCAATTTTTCGGTATACGCACCGCATGAACCGACTCTGATAATATTTTTCACATCGAAAAAAGTGAATAATTCATGGGAATAAATGCCCATAGACGGCATTCCCATGCCCGAACCCATTACCGACACTTCCTTTGATTTGTACTTTCCCGTATATGCAAACATTCCACGAATATCATTTATCATTTTGGCACTTTCCAAGAAATTCTCGGCAATGTATTTTGCTCTGAGCGGGTCACCCGGCATCAAAACCGTGGGTGCAAAATCACCTTGGTTTGCATTGATATGTGCTGTACTCATAATTCACCTCCGCATTGACTAAGTAAATTATAACATAATAATCAATATGCTTACATAGTGATATTCAAATAAATTTCACGGCTGAGGGGTTCTTTTTTGGCTCGGCATACATTTATGAGAAGTTCGTATAAAATGCCGATTGATGAAATTTCGCTTGTTGTTTTTGCCGAGATCTGCTCATTTGCAGCAATAATATCTCTTTTATTTAAAATTTCATCTGTAATATCATCTTTTTTATTGTCGGTTTGTGAGTTTTGGGGAATTGCACCCTCCGAGAACTGGTCCCAAAGATAAGTATTTTCATAAATTGAGTCCAAATCATTCTTAAGGACCAGTTCTCTGCCCTCTTTCTTCATCAAATCCGCACCTCCCCTAGTTATTTCCCACGCAAACGGCACATAAGGCGATGTAAAAGCATATCTGTTCATAAAAAATCCTCTTTTCATATATAGTCTATGACATTTTAATTATTATTATGTTATAATGTTCATGCATAATTTTGCTTTTATCTGGAAAGGAATAGGAAATATGAATTACGAACAGGCTCTTGAATATATTCACGCAACATATAAATTCGGTGAAAAGATAGAACTGAAAAATATTACAGCCCTTTTGGAAGAACTCGGTAACCCTCAGGACAAAATGAAATATGTTCATGTGGCAGGAACAAACGGCAAAGGCTCAACCTGTGCAATGATATCAAATGTTTTGGTGAATGCAGGGTATAAAACAGGGCTTTATATTTCACCGTATCTTGAAAAGTTCACGGAAAGAATACAATTAAACAACACTCCCATATCAGAAGAGGATCTTATCGAAAATACTCTTGAAGTAAAAGCAGCTATCGAAAGAATGATTGCAAAAGGACTTCCCCACCCCTCCGAATTCGAAGTGGTTACGGCAATAGGCTTTAACTACTACGCAAAACAGAATGTGGATATAGTCGTTTTGGAAGTCGGAATGGGCGGCAGATTCGACGCTACGAACGTTATTAAAACAAACGAAGCCTCGGTTATAGTCAGCCTCAGCTACGACCATCAGGCATACCTCGGCAACACCCTTGAAGAGATCGCATTCGAAAAAGCAGGAATTATCAAAGCAGATACCGATGTATGCGTTTACGCTCTGAATCCCGAATCCACATGCGAAGTTATAAGAAAAAGAGCAAACGAACTCGGTGCAAGAGTAATCGTTTGTAACCCAAATGATATAACAATGATTTCAACGGGAATAGATGGTCAAGTTGTTCGTTATACAAAAGAGGATTCCGTTCTCGGAGTAAGCGAACTTAACCTTTCGCTTCTCGGAAAACATCAGCTCTACAACGCACTTAATGCTCTCAATGCCCTTGAAATATTAAAGAAAAAGGGTTGGAACATCACTCCGGAGGCTATTAAAAAAGGTCTTTCAACCGTTGCATTTACGGGCAGATTCGAAATTCTTAACCGTAAGCCCGTAATACTTATCGACGGAGGACACAATATCGACGGCATCACTGCATTTACCAACAACATCAAGATGTATTTTGACGATAAGAAAGTTGTTTTGTTCTACGGAATGTTAAGCGACAAGCAGGTTGACGAATCCCTTGATTTATTAACATCGATAGCAAAAAAAATATACACCCTTACACCCGAAGATGCAAGGGCAGTGCCTGCCGAAGAAATGGCAAAGCACATCAAAGAAAAATACAATATCGATGCAACACCCCTTGATGATTTTTCTATGATACCGAATTACCTCGACTTAACAAAAGAGGACGAAGTTTACGCTTTCACCGGTTCGCTTTACATGATAGGTGAAGCAAGAACAATTATCAACAAGTTTCTTGATTCAAACAAATAGGTGCGATAATATTTTTGATGTCATCACATCGTAAAATTTCTTTAACCAATAATTCTTCGGCAAGCTTTGTCAGGCAATCTTTGTATTCCGACAAAAGGCTTGCCGTTTTTTTGTAGCAATTATTAAGCAGTTCGGATATCTCGAAATTGATATCGTACATCACTTCCCTGCTCAATATGTTCGTAAACACCCTGTTTTTGTATTGGCGACTCATTCCGTACTCCATGATACAATCTTCGGCATAGGCATTTGCCTTTTTCAAATCGTTTTGCGCTCCGTTGGTGATTTTGCCGATCATGATTTCTTCCGCAGCTCTGCCTGCAAGCAGTACGCAAATAGTATTTTCTATTTGCTCCGTATTCATAAGATATCTTTCTTCCTTCTCTGAGTCCATAACAAAGCCCAGACTCCCCGCATGAGGCACAATGCTGACTACATCGGCAAATTTGCCCTCGGTAAGATAACGCATAAGGGCATGACCTGCTTCGTGGCAGGCAACGATTTGTTTTTCTTCTCTTGAGAGAATCACATTTTTATTTTTAAGCCCTGCCGAAATCTTTATTATAGCTTCGTCAATCTCTTCTTCACCGACCGACTCCTTTGATTTTCTGATTGCCAAAAGAGCCGCCTCGTTAGCCACCAAAGCCAGCGATGCACCGCTGAAACCACTTGTGCGAAGTGCGGTCTTTTTCATATCCACCTTGCTGTCGGTGGGCTTATTTCGAAAATGCAATTTAAGTATTGCCTCCCTCTCCCGAAAACTCGGATTGGGAAAATAGATATGCCTATCAAAACGCCCTGCCCTAAGAAGTGCCTTATCCAGCATATCAATTCGATTGGTAGCCGCCATTATGACAACTCCGTCATTTTTGACAAATCCGTCCATTTCTATCAAAAGCTGATTGAGAGTCTGATCCCTCTCTGAGTTATTATCGGCATTACGCACCGCTCCTATTGAATCTATCTCATCTATAAAAACTATGCATGGTCGCTTTTTTTCCGCTTTTTCAAACAAACTTCGTATTCGCCCTGCACCGACCCCAACAAACTTTTCTATAAATTCCGAACCCGATGCATATAAAAAATTACACCCTGCTTCGTATGCCAATGCTTTGGCAAGCATGGTCTTGCCCGTACCCGGAGGGCCGTAGAGCAATACACCCTTGGGCACATTTGCACCGAATCGCTTGTATTTTTCGGGATTCACCAAGAAATCCGCAATTTCCGTAAGCTCCTGCTTAACCTCGTCTAACCCACCGATAGAACCGAATCCTTTTTCCAATTTTTCACCTCGTGTATATAATAATTTTATTTTTGTCATATGAAAAATATGTATACCTACACTTGGGGAAATTTCTTATTGTATTTTATATGTTGGGTATATCCCCAAGCCCCCTTTCTTATGCAAACTCTGTTTGCTGAATCAGGTGGGTGCTACATATCCGATTTATGCCGACTAACTCAGCGGTATGCCGGTGGCGACCGACATGGGGAAGGTGTGGGGGTGAGCCACATACCCCCACACCAAAATTTCACATAAATAAAGAAATAATTGCAAACTAGCGACTTTTATGATAAACTAAATAGACAAAAATTGTTTGCCGAAAGGAGAAACTATGGACGATTGTCTGTTTTGTAAAATTGTAAACAAAGAAATACCTACGGATATAGTTTACGAGGACGATGATGTTATCGCTTTTAACGACATTGATCCGCAAGCGCCTATTCATATTGTAATAATTCCGAAAGAGCATTTCGACAATGTTATGAATGTTCCTGCGGGAAGCGCAATCATCAGTAAAATTTTTGTGGTTATCAACAAGCTAGCAGTGCGCCTCGGAATCACGCAGGACGGTTTTCGCATCGTCAGCAACATCGGTTCTGACGGTGGGCAAAGTGTAAACCATATGCATTTTCATTTGATGGCAGGAAGAAAATTTTCTTGGCCGGCAGGCTAAAATTTTCATTAAATTATTGACTTAATAATTGTATTTGCTATAATTATATTGTTGCGTAAAATATGCGACTAAACCAATGCAGAGGGGAGGGTAGAAAGAAGATGTCGGAAGTTAGAGTTCGTGAAGGCGAATCCTTAGAGAGCGCTTTAAAAAGATTTAAGAAAAAGACTGCATTGGCAGGTGTAATGGCTGAAATCAGAAAAAGAGAGCATTACGAAAAACCAAGTGTAAAGAGAAAGAAAAAGGCAGAAGCTGCCAGAAAAAAAAGAAATAAAAGATAATTAAACTGCCTTCCGTATTTACGGAGGGCTTTTTAAAAGGAGGAAAATATAATGAGCATCAAAGAGCGCCTTATGCAGGATTTGAAAGAGGCGATGAAAGAAAAAGATACCGTCAAGAAAAATGCTGTAACCATGATAAGAGCAGGCATTCTCCAATATGAAAAAGACAATTTAACAGAGCTTGACGATGACGGAATCATAGAAATAATATCAAAACAACTAAAACAGCGCAAAGATTCGTTGGAAGAATTTGTAAAAGCACAAAGAGATGACCTTATCACTCAGGCTAAAACAGAAATCGAAATTCTCGAAAGCTATTTGCCCGAACAGCTCACCTACGAAGAAGTAAAAGAGATTGTTGCCGAAGCCATCAACCGCCTCGGAGTTACAGAGCTTAAACAAATGAAGCTCATTATGGCAGATGTTCTTCCCAAAGTTAAGGGCAGAGCCGATGGCAAAGCTGTCAACGAAGCAGTAAAAGAGCTTATCGGCTAAATGAATATTCTCGTATCAAAGTGCCTTTTGGGCGAAAATTGCAAATATTCGGGAGGGAATAATTACAATAAATCGGTTGTTGAGTTTTGCGAAAAACATAATATAATTCCCATATGCCCCGAATGTATGGGCGGACTGCCTACCCCGAGAGAACCCTCTGAAATACGCTTTGTAGACGGTGTGGAAAAGGTTTTTACCAAAAGCGGATGTGATGTCAGTGAGGAGTTTCAAAAGGGCGCAGAATCCTCTTTAGAAGCCGCAAACAAAAATGAAATAGAACTTTGTATTCTAAAAGAATCAAGCCCCTCATGCGGTGTTAACAGCATCTATGACGGCACTTTTTCGCTTGTGAAAATCTCCGGCATGGGGCTTACGGCAAAGCTGCTTAAACAAAACGGTTTTAAGATATTAAGCGAAAAGGATATAGAAAATAATGCCGATTGATATTGTCAGTAGTTGTCAGTTGATTTCGGTTAGGTAAGTGTGGTATACTACAATCAGCGAAATGGACAGCCTTGAAACCGGCTGTCTTCTTTTTTTACAAACGGTTAAACTCAAGTAAGATAATATTTTAAAGTTTACTTATAAAATATTATCTTGCGCAGAGTTTAAGGCAAACGGAGTTTGCCAAATGAGAGATTGAAACAATCTCGAATGATAGTTTGTAGCTATATACA
>CAZXWI010000038.1:5202-13851 GCA_964644555.1 uncultured Lachnospiraceae bacterium | reverse complement strand
ACTAAATAAAAACTAAATTCAATAGAATTCACTCTTTATCACTAAATTTGTTTATTATCGGCTCTTTGATTGACACGGTGAGCTAATAATGGTAAAATATCAAAGATAAACAAATAAATTACGGAGGATTTCCTTATGAAGAGAATACAGACACTCGACACACGCAATCTTTCACAGAGCTTGGAAAACGGTGGTTGCGGCGAATGCCAGACATCATGCCAGTCAGCATGCAAAACATCATGCGGTGTTGCAAACCAGCAGTGTGAAAACAAAGAGAACTAATTTTTTAGTCTGCTAAATTGCCGCTTGCTCATTAAGAGGAAGTGGCATTTTATTTGAAGGAGATACTTATGATACACCAATATAAGCTTAACGGCTACAATATAGTCCTTGATGTATTCAGTGGTTCAGTACATGTTGTGGACGATGTAGCATATGACATAATTGAGCTATTTAAGGCTTCCTCTACGGAAGATATAATAAACAAAATACTTACTAAATATCCCGATATCACCGAAGATGATATCATTGAATGCCTAACCGACATAAAAGAGCTTGAAGATTCAGGCAAGCTTTTTACCGATGACACATATCAGAACAAAGCATTCGACCTTAAAAACCGACACACAGAAATAAAAGCACTCTGCCTGCATGTGGCTCACACCTGTAACCTAAGCTGTGAATATTGCTTTGCGAGCCAAGGCAAATATAACGGCGAACGAGCCTTGATGAGTTTTGAAACGGGTAAGAGAGCTTTGGATTTCCTCATTGAAAATTCGGGAAATAGAAAAAATTTGGAAGTCGATTTTTTCGGCGGTGAGCCTTTGATGAATTGGGATGTGGTAAAAGAGCTTGTTAAATACGCACGAAGTATAGAAAAAGAAAAAAACAAGAATTTTCGTTTCACTCTTACCACCAATGGTATGCTTGTCGATGACGAAGTTATAGAATTTGCCAACAAAGAAATGCATAATGTGGTACTCAGCCTTGACGGAAGAAAAGAAGTTCACGACAAACTCAGAAAGACTCCCGGCGGATGCGGCAGCTACAATATAATTCTGCCGAAATTCAAGGAATTCGTCAAAAAACGTGAAGGCAAAAACTACTATATGCGCGGAACATTCACCAAAAACAATATCGATTTTACCAACGATATTTTCCATATGGCTGACGAAGGGTTCACCGAATTATCCATGGAACCCGTTGTTTGTTCGCCGAATGAGCCTTATGCACTATCAGAAAAAGACTTGCCCGTTTTATTCGAGCAATACGAAATCCTTGCCAAAGAGATGATAAAACGAAAAAAAGCAGGCAACGGTTTTACTTTCTACCACTATATGATAGATCTATCCCACGGACCTTGCATCTACAAGCGCATTTCGGGCTGCGGATCCGGAACGGAATATTTAGCCGTTACCCCATGGGGCGACTTATACCCATGCCATCAATTTGTCGGAGATGACAAATACTTAATGGGCAATGTATTTGACGGAGTTACCAACACCGCAATACGTGATGAATTCAAGCTTTGCAACGCATACGCAAGAAGCGAATGTCAAAACTGTTGGGCAAAATTGTATTGTTCGGGAGGTTGCGCAGCTAATGCATATCACGCAACGGGAGATATCAAAGGCATTTACGAATACGGCTGCGAACTGTTTAAAAAACGCATGGAATGTGCCATAATGATACAAGTTGATGAAATCCACGGTTCGGAGCAATAATTGCAAAACTCGATTCAAAGTCATTAAAAGTATTTTGGACAAGGAGCGGTACATGAGTGACAACTATGTAATTTTAAAGGACATACCTGTTAATATAACACTTGATTATTTCGAAAGAGTAAGTAAAAGCAAGAGCAAAGGTGCTATTAATATGTATAAAAAATATATTAATATTGCAAACGAATACGCCAAACCGAAATCTGTAATAAAGTGGTGCAATGCACATACTCTTGATGATGAAAATGTTGTAATAGAAAATATACAATTTAAAAGCAAGCTTCTTTCGGATAAATTGAAAAACACTTCCCGTGTATTCGCTTGTGCCATAACATCGGGTTATGAAATAAAAAATTGCGAACTTATACCCAATGAAGCGGTTCGGGATATTATGGCAGGGGCTGTCTTGGATATAGCCACAAAATACACACTCGACTATTTGAAAGAAAATTTCGATATAGCATCCTCTGCACTTTTGCAGCCCGGTTCCTTGCCCGATTGGCCTATTGAAAACAATAAAATATTGTTTGATATTATCGGAAACTACCCTACCGAATCAATAGAACTATCTCTTACAAATTCCGGGTATATGCTTCCATGGAACTCACTCTCCGGAATAATATTTGCGGATAACAGCGGATATAAAAATTGTTCACTATGTAAGAGAGAAAACTGCGTGGGCCGACGAAGCGAGTTTAACCAAACCGAATATACACGAATCTTTGGTAAATAATTAAAAATAAAACTGCCGTATGAATAATTATTTATTCATACGGCAGTCTGTTTATTTTGATACAGAAGCACCGTTTACCACGGAGTCGCTGTATAAAAACAATACATCGCAATTATCAAAATTCACATATTCCGAAAGAAGAGAAGTTTGAATATACCTTAAATCCACAAGGATTATTTCACTGTAGCTATCTATTAAAAGAGGTGTTATGCTGCTTGCAAACGAATCTCTGAAAATAATGAGCCGCTGATTATCTTGACTGTTATGGTTAACTATTTTAATCAACGGCTTTGCACCGTATAGAAAAATATCATAACTGTCTAAAGCACCGAGTGCATCTTCGTTGTACACGCTCAACTCTTTATTTTCGCTCATATCATACACTTTAACATTTTCGAATGTGTCAAATACAAGATACTTTAATACTTCTGTTTCGCAAGTGCCTATCTGTGCTGAGTAACCACCCACGAATGAGTCATATTCTTTTGTGTCGAATTGGCTCTTTGCCTTTACATCTCCGGTCATTGCCGTAATAAGTTTATCGGCACATTCGAAAAGCTTTTCCTGCCTCCAATGTATATCGGTAATATAGTAAGAATCTTTATTAAGCGTATCTTTTATATCAATATAAGTAACACCCGATAAACCCGAAAGCAAACATTCAACCAGCTCATCATGTGAAATATTAAGAGAATTTTCATTGCCGCTATAATATGCTTTATCGGGAATCACGCTTACATATACATTATTATCTTCGCTTAAATACTCGGATTGTACTTCGCTGATTTTTACTCTTGCCATACCTATCTGTTTTTTATCAAGCGGATAGATGCTTTTATATACAACATTATCGTAAACATACAAACCGTTTACATCGCTTTGGTTCATTATATCATGGCGAAAGTAATAATTGACCAACCTAAAAGTATCTCTGAATGCAAATTGATCTGTCATATAATCTTCCAAATCTGTGCTGAATTCACCGCTTAACACACTGCTTAAGGTAAATTTAGGGCATTGAGCCAGTTTTCTGCGTTCCGAATACGAAATTTCACTATCGTCCTTTATTACGAAAATCAGAGCAAGAAAGAATATGATGATAATAAAAACAACTGAGTTAATTATATCTTTTGCTTTTTTCATATAAATTCCTCCCCTAAAATCTGAAATACAAAAACGGATTAAATGAGCCATCAATGATATATGCCGTGCAAACAATGAGAATAAGTGCTGTAAATATCGGTTCAGCCGCATTTATTATATTAAGCCCTGTTTCGCTTTGCTTTATTCGCTTTACAGCCTTAGCGGCAATAGGCATGGAAGCAACTACTCCCAAAATCAAAACCGATGCATAGCTCTTAAGATAATACAAGGACATCTCCCCTGCTAAATCGGTAATTCCTATGCCGAACATATTTTTAAGAAGCTCGACTGCCGATACAATATCGGTTGAATCAAAAATAACAAACCCGACAATAACAACAGCCATAACATATATATGTGAAACGATTTTCGGAAGTTTTTTTAAATATTTTCCAAAACAAAGCTTTTCAAAAATCAACACAACAGCGTACCAAAGCCCCCATACAACAAAATTCCATGATGCTCCATGCCAAAGTCCGGTTAATGCCCAAACTATAAGAATATTTCTGATTTGCTTAGCTATTCCTTTTCTGTTGCCTCCAAGGGGGATATAAACATAATCTCTAAACCAGGTACCAAGGCTTATATGCCATCTTCTCCAAAATTCGCTTACCGAAGTCGATATATATGGGTAATCGAAATTCTTTGTGAATTCAAATCCTATCATTCGACCCAAGCCTATTGCCATGTCGCTATAAGCCGAAAAATCAAAATAAATCTGCAATGTGTAGCTTATCGCATACAGCCACACAAACAGCAAGCTGCTCTCACCGGAAGACTTAAATGCCGATACTATTTCCCCTAACACATTTGCAATAAGAATTTTTTTACCCAGCCCTATAATAAAGCACCTAACACCCAAAGAAAATTTGCCAATATCAACATTTCGTTCGTCCAATTGTTTTTCCACATCAATATAGCGCACTATAGGCCCTGCTACAAGCTGTGGGAATAAAGACACATAGCAAAGCAAAGATGTAAAATCCTTTCTTGCTCTGCATTGATTCGTGTAAACATCGATAGTGTAGCTTAATGATTGGAATGTAAAAAAACTTACTCCGATCGGCAGGTGCAAATTCAGCTTTTTAAATGAAGTATTAAATATGCTGTTAAATGTTACAATAAAAAAATCGGTGTACTTATAAAACAATAAAATTCCAAGGCTTAACGCCAATGCCGCAATGAGAACATACTTTGCCTTTTTCGTTCCGGAATTATTTTGTATATATATTCCGGCAATATAATTGACAAAAGTGCAGAAAATAAGAAGAAGCGTATATTCACGTTCTCCGTAAAAATAAAACAGTAAACTGAATAATATAAGGGTGTAATTCTTATATTTATATGGCGTAAAAAAGTATGCCAAAAGAGTCAATGGCAAAAACGCATACAAAAAAACGATTCCAGAAAATACCATATTTCTCCTTTAAAGAGCCGACGGAATCCGTCGGCTCTTTTCTTTTTTATAATTCGTTAAATCTTTCTATAACCGCATTTGCTGTAGTTTCATCCGACATAACAAGCAAAACCAAGTCGCCTTTTGTCAAAACTCGTGTTTTCTCTGCCTCTACACAAAACCATTTTCTCGGATTTGCATTCGCTTCAATATCTTCGGCAACTGAGTTGACATCGGTTTCAGAATCAACTCTTACAAGAACCACAGAATGTGCTACACTGCTCATTTGAGGCTCCCATGCAACAGCTTCATAGCCTTCTTTATATTCGGTGAATGCGATATACTCGAAATTCTCCTCATTCAATTCGATTATTTCTGCCCATCCCGGTGCTTCCAAGCCATCGGAAAGCTCCGTCATGATTTCGGTTACACTCATTCCATCGAGATTCTTTGATGAAGACGAGCAAGCCCCAACGGTGAATACCATAAGAGCTACAAGCAAAGCTGTTAATAATTTTCTTGTTGTCATTTTTTTCTCCTATCTGATTTTATTATTAACTGTTTTGTATATGAAATACATTTATGACATGATTAATCATTTCATAAACCAAACATCTTTTTCTTTTTCACGATTATATATAAACGAACTCATCGCTGCGGTAAGCGGAATGGCAAAGAGTATGCCCAAACTACCCACCAAAGCTTGCAAAATCTCAATTACGATATTTTCCGTGTTAAACAGATATATTGAAGATGTGTTATATGCAATCGCAAGTATTACACTGCACATGGACGAACCCAAATATGCCAAAACGAGTGTATTTGACATAGTACCGAGTATATCACGCCCTATGCGCATACCCGATGTAAACATTTCCTTAAAGCCTATCTTGCCTACTTTTCTTGCTATTTCCGCCAAAGATGCCGAAATATCCACCGAAACATCCATTATAGCACCTATGGCACCTATTAGTATCGATGAATATACTATGGCTTTCAAATCAATAGGATCTGAAGGATTAAGCTGTACAAGGAAAACATCTTCTTCCGAAACATATCCCGTAAGTTTAAGGAATTTTTGCATTACTATGCAAATTAATGCAGACAGCAATACTCCGCCCAAACAGCCGAGTATAGCCGAAAATGTTTTCTTGCTGTATCCGTTAACAAGGCATAGTGTCATAACTGTTATGTAGGCGCAGGTCAACGCTGTCATAAAGTATATATTTTTACCACCCAATACCGATGGAATCAATACATAAATTATGCATAAACAGGTCAAGGCAAGCGAAATTATCGTGTTGACACCTTTGGTTCTTCCGAATATCAAAACGCTTAACACAAACACGCCACCCAAAACAATCAAAGCATTGCTTCTTGAATATTGTGCAAAAAACCATTCCTCGGAAATCGTTGTCTTGTCGCCTACCGTACCTTCAACGCTCTCGTTATATGTCTTCGAATTCGCCAAAATTACCCTATCGCCTTCTTCGACTTTCCTAACCGGAATATTGGACATATCGCTTATTATCTGCCGCGCAGTTACAATCTCGCCATTATGAGCTTTGGAATACACCTCGCAAGTGAATATAACATCTACCTGTTGCAATTTTTTTCCGTTAACTTCTGCAAGCAGCGTTACCTTGGCAGAGTCGATTTTTGTTATTTTGGCATCAACATATTCGGTGGAATCCGAATTGGGATTAGACAAAAAATCAAATCCCGATAATTTATATCCGATGATTATATACATTACGCTGAATACTAGCGTAATAACATACAATAGCGGATGTTTATTTTTAAGACGAACCTTATTCTTCATCTGTTGTGCCGTTTCCCTCGGGGATGTCGGGGCTTACGATATTCCCGTTTACATCATATTGGTTTTCCAAAGGCTTTCTGAGTTCTATTTGCGTATACACATCAAAATATCCGCTTTCTTCTACCTTATTGTTTCTCTGATATGCTTTGATAACCTCGGTCAATTCAGCATCAAAAGCCTGAGTCAGCACTTCGGATTCATCTATATAACCTAATTTTTGCAAAGTTTCTTTGTATTCTAAAATAGCCACACCGTATTTACCCTCTTTATAAGTCAAAACTTCTTTTTCCAAAGCGTTCATAGTTTCGACATTGAGGATTCCCGTAACTTTAAGCAGTTTCTCAGTTTGATAATTCTTTACGGCAAGTTCCAAGTCGGAATCAAATAAACCGTTTTTCGGATAATCCGCATAATCAAGATAGTACAAAATAAATTTATACTCTTTAATGGCGGGGGATTCGTCATTTAAAATATATTCGGTTATGGTATCCGTGTCGACATCATCGCCCTTATCACCTGTATCGATATAAAGGTCTTTCATATCATCGGTAATGGCTCTCATCATATTTTCATCGCTTACATCCAAAGCAGATGCGTAATCAAAATATCTTTCGGCATCAAAAGATGCAAACAAACATAAAAACAAAACTGTGATAAAAATATATAGCAATGCTGATTTTGTTTTAATCATAATACACCTCATATAGGGTTATTTTATCACAGCGAACGAAACTATAAAAGCAAATTAAGATTAATTTATGTTTAAGAACCCCTATTACGGCGACAAACGCAAATTAATCCTAAAAAATGTTTATTTTTCTTATTTTATTATCTTATCAATGCAAAAATAAATGATTATCATTACCAAAGATATTATCAGCCCCACATAAAACTCAGGGAAAGCCAAATTAATGCTGTTTTGTATACTAAACTCTCCCGTTATATTCATTATATGCCAAGTGAGAAATTTATATATTTCGGATATTACTATACCTATTACCCCCAAAGCACCGATAAGCTTACTTAACCTATTATTTTTAAGTGGCAGCCACACACCGAGTGCGAACAACAAAACGGACAATAAGCCTATCGGATTAAATAAATTGATAAGCCCGCTTATTTCGGAAACTCCTTTTAGCCCTCCGTATTGATTTAATAACATGGGAAGTAAACTCACAACAAAAAACACACTCAAAATAATTCTTTTGTTTTTGCATTTTATATATTGAGTGTAACTCATCAATGTTTTTGCCGATAAATTTACCGATGCTTTTTTGTCGCTTATGATTTCACTGTGTATTCTTTCGCCCTTTAACAATTCGGCAACGGAAATATTCAATTCGTTGCACAAAGGCTCGAACAATGAAATATCCGGCATAGTTTTTCCGTTCTCCCATCTGCTTATCGACTTATCCGTAACACCTAATTTTTCGGCAAGTTGCTCTTGTGTTAACTTTTTCTCTTTGCGACATTCTGCAATAAAGATACCTATTTTCTCTTGGTCCATAATAATCTCCTCTTTCAAAAAGCATTATATAGAATTTACCGAAAAATCTACAGGACATAACCTGAGAGTTGAAAGTAATGATTGGTTAATTATAAATATTATACAGTAAAAAGTATGATGTGAAAAGTTCTCGGATATTTATTAACGGTTAAATGTAATAAGAAAAGAATTTTAATTAAGCAAGCTTATTGCATTCTTCTTTATTAAGTTCCTGCTATTTTTAACGGAAAGGAGAGATTTTTTTATCTCTCCTTTGCCAAACTTCGTTTGCCTTAAATGTAATAAGAAAAGAATTTTAATTAAGCAAGCTTATTGCATTCTTCTTTA
>CAZXWI010000038.1:0-5102 GCA_964644555.1 uncultured Lachnospiraceae bacterium | reverse complement strand
TTGCCTTAAATGTAATAAGAAAAGAATTTTAATTAAGCAAGCTTATTGCATTCTTTTCTTATTACATTTAACCGTTAAAAAAATACATACCGAAACAGGATTGATGTATCGGTATGCATTTTTTGGTTATTTTAATTAATGACCGAGATATGCATTTTTAACATCCTCATTATCCAAAAGCTCTTTACCTGTTCCGCTCATGGAAATAAGGCCTGTTTCCAAAACATATCCGACATCTGCGACTTTAAGTGCCATATTGGCATTCTGTTCAATAAGCAGAATAGTAACTCCGCTTTTGTTTATCTCTTTGATAATATCGAATATACCTTTTACGAATATCGGAGCAAGACCCAATGACGGTTCGTCCATCATAATAAGCTTGGGTTTACTCATAAGCGCTCTTGCTACAGCCAACATCTGCTGTTCACCACCCGATAAAGTTCCTGCCAGTTGCCAATGGCGTTCCTTCAATCTGGGGAAAAGTTCATATACCCAATTAATATCATCAGTCAAGTCATCGCTACGCATATAAGCACCGATTTTGATATTTTCCAAAACCGTTAAATCAGGGAAAATTCTTCTACCCTCCGGCACAAGAGTAATTCCGCCGGCAACAATTTGCGTGGTGTCAAGTCCTGTAATATCCTTATCATTATATATTATCTTGCCGCTTTGAGCTTTGATAAGCCCTGATATAGCTTTCAATGTTGTCGATTTACCTGCACCATTAGCACCTATGAGCGTTACTATACTGCCCTCTTCAACATCAAAGCTTATTCCTCTTACAGCCTGAATCGCTCCGTAATTTACAACTAAATCCTCAACCCTCAACAGCATCTTCATCCACCCCCAAATATGCTTCAATAACTTTCGGATTATGTTTGACCTCATCGGGTGTACCCTCTGCAATCTTCTTGCCGAAGTCCACAACATATATTTTATCGGAAATATCCATTACTATTTGCATATGATGCTCAATAAGAAGAACCGATAAGTCGAATTGATTTTTTATTTCGGAAACGAATTGAGTGAGTTCCAGCGTTTCCTGTGGGTTCATGCCGGCTGCCGGTTCGTCAAGAAGAAGAAGTTTCGGTTCGGTAGCCAATGCTCGTGCTATCTCAAGCCTTCGCTGAAGTCCGTACGGAAGAGAAGAAGCCAATTCATCTTTTAAATGAAGCATATTTTGCATTTTTAATAGCTCGCATACCTCATCACGCATACGCTTTTCTTCTTTGGCATTTAATCTTAATGTTGCGGAAAAAATATTTTGTTTTGCTCTCATATGTTTGGCAATCAAAACATTTTCAAATACCGTAAGGTTTGAAAACAACCTTATATTTTGGAATGTTCTGGCAATGCCTATCTTGGTTAATTCATCGGGTGTTTTTTTGATAATTTCACCGTCAAGATTGGGATTGCTTCCTGCATATATTTTCTTCATTGCCCCATGCGGACGGGCGGAAATGATTTTGTTTCCTTCAAAATATACTTCGCCGTTTGTCGGTTGATATACTCCCGTTATCGTGTTGAAAACGGTCGTCTTGCCGGCTCCGTTAGGGCCTATCAATGCAGTAACCGAGCCTTTTTCAATGTCCATGGAAAAGTTATCCACCGCAACGACTCCGCCAAACTGCATCGTAATTCCTTTTAATTCGAGGATATTTTCAGCCATTTATTGCATAACCTCCTCGCTTGAATCTTTCTTTTTCGATTTCTTCTTAAAAAAGTTGTAGATACCGTCCCAACTGAATTCTTTTGTTCCCATAATACCTTTTCTGAAGAAGAGTACAACTATCATAAGAATGAGTGAGAATACAACCATTCTGAAGCCGTTTTTAAGAAGAGGAACTTTAAACGAACCTATATACATTTCGGTATCCAAAAATCTAAGCCACCATTCTTTGCTGGCAATGACCAGAAATGCCGAAATAATGCTTCCCGTAACGCTGCCCATTCCTCCAATTACCACGATAAGCAAAATATCGTATGTGAGCTTTATGGGGAATGTGGTTGATGTAATAGCGCCTAAATATTGAGCGAGCAAAGCTCCGCCAATCCCTGCGAAGAACGAGCTTATTACAAACGATAAAAGCTTTGTCCTGGCAAGGTTAATACCCATTGCCTCTGCTGCTATCTCGTCCTCTCTTATTGCCTTGAATGCACGACCGTAGGAGGAATTGATTATAAGCACGATAAGCGCAATGCATATTGCCGCAACGATAAACGGCGAATAGAATGATGTGAAACCGGGTATCTTTTTAAGCCCGAACGAACCATTGGTAATCGTGGCAAGAGGGCTGCTGGCAACGACCATTCTGACTATTTCCGAAAATCCAAGCGTGGCTATAGCAAAATAATCGCTTTTAAGCCTTAAAACAGGCGAACCTATCAATGCCGCAAACCCTGCCGAAACCAGCCCTGCAATTATCATTGCTGGAATTACCGGCAATTCTATATTTGCCAAAACATCGTTTACACCATACAAATAATAAACGCTGGGTTTTGCACTGACGGGTATAGTCAATATGGCGAAAACATATGCGCCAACTGCCATAAACCCTGCCTGACCGAGAGAGAAAAGCCCCGTAAAACCGTTGAGCAAGTTCATGGAAACAGCCATAAGAGCGTATATGGCGCCCATTTGCAAAACAGTTCTGATCATGGATGTTTTGGAAGATGTATTATCAATTACTACCAACACTAAAGCCAAAACAGCAAAGAGTGCAATGTTTAAAATAAGTTTTGTTTGTTTTTTCATATTCTCACACCTTCTCCTCTGTTTTTTCTCCGAATAGGCCTGTCGGTTTAAACAATAATACGGCTATCAAAAGCACAAATGTAAATACATCGGAAAATTCGGAATATCCGAATGCTTTGATAAATGTTTCCGAAAGCCCTATTATAAACCCACCTACAACAGCTCCCGGAATGGAGCCGATTCCACCGAATACAGCGGCAATAAAGCACTTAAGCCCCGGCAAAGAACCTGCCAAAGGATAAACCGACGGACGAGGCACGAAATAAAGCACGGAACCTATAGCCGCCAAAAGACAGCCGATGGCAAAAGTGAAGCTGATTACTCCGTTGATTTTGATACCCATGAGTTTGGAGGTTTCAAAATCTTTGGAAACTGCTCTCATTGCCATACCGATTTTGGTGTGGTTGATGAGCCACAAAAGTACAACTACCAATACTATAGTCAAAATAGGAGTTACAAATGTAACGACAGAAGTCGATATTTCTCCCATTGTAATTGTCTTGTTAAGAAACGCAATATCGGGATATGCTTTTGGGAGTGCCGAAAACAAATATGTTGCCAAATTCTGTAAAAAATACGATACACCTATTGCCGATATCATTATCGACATACGAGGTGCGCTTCTGAGAGGTTTGTATGCAACCTTTTCAATAACTATTCCCAACAACACAGTTCCCACGCAAACTATGATTAACGATATGTACCATGGAATCTGAAAGTCCACCATAGCAAATATCATAAAGTATGCTGCCATCATAAATATATCGCCGTGTGCGAAATTTATAAGACGCAAGATACCGTAAACCATCGTATAGCCTATAGCTATAAGTGCATATATACTGCCTATGGAAATACCTGTTAAACAATACTGTAAAAATGTAGATAGTGTCATAGCGTATAATTCCCTTTAATCAAAATAACCAAAATATTAAAAAGGCGGGAGTATCTTTTAGCTCCCGCCGAAATAGCTCAAATCTTATGAATTATATTATTCTGCAACCTGAGTTTTTACAAACACGAACTTACCATCTTTAACTTCTTTTATGTAAGCTGTATCTTTGTTGGCATCACCGTTTTCATCGAATGTGATATGACCTGTTACAGCGTCAAAATCAGCTGCGGCAATAGCATCACGAACTGCCGATGAAGTAATTTCGCCTTCTGTTCCGTCAAGAGAAAGAAGTGCATTATAAACTGCCAAATATGCATCATAACCGAGTGCCGAAACTGCTGCTACACCGTCTGTGTTGCCGTTTGCAACAATATAGTCGGGGTTAGCATTAAGGAATGCTTTAAAGCCTGTTACAAAATCTTTTGCGATTGTATTTGTTGTATCATTTTCATCAAAGAATGTGGAGAATACGCAACCTTCTGCCGAATCAGAAATGATTGTTTCGTTTTCCCATGTATCACCTGCCATGATAGGAAGTGTGATACCTACATTTCTTGCCTGAGGTAAGAGCAATGTAGCTGTTGTAATTGATGACGGAGCGAAAATAACTTGAGCATCTGTACCTTTGATTGTGGTAAGAATAGCATTGAAGTCTGTTTCGTTTGTCTGATATGTTTCGTTAGCTACGATCTCGCCGCCGAGTCTTTCATATGCAATCTTGAAGTATTCAGCAAGACCTGTTGAGTAGTCATCGCCATTCTGGCTGATGAGAGCTGCTTTTGTGTATCCCTGCTCCCAAGCGTAACTTGCCATTACAGTACCCTGGAACGGTTCGAGGAAGCAAACTCTGAAATAGTAGTCGTTGCCGAGTGTAACCTGCGGGTTTGTGCAAGAAGCACCGATTGCGGGAACTTTTGCCTGAGCAAATGTTTCACCTGCTGCTATAGCAACGCTTGAGCCGTATGAACCCAAAACTGCGATTACATTGGAAGAAACCAATGTCTGAGCTGCTGTAACTGCTGCTGTTTTATCCGATTGGTTATCTACTTCAACAAGCTCAATCTTATATGTAGTGCCGTTGATGTCGATTGTCGGATACATCTGGTTTGCATAACGCATACCCAAAACTTCCTGCATTCCGCCGCCACCGTTTTCTCCGGTAGTCGGTTCGAATACACCGATTTTAATTGTATCGCCTTCAACAATGTTGCCTACAGAATCATCATCGTTACCGCCTCCGCAAGCGAAAGCTGAAAAACAAAGTGCGACAACGAGAAGAATTGCCATTAATTTTTTCATTTTGCCCTCCATAGTATTACTAAATAAAATAAACCAAATTATTGTTATCAGCATATTAAAACAATAATTTCATTGATTTTACCCCTATTAAGTTAATTTGTCAAGTAAATAATACTATGATTTGCAAAAAAGTTTATCACTTTACAACAATAA
>CAZXWI010000037.1:3942-14034 GCA_964644555.1 uncultured Lachnospiraceae bacterium | reverse complement strand
CACTACTAATGGGTTATTTGGTTAATTTTTAAAAATCATAGTCCACGCAGAGTGGGCGAAAAAATGGTCGAGGGTATGTCTAACATAAGTGGAATTTCTTATCCATTCATAGTAAGAAAAACGGACATAGCACTCTGCACCCCTTGTAAATAGGGTGTTTCGGGGAGTTTTCTAAATCAAGATTTTTTCTTCCTACTCATTACTGTATATATAAAGGGAAAAGAATTGCTATAAACCCTTGCAAATACTATCCAAAACAATATTTTTTATTTCGTGACTTTCCATTATTGTATATATACCACCACGAAATTATTTAAAAATAGCTTAAAATAAAGCAAAACTCAGTTTTTCAGCTTTTCCACACGATATTCTCTTTGTTTTTAAAAACTTCACATATACAACCACTCTATAAAGCGTTTCAGACCCCATTTTCACGACTTAAATTATTACCCTAAGAAGTGTTGTTTTCGTGGTAAATAGGGTCAAATAACGCTCAATAAGACCTTATATAGCAGGTAGATTATTATGCCGTTATCTCAAATGACTTAGTTGCTGTAATTCCGTTGACAGTACATTTGACATCCAAATACTTTGTCAGATAAGACCTGTCATTAGCAAACTTAATCTTCATCTGGTTAATTGCTGAACCATTTAACCAAGTGATAACATCTGCGTTCTCTGTAAAATCCACACCATCAATCTCACAAGTCCACACAAAATCTTCTCTAGTCAGATCAACAATAACTGTATCAGTAATCTCCGCATCATCACCGTCATAAAATTTACAAGATAGTGATTTATATGAACCACCGACTTTAATGGTATCAGTCGAATTGTCAATTCTTATGGTATACGCTGCACTTTCACCGATAATATTGAAGTCAACAGAGCAGGTAGTTACTTCTTCATTATTCGTCCAACTGGCAGTAATAGTTGTACTACCGTTCGTCAGCAATGTCATAAGACCAGTTTCATCAACTGTTGCAACCGATTCATCTGAAGATACATAGGTCAGTGCCGGACTGTCTACAACAACATCATTCTTCTTTGCAGTTAATACCAACTGATATGTCGGATTCTCTGTTCTGTCAATCGTTGTTTCTCCAGCATAAGTCAATGTGTATTTATCTTTCTGTGGAGTAGTAGTACGTTCCATGTATACATAAGCAAGTCCATTATTATAGAAAGTATTTCCGACTTTGTAATAGCCACCAAAGCCATAATACTCACTGTTGATTTGTATATTTCTTGAAAGTGTACAATCCTTTGTGAACATAGCAACAGAACCAGTTGCCATACTAACTACACTACCATGTGTTACAGTCCATTTATCAGATACAACAACAAACGGAACATCAATATACTTCTTCTCTTTTTCTGAATAAATATTAAATGTTGTATCGCACTTAGTAGCAAGAGAAGTATAATACACATCACTCTCAACACCATCCTGTGAAGTAACAATGTATATACCATCCTTTAGGATGAAAGTTGTACCAATAGAAATCGGTGTGTCCTGTGAGTAGAAGATTCTTACCTTGCCTTGTGGGTTAGTACCACGATTAGATTTACGGAAGAAAACTCTATATGTGATTGACTTGTCAAAGTAATCAGTAAGAGTAATACCTTCTTTTGCAAGAACAATATCAAACTGTCTTTTTGTGGCGAACTTAATATTACCTCTATTCATATATTCTCCTTTCCAAAAATATAAACTCCAAGAGTGGTAACTCTTTGCAAAAGAGTACCAATATCTATTTCTCTTAGTCATAAATGTTCTCTTAGTTATAAGAGTCACAACTCCCCCTATTTTACTCCCCTTGTTGTCGTATACTTTTGGACAACTATTGTCATTTTAAGGTGGTAGTTGTCACCCTAGAAAAAACACTACATTTTTATTTTTTCTCTATTTCCTTTCAGATTATCTAAAGGATTGAATTTGTCGAATCCAATAGATAAATCACTTCCAAATAATTCTACATATTCCTTTGTAACAGAAATATCACTATGTCCCATCAGACGTTGGAGGCGAAACGCATCCCCTCCGTTAAGGATAAACAACTTTGCAAAAGTATGTCTGAATGCATGACACGAACTCCTCATTATACCTCTGTTGCGATTATAATTCTGAACCATTTGTTGATAAGTTCTTTCATCTGCTTTCGCACCAAAACTGTTGCAGAACAAATAATCATCTTCCTCGCCGCCACGAATATCTAAATATTCTCGGATAATTCCTTGTAACGACTTCGCCATCGGAATATATTGCTGTATTCTATTTTTTGTTTTATCTAAGAATATGCTGCCGTTTTCAATATCTACATCTTTGATCCTAATATTTAATGCCGTTGATAGCCGTACACCTGTACCCAATAAGAAGTTTTCAAATGCCCATGTTTTATACTCTGTAAAGGTACATTCTTTCTTGTTAGGTTTTTTCAGCAAGGTATTTAATTCATTATCAGAATATGTTTCCTTTGCTTTCTTTGTTGCTTTTGGAATATGAACTTTGAAATGAACCATATAGTCATTATCCATACAGAAGTAACAAAACGCTCTTACTGCTCGCAAATAACTATTGATACTAATATCGTTTGCATTGTGGGATTTCCGTACCCAAATGATAAAATCGTCTACCGTATCACCTGTAATTTCGTCAAATTGGATTTCATGTTCTGTTAGAAATTCTTTGAATGGTCTGATTTTTTGTTGATAACTTTTAATGCTTTTAGGGGTTAAATTTTTGATTTCACACTTACGAATAAACCTATCAAAAGCATCATCGAAGTTGAGAATTGATTGAGATTTCATTGAAATCTTCTTCATGTGACTACCTCCTTTTTTTGCGTAAATCCTACGAGTAATAAAAGAAGGTAAAAAGAAAAGAGACACCATTGAATAGTGTCTCTTACTGTTTACTGCCGGCGACCGGAATCGAACCGGTACCGTATTGCTACGACAGGATTTTAAGTCCTGCGCGTCTGCCAGTTCTTAAAACCACTCCATGCTCCAACAAATTATACACTATTCATGGGATTTCCTTTTTTATAACTCATAGGATTTCCCTTGACTGCTTAGACAGTTTAACACACGAAAACAGAATTGTCAACCCCTAATTTCTATAATTTTGTGTATCTCACGAATATATCACAAGCATAAGTATACATAGAACTACCACGAGCAACACAAAATTGAAATGTATCACTGTTTATAACATTAACCCACATCATTTTTGCAACAATGTTATTGTTTACACTTGTACCAACTGAACTACTACTTGTTGATACTGGACTCAATGTTTCAACCACATTTCCGAATTGCGTTTGTCCATTTGTTCTTATCCATCTTGTATCAAACGATATAATATTTTCAGCAAATTTATCTTGAGTATGATAATATTTGTAGTTTATTGTACTGGAAGATGATTCTAATGCGTCTACATGAAACACTCTCAAATAAATCGGTTTGCCATCAATCCAAGTGTCACCAGTTGCAATTGCTGTATCATACGCATAAGTTATTCCTGAACTACCACCAGTAGAACTACCGCTTGAACCCGAACCGCTACTATTTGCAACTAAAGAATCAACCTCTGTCTTATTATATGTTTCTTCCTTATTATAATAATTTGTCAAATCAGTAGGCGGTATACTGTCAATCGCAGCAGACACATCATCCTTTGTAGCAAGTCCTTCTGTTTCAAACAACGCTTTAATCTCATCCGTTGTTATAGGTCTAATCTCTGTAATCTTTTCGTCTACTTCTTCTTTATTATAATAGTCGGATAAATCGACCTCACCACTTATGGCTACATCTTTGACGGCATTATCTACATATTCAGTAGTAGCCAATCCGTCTATTGATGGTATTTCATCTTTAGTAGCATAAGCCGACAAATCAATACTGTTAATTGCCGTTGTAAGTTCCTCTTTGGTGGCATAGGAAGATAGGTCTATGTTAATATTCAAACTGTCTAATTTGGCTTGTAATTCACTTTTGGTAACATAGTCCGATAAATCTATATCACCAGTTGCAAGACCATTCATATACTCTTTCAGTTCCTTAATCAAATGGTTTGTGCCGTTCTCATCAAGGAATTTCGTATTGCAATCAGAGAATACCATATCACACCCCCTAATCTCCGTTAATCATTGCAGATATACTTGCATTTGAAACTGTTCTTGTGTCAGATACATAAGGTCTGTGTGTAACTGGCTCTCTCGTATACATCAGAGAGAAACAAGTATAATCTTCCTCTGGATCAGGAATGGCTGCAATCTTATCTTTGACCTGTTGTATTCTTGCTTCAAGGAACTGATACGCTTGTCCTATATCATTAAACTCCGTACTTATACCAGTCATAAGGTCTATATCATTAGTAACTGCTTCAAGTACATCTAATACTGTGTAGAGCAGATTCTTCTGCATATCTGCTTTCACATAATCATCTGTATAAGTTAAATTGTTCTCCACGAGGAACTGGATATACTGTTCATCTGTGAAGTATTCTTGGTTTGATAATTCCATTTTTAATCTATCTAATACTTGCATTGTGTTCTCCTTTCATTAAGTGGGATTTCCCATGTATCTCAAGAGACCATTTTGGTCTTTTGATTTTCACTGTCCATTTTTGGGCATTAAAAAAGGACTGCCCGAAACGGACAATCCCTTTAGTTTGTTTGGTTATGTAGTTATTTTACATACCAGAATCAATAGTATCTACTTCTGATAATCTAAAAGTTGCTTTCATATGAAAACCATAATCTTGTACTAATTCATATCTCTTTTTAGGTTCAACAGTTCCTTCAACAGGATTTCCCCATGTTCCTAAATCAATAACAATAGGAGTTGGTTCATCAATCGTAAATGAAGCCGTTTCTCCATGTTTACCATTCCAAATCCTTTTACCTCTTGCAGAAATTGATGCTTCTTTTGAAGAAAACAAACCTACCAATCCATCTGCCATCTGTTCGGTTCTAGGTAATTTGATTTTTACAATACCACTTGTAACCATTTCTGATAAAGGGCAACCACAATTAGGACACGCATTTGCTCTATCAGAAATTTCTTTCCCACATTCAGGACACTTAATCAATGCCATAGCACATTCCTCCCATATAAGAAATTTTATATCTATATTATACCCTACAAAGCGTCCAATTTCCACAATTTTCAACACGAATTGTAAATCTTGTACCGTCTGTAAGATAAATATTCATCACATCATTTTTATCCTCTACAACTATGTCTTGTATAGGCAGATTATCCGTTTCATTTAAAATGTCGAATAACCTATCTTTGAACTCATTCTTATTCACCTTCTCTTATGCACCTCATACATCTGTGAATGTTATTTGTGTGAATTATATTTCTGTCATCCATTATATAAAATAATAGCAGAAAAGTAAAGGAGTTTCGTTATGGATTATGGCAATTTACACCTGCGTATCAATGAATTGTTGCAGGAAAAAGGTATCAGTAAAAATCAGATATGTAAAGACCTCGATATTCCACGAACTAATTTTAATAAATATTGTCGTGATGGTGTCAGCCGTTTTGATACTGGAATGATTTGTAAGTTATGTTATTATCTCAATGTGGAAGTGGGAGAGTTGATTATATATAACAGACCTAATGAGTAAAGGTGTCCTTGTCGGGGATACCTTATTTTATTTGGAAGGGTATGGTATGCACTGCTAAAGATGAGGAGTTTGGAAATAATTTCGTAACTCCAAAAACATCACCAGAGATGTCAAAATGGCACTTCTGATAATTGCTTTTGAAGAAATCTGCGAAAGCAATTTTGAAACCGTTTTGCCAAATTTGGTTAAACGTTATTTTGATAAATGGACTTACGGAAAATTTACCACAAGTCCAATCTCATAGTCAAAAATATGGCTGTGGGGATTTTTCTAATTAAGGAAAAAATTTTTGAAAGTCAAGGAGTAACGCAAAAAGTTCACAAAAAGTTTACAATTTAATTATCTGACAATTTATCGAATTGTTTCTGATTTTTTTCTCCAAATTCACAAATCTCTGTTCAAATTCCACCGTTTTTGTTTCGTCATATTGCACAAAATCAGCACTACATTTTCTCCATATTGCACAACCGATACTCAACTGGTCATTTGTGCAACCTGCACAACTGTTTCATACAACGCAATTTTACGCTCTACTTACCCTAACATTCCCCAAAATTTTGGGGAAAGTGGCTCATTTTACCCTAAAATCATTCGTAAGATTGATAGTCCTACGAATAATACTTCCAAAAATGCCTATTTTTCGTAGTTTCAGCACCCTATTTTTCAGATGAAATCGAAATTTCATTGCCATTTCTTAGGTAAAATATTCAATTACCTACAGCCGAATATCTGTTCGATATATCCAGTGGAATTGTACCTCTTTAATACAACAATTCTGACAATTTATGGCTCTTTTTTTGCTCAAAATGCGTCATAAATAGGCAATATAATAGGATATGCGTGTATATAGTGTGTACATTTATTGGGAAATTTCCCCCATACACCCCTATATACACTTCCCCTAAATCAAAGTTATCCACAACTTATCCACATAGTTATCCACAATAACCTTATTCCCTACTAATCTACTAGGTTTTCAACCGTCTTCCCATTTTGGGAACTCGCATCTTTTTCACTGTTCAAACGCTTCTTTTCGACCTCAACATCACTGACATACTCGGTCTTTTCCATTATTGTTTCACGACTAATTGCTCCCATTTCTTGCAGTGCCTTCAGATTAGCAACCATTTCACTACTTGCAACAGGCATAGACACGTTATAAATCACATCTACATCATCATCTACACTAATTCCTTGCATAGCCAATATTTTCTTAAACATTGTAAATCTCTGCTTAAATCCAATATTCAGCCACTTCTTATTTTCATCTGCAAATACTGATGCCATAGATAGTAATATCTGCATACTCACTTCGCTGATGTTACTGATATTGGTATTACTTCCTAATATACTTGGCATACAAGCAATATCATTTAGGAATTGCTTTAGATTATCCAGATATAATTTGATACTATTGTAATCAAGAGAACAATTCTTCCAGTCAAATGAGCCGCAATCCAAATTTAAACAATATCCTACCGCATCACTCGGAATACTTGACTCAATTCTTTGTCCAGTGGCTACCGGCATAGCATTGAGAACATTGACATAAATTGAATCACCTAACTTACACATAATATCTTCTAAATCATCCATTATCGGCTTCATATCGGTAAGTAATGACACACCGCAATTATAATCTTCGTCATTGAAGTTATGGTAGTGAATCGGTAGACCAACACTTGTATCAGTTGAAACTAATCTTTCCTCTCCACCTTCATTATCCCAATGCTCAACATAAGTAGGATAATAAACATTCCAAAAGGTTATAGACGTATAAGCATCCGTCCAGTGTTCAATAAATGCAATATAATTACCCATATCATCATACACAGGATAGCAACAAGCATTATCCAACACCTTACTTCTAATCGTTCCATTATCCACATACACCGCTTCATAAGCATCACCAAACTTATTTACCCTATCAAGTATCTGATAATCAACAGTATCATATTGTCCTAATCTGTAAATATCAGCAAAGGTCTTAGCGGTATTCTCATCATGTGTAGACAACTGAACAGGTTTACCTAATAAAAATACGTTATGGTACTTCAACACCGTCTTAGCATAGTTAAGAATGGTCTTTCTAGTCACTAGAATCTTACCTTTATACTGGCTGTCCTGACGCATCAATACCTTATGCCGACCTGCTAAATAATCTCTATTACTGATAACATCACTAATTCTTTTTGCATGGTTGCCTTGCAACACTTCTTCTTTGAACCACATAGGATCATTACCATACTGCTTTTGAATATAATAATCTAATCTGTCCATCATATCTCCTTTCAAAATCTTCGTTATATTGCTCAAAAAGGGCATAAAAATAGTTAGATGAGTATTTCTTCACCTAACGTCTTAACTGCCCTAAATGAGCCATTATTCGTTGTTTTAGTCCTTATATAGCACCTTTTGAATTGGACAAAGTGTCCAATTTAAAACGGATACCAAAAGCCACTCTTAGCACCTTGTATTGCAAGCCAACATGAACTTACGAGGTCATCATGACAAGAACTAATTGCATTGAAAGCACCATTATCCTCTGCCACAAAAGTTTTCATTTCTTCCAGCAAATCATAACTCTGTATATCAATAAGTCCTTTATCAAACCATTCACGCATGTCATTGACAGCCAAACTCTTAGTTTTCTGCGTTGTATCGTACCCGACTTTCCAAATAGTTCTTTTGAACTCATCGTAACTTTTGCTCTTATACATATTCATGTATTTCTTTTCATAGCGTAATCGTTCAATACAACTATGTCCTCCCGATGCTTTTTCCACCACGAGCAATGCTTTAAAATACCATCTTCCGATAACGTCAATAATCTCAGAAAATTCATACGGTTTAATTTTATTTGATGAAAATTGTAGAACCTGTTTTCCTTCATTATCCATAATAAAAATTGTAGAACTATCTCTATTACCACCCAAACCTTCTGCGACATCAATCCCTGCGACATAGTGTATTCCAACTTTAGGAATTTCCCATATCTTCAAATTACGATTCTGTACATGAGGTCTTAATAATGTAGGTAATCCAACAATCTTATCCAACGATAACGGCTTAATTTTCTTTTCAATTATTGACTGCTGCAATCTAGTAATCTTAATACTATCAAATACACTTGCGGAAGTTGTTAGAAAACTCTCTTCCGGTGTACTCGGATATTCAACATGAAACGCATCTAAACCGCTAATACTAATCTTGTCTCTTCGCCATACCGCCTGTTCTGGCGACATCCCTAAAGTTGCAAGATACTTTTCTTCTTCATCATACTCATCTTCAGTAAGCATTTTTCCATTGTGTCTTGCTTTATATGCTTCAGCAGATTGTTTATACTGATCGGAAAAGAGCGTTGAACCTTGTATCCAATTAAAAAAGAATGGCTTAAAACCATTCTCTCCATTCTTTGCACCCATAAAGGTCTGCTGATAAAAATTAAATCCATTGGATGTACTTTCTAAAATAACCTTAGTTGAAGATGATACCGCTTGCATTATAGATTTCATCTGTCTTTCTTGGTCTTTCCAAAATGCAAATTCAGAACACCAAAGGTATGAATTTATCGTACTTCCTCTCGCACAATCTTTATTTCCTGCTGTCAGACAAGTTATACTACTGTTATTTTCAAATGTAAGTGCTTGTCTGTTATTTTGTATCAATTTAGGTCTGACAAAATCTGGAAGTGAATAGTACATTTGCTTCAATTTATCAAACACTGCCGTTGTTGACGATTGATTATGAGAAATTAACATACTTGTACTATTAGGATAAATAACTGCTTCTCGGAGTGCCGCACTTGCGACAAGAACGGAGATTCCTAATTGGCGGCTTTTGCTCACGATATTTTTATGTTCCAAACCTGTTAATAATTTTTTCTGTTCTGGTGTCAGATGAAAAGGTACAATGTTTCCCTTTTTATCAGCAATCTTAATAAAAGTTTCAATCCATTCTACCTTATTCTCATCTTGCCATAACCAATTTAACTTTTTCGCATCAGCCAAACTAATTTCCATTGATATGTACCCCCTCTAACAATTTAGAAATCTCACTTTCGGTATCTTTATCAACAGACATTTTTTCAAGCATTTTATCCATTTCATCAACATACTTAGCACTATTGACATCACCTGATAATGCTTTCTTATTCATTTCCTGATAGCGTTTCATAAAGTTATAACGCTTCATGTGTTGCATATAGATAATCATACCTTTTTGTACATCTTCCCTAATCAACCAGTTCTGTTCGGCAAATTCTTCCGTTTTGTTCTGCCCGGCGAGTTCACCTTGACACTTGAAGTTTATATCTTGCTTGCACAAATCATCCCAACTAATCCTTGTCGTTGGGTCTGCATAATACCAGCACAAATAAGAAGCAAGGTAGTTAGGCATAACCTCTTGTAACTTCTGTAACAGTGTTTTATCCTTCAATTTTGCCATTATC
>CAZXWI010000037.1:0-3842 GCA_964644555.1 uncultured Lachnospiraceae bacterium | reverse complement strand
CATAACCTCTTGTAACTTCTGTAACAGTGTTTTATCCTTCAATTTTGCCATTATCTACCACCTCATCAATATATTTATCTCCAAACAGATTCAAAATGTTATCGCACTGCTCATTGATTGCTTCTAATTTTATCGAACCATCAACATTGATATATTTACGCTCATCAGGAGTAGCACCAACATATACAAGTTTCTGCTCCATCTTTTTAACACGACCTTGAATATCAGATACTTCATTTCTCATAGCAATAACCTGATAATATATTGTCTGTAACATATCATCTCTTAATGCCTGTCTTTCTTCTTCTGTTTTGCAATCGTAAAATAATTTCATAATAAAATCCTCACTTTCTAATTTTTTCATAATAAAAGGGTATCTTTTTTAAAGACACCCTAAGTTAAACTTAGTCCATTTTTAAATCAGGAAGCACCAAATAGAAAATCCAATTCTTCCAAATCATCATCACTTATAACATTGACAGGTGGAATACTTGGAACAAATAATAACTTGGAAATCTCATACATTTCTGCACTGTGTTCAAATGAATCATAGATATAATATCTCTCATTTGTAATGTCATTTTTCCAATACTTAGTATACAATGCTTTCTCTGTCTTATTTCTGACAATAGTACATATCTGTTGCACTAAATCTTTCTGTTGCACATTATCTAAATCTACAAATTCCATATCAGAAATAGCAACACCACCATAATAATTTACAAGCGGATGGTCTGTATCAATAGCAGTATAAGAACAGCCATATTCACATTCCATTTCTTCATTCAACTGCTTAATTGCATTATCATCTCCCATAAGTTCCAAAATCTTAAACTCATCAAATGCTTCTGTTAAATCCTTTCGATTATATATCTGCATAAGCAACTGCCGACCTTTTAATTTTTCACTTAGATTATGTTCTTCTTTCAAGTCATTACAGATAGTAGTTTCATTTGCAATAATCAAATCATTGAGTGTATGTGTACCATAAAACCCAAATCTGTTATCAGCCATTTCATATATAAAAATATGACCTTTATAATATTCGCATAAATCTTTCTTCTCCATGTGTTCCAATGTTTTCAGAAATATGTTCTTTAATATACGTCTTGCAGTTGACACATAATCTTCAAGTAATCTTTTATTCTGAATATGATGCTTTTCACAGTATGCAATAATAGCATCTTCGCCCTGATAAACAGTGTTGCACAATTCTTTATCCAATAATTCTAAAATGTCACATAACCAAGTAGTCATAGAATGATAATCTCCATTAACACAATCATCTGATAATACAGATTGCAGATAGTCAATCATAGGTTTAATGTTTTTGGTGTTGTGAGACCCGCCGCAATTACTTTTACTTGGTTCAACCGGCGTGTCCAACTGTTTAGTAAATATGTATGACTTTTTCGGTTTATGGGTTTTCTTATTTATAGGATGATAGAACTCATAAGCACGTTCAATCTCTTTAATCTGTGCCGTTCTGGAACAGCCACCCTTAAATTCTGTCCATCCTAAAACTGTAATAATTTCTTTGTATGTATATTCTTTGTTTAACTCTAACATAATTGCTCTAATCCTTTCTCTTACTTATCTATTCTGTTCTTCATAAAAAGGTTGTACTTCTTTATAATCAAATACCCAAAAGAATCTCTGTTGCTTTGCATTAAAACCTGTCTCTAAGCAACGATAACCTCTTTTCATAAATTCATTTGCTCTATCAACTGAATAGATATACTTCTTACCTTTTTGTGTATACATAATTTTTTATTCTCCTTTTTTTGATTTTGAGATACACATATTTATCAGTTGCCTTTCTTGCGAAAGCCAACTATTAACGGATTTACTTTTATTCCATTTGACAATTTGATATTTACTTATCAATTCCAAAATCTACTGTTTGAAACATACATATTATTAAGTTATTTAATATGTGTATTTCGTATAGTAGAAATTGGAAAGTAAGTTCTTCAATGTTGAGTTGGCTTGCCAACGAAACGATCAATATGTATATTTCAAGTTAATTTTTGTACTCTTTAATTTTCTCCATAATGTTGTTCTCATTTCTGAAAACGAAAACACTTCTTTTACCATCTAAATCTGTTTTATCTGGCTTAATATCAACCATAACAAAACCATCCTTTAATAATTTTCTAGCAACATTCGCTGTAAAAATCGTAATTGCTTTCTTCTCCATATAAATAGTTCTCCTTCTGTTGTTTCTTTTTCCTGTTAAGTCGTACCTTTCGGAACGTGTTCATAATCATAATTTCTTCATCTGATAAGTTGTCCGTTGTGGACATTTCCATTTCCATTAAATATTCATTCATCTTTGTTTGCGTCCTTTCTGTTTTTGGAGTCAAATAATTTGACATCCCATTTTGAGGTAGGGACAAATCATCCCTACCTATTATTTCTCTATGCAGTTTTCTTTTTTCTCCAAACAGAACAAGCCAATTTGTTTTGTCCTGTTAAAGCTGCCGTTGCAATACCTTTAATTTCCTTTATTGATTTTCCATAAAAACTTCCAAATTTATCTTCAAATTCCATATACTTATTCATTTTGATTTGTGGTAATTCAACTGGAATTTCCAATAATTCAGACAGCAATTCTAAATCTAAGTCGGTCTGTAACTGACCATTTTCATCAACCCATATTTTTTTATTCAGTCCATACTTTGCAATTAAGTTGTAAAATTCATCTCTGCTATGACGTTTCAGGACTTCATATAATTCTTCCATATCTAGCACATCACATAAGAAATGTTTATTTGCTTTTCTGTATCGTTCCTGACCATAGAACCCCTTAAAAGTGGTATCAATAGCAAGTAACAACATCTTTCCCTCTTCTGTTGAAGGCAATGGAACTTTATACAAGTCCCAAATAACCAAAGCAGTTGAGCCAAGATATTTGTCATAATAATTTGCATTGGTAATATCATCTAAAATGTTGGGATTGATTGAATTAGGATTTGTGTAGTCAGATAAGTTCATTCGATTAACATGATTATCAAATGTCATAGCATCTCCAACTACAATAGATACGTCTGCCCAAACTCTAGTGGCAGATTTCTTCTCTTTGAAATAACATTTGTCACTTGCATATAGTGTATTGAAATCGTAGAAATATTCTACATTCCAATTCTTAGAAAATTTTAATAAGCTTGTTGACACGAGACCGTCAACATCATCAGACAGAACTGTTTCAAATTTTTCATAATTTTTATACCAAGTTGGTACTTTCTCTAAATATTTTTCCTTCATTGAATTTTACCTTTAGGCGAGATACTTCGCTCAAAGGTAAATCAATAAAGGTGAAATAGTTATGCACTTTCTGCAAAATATCTCACCTTACCTTTCCATCGTTTTTTGATTACTTCGTATATTTATAGTGGCGTTCGTTGTCCACTGTTAATTGTTAATGGGTAAACGGGCTGAATCGCCCAAAAGAAAACTCAATACTGAAATGCTATCGAGTTTTTATAATCAATAATTTTTTCTAATAATTGTGAGGTCAAGTTAATTTCCTCTTTCTCAAATCGACAAATGGTAGAAACATTGCAGTTGACGCTATCAGCCACCATTTGTTGTGTTATTTCTTGACTTCTTCGCCACCTGCGAAATTCTCTACCAGTCAATTTGTTTCTCCTTTAATTCCTAATAGTTATGGTCTGAAAGACACCAAAAACCGAACTCCATAATTTCTTCCGGAATCCATTCAGACCCACCGTACCACGCATCAAACAATTCACAAGCATACTCATAGGCATTCTCTTCGACTGTATCCCAGTCAATCAATTCTTCAACATCAACTTCTATGCCGAGCATTTGCATGAACA
>CAZXWI010000036.1:0-14596 GCA_964644555.1 uncultured Lachnospiraceae bacterium | reverse complement strand
TTATTATCGCACATATATGAAATTCTTAAAGACTGAAATTATCGGAAATTTATTTTTATAAAAAACCGCAGGTTGCCCTGCGGTTTCAGATTATTAATTAGATACTAGTTCATTTTAACAGCATCTTTTTTACATTTTTCAAAGCAGATTCCGCATCCGATACATTTTTCGGGGTCTACTTTGTGAACTTGTTTGAGTTCACCCTCGATAGCTTCGGCAGGGCAATTCTTCTTGCAAGCGCCGCAGCCTATGCAGTTTTCTTCGAGGATTTCAGCTTTCTTTACTTCACCGAGCATCTCGATGCAATTCTGCGGACATTTCTGTGCGCAAACCATGCATCCACGGCATTTTTCGTAATCGAATTCGGGGAGATTGGTTTCTTTGTTAATCTTAACTGCTTCAAACGGACAGTTCTTTTCGCAAATTCCGCAACCTATACAGCCCGATTTGCAAACTGCTTTAACTTCTTTGCCTTTGTTCTGATTTGAGCAAGCAATGGCAACTCTCTTTTTGTAAGGTGTCAATTTGATCAATCCCTTAGGACATACTGCCACGCAAGCACCGCATGAAGTACATTTTTCGGGGTCTACTTCAGCAACACCCTTTTCATTTATTTTAATTGCGTCGAATTGACATACTTTAACGCAAGTGCCGTATCCGAGACAGCCGTTTTCGCAAGCTTTCGGTCCGTTTTGGTAATTAGCTGCCTGTACGCAGTCAGCTTCACCGTAATATGTGAATTTATATTCGCAATCTTCTTTACAAGCATGGCAGCCTACAAAAGCAACCTGTTTTTCCATGTTGCCTGCTTCCATACCCAAAATTTCCGCAATTTTTGCAGCTGCATCGGCTCCGCCTACAGGGCAGCCGTTTAAAGGTGCATCACCGTTTACTATGGCTTCTGCCATAGCATCGCATCCTGCTTTACCGCATCCGCCGCAGTTAGCTCCCGGAAGAGCTTCTCTTACAGCGACAATTCTCGGATCCTGTTCTACAGCGAAAACTTTTTCGGCAATGACAAGGATAATACCGAATATCAATGCCAAAGCGGCCATAATACCGCATGCAATCAATATACTATTTAACATTGTTCATTCCCCTTTCCTATATAAGACCCGAGAAGCCCAAGAATGCAACAGCCATCAAACCTGCCGAAACCAAAGCGATTGGGAAACCCTGCATTGGTTTGGGGATGTCCGACATTTCGAGTCTTTCTCTGATACCTGCAAACAATACTATTGCAAGGGTGAAACCCATAGCCGAAGCGGCGCCGTTTACAACGGATTCAAGCAAGTTGTAACCGCTGTCGATATTTAAGATTGCAACACCCAAAACAGCACAGTTTGTGGTAATAAGCGGCAGATATACACCCAATGCCTGATAAAGCGACGGGCTTATTTTCTTGATAACCATTTCAACAAACTGAACCAATGCTGCAATCAAAAGGATAAATGAAAGTGTTTGCAAATATCCGAGGTTGAATCTATCAAGAATATATACCTGAAGGATGTATGAAACCGCACTTGCTATTGTCATAACAAAGATTACGGCAACACCCATGCCCAATGCGGTATCGACTTTCTTGGAAACTCCGAGGAAAGGACAAATACCCAAAAACTGAGCGGTGATATAGTTGTTTACAAGAATAGCGCTGATAAGTATATATACAAATGTGTTCATATTTATTTCCTGCCTTCTTGAAGTTTATTGAGTCCACCCATGAGCAAACCGAGTACGATAAATGCTCCCGGAGGAAGAATAACGAGTATCATCGGTTCGTACCAGCTACCGAGTACAGTGAGTCCGAAAACAGTTCCAGAACCGATAAGTTCTCTGATAATACCGATAAATGTAAGAGCAATAGTATATCCTATGCCCATTCCGAGACCGTCTGCCAATGAGAGCAGAACCGTATTTTTATTTGCAAAAGCTTCGGCTCTTCCCAAGATGATGCAGTTAACAACGATAAGCGGAATGAATACGCCCATTGATGCATCAAGCGATGGTAAATATGCTTTGATTACCAACTGAACTATCGTAACGAATGTTGCGATGATTACAACATAGCAAGGGATTCTTACTGTATCGGGAATAACTTTTCTCAAAAGAGAAATGATAACATTGGATCCAACCAAAACGAATGTAACTGCAAGTCCCATACCGATACCGTTGACTGCCTGAGTAGACAAGGCCAAAGTAGAACACATACCGAGAAGCAGTCTGAAAATCGGGTTTTCGGCAATCAAACCGTTTGTAAATACTTTAATAAATTTTTTCACGATTACATACCTCCCAATACTTCGTAAACTTTTCCTGCGATATTTACGGCTCTGGTAACAGCTTTAGAAGTTACTGTTGCGCTTGTTATGGCGTCAACTTCGCTAGATGCTGCATTGCCTGTTTTTACGACTTCGAGATTTCCTGCGGTTTTACCCACATATTGATTAATCCATGCGCCTTCGCCGTTTACTGCGGCTTTAGCTCCGAGTCCTGCGGTTTCGCTGTGGCTGAGGACTTTTGTGCCTGTAATAACACCGTTATTATCAATACCTGTCATAACCACAACAGCTCCACCATAGCCTTTTGCGGATGTTTTAACGATGTATCCCGCAAATTCACCGTCTTTCGTTGCTTTGTATACCGCATCGAGAGTTTCGTCGGAAAAAGTTATTTTTGATTTAGCATCTGCTACTTCATCATCCGATAAAGCCTGTGTATCAACACCGGGCATTACTTCCAAAAGAGCTTCAACTTCGGCTCTTGCCTGTTGCTCTGCGATAATATCTTTTGTTATTTCGTTGAAATATGCTAAAGCGGCGGTAGCAACTATACAAATAACCAATAAAACAATAACCGGTTTAATTCTGTTCATTATTTCTTCACCGCCCCGTATTTTTTAATTTTAGTGTACTTTTCGATAAGCGGTGCTGCCACATTCATAAGAAGTATTGCAAACGAAACACCTTCCGTATATGCACCGTAGAAACGAATTACACAAGTTATAACGCCGCATCCTACGGCATATATCAGCTGGCCTACAGGAGTAGACGGGCTTGTAACATAGTCGGTAGCCATAAAGATAGCACCGAGCATAAGTCCACCTGCAAAGAGCTGATCCAAAACAAATGTAACATCGGCTTTAACTAAGAATGAGAAAATTGCAACAGTTGCGATATATACAACGGGGATTCTCGGACTGATTACTTTCTTGAAAATAAGGAATAATCCACCGAGAATAAGAGCCAATGCCGAAATTTCACCTATACAGCCGTAGATACCGTTAACGCCGAGGAATAAATCCATTGTTGAGGGTATCTCAAGTGCCGAAGAAGCGCTCGTTACCGCATCGGTTGTCATCTGAGCTATGGCAACGAGCGGAGTTGCGCTTACAGTTGAATCAACGGGAATATATGCGCTTCCAGCCATGTGAGCCGGCCAAGATATCATAAGGATTGCTCTTGCAGCCAAAGCCGGGTTAACGAAGTTGTGTCCGAGTCCGCCGTAAAGCTGCTTTGTAAGTGCTATTGCTATAAACGAACCGATAACGGCAAGCCAAACAGGAGCGTTAATCGGCAGGTTCAATGCAAGCAAAAGACCTGTTACGACTGCGGATAAATCGCTTATCGTAACCTTTTTATGCATTAATTTCTGCATAAGATACTCTGTTGCCACTGCAGCAAGTATCGATACGGCAATTAAAACAACCGCTCTTAATCCGAATACATAAACAGCTACACCACATGCGGGCAAGAGAGCCAATATAACATATAACATTATTTTCTGTGTCGTCATCGCTGAGCGAAGATGCGGCGATGATGAAACGATCAATTTATTTTCCATAAACTATCTACTACCCTCTCTTCTTTCTGAGTGCCTGAACTTCGCGTTTTGCAAGTCTGATTTCCGCAACAAGAGGTCTTCTTGCAGGGCAAGTAAATGCGCAGCAACCGCATTCGATGCAGTCGAGTACGCTGTATTCGTCGCATTTTTCGAAGTTTCTCTTTTCACTGTACGAACCGAGGTATAAAGGCATAAGGCCCATCGGGCAAACTTCTGTACACTTAGCACATCTTATGCAATTTGACGGTTCTTCGATTTTTGCTTCCATCGCATTCATGCAAAGGATACCGCTTGTTCCCTTGCCTGCCGGAACATCGAAATTATAAATAGCAGGACCCATCATCGGTCCGCCGAGAATTACTTTGCCGATATCGTCCGTAAGACCACCGCAATATTCAATAATTTCTCTTACGGATGTACCGATTCTGAATGATAAAACCTTGGGCTGTTTGATGCCGCTGCCTGTTACGCTCACTACTCTTTCGTAGATGGGTTTTCCTTCGGTTACGGCTTCATATATTGCAATTGTGGTTGCGGCATTGCATACTATGCAGCCTACCTGAGCCGGAAGTGCTCCAGAAGGTACTTCTCTGCCGGTGATGGCTGTAATGAGATGTTTTTCCGAACCTTGAGGATATTTTGTTTCGAGTTCGTAAACTACGATGTCATCGCTTCCTGCGTTTGCAACGGCAGCAATAGCATCGGGTTTATTGTCTTCGATACCGATATAAGCTTTATCAAGTCCGAATATCTTTTTCAAAAGACGCATTCCGCCTACGAGCTTATCAGCTTGCTCACGCATGATTGCATGGTCGCTTGTGAGATACGGCTCGCATTCCGCACCGTTTACGATAACATATTCAATGTGGCTGTCTGCCGAGGGTGAAAGCTTAACGCTTGTCGGGAATGTAGCACCGCCGAGACCGACGATACCTGCCTGAGAAACTATTTGAATAATTTCTTCGGCTGTTACTGTTTCGGGATCATGCTTAACGAATGCTCCCGCAGTGTCATCCTTAAAGTCATTCTCGATGACTACACACATTTCTTTTTTCCCACCGGATGTGAGCCTTGGCTCAACCGCAGTTACAGTTCCCGAAACACTCGCATGAATGTTAGCGGAAACATATCCGGCAGCACGACCTACGACTTCGCCCAGATGAACATACTGACCCACTTCAACGGCAGGTGTTGCCGGTGCACCGATGTGCATACTCATGGGAAGTATAACTTCTTTGGGAGAAGGCATTACTTCGATTGGAAGTTTTTCGGTAAAATGTTTGTTGTAAGGAGGATGAATTCCTTTTTTAAACGTGCCCTTTTTAATCTCCATTTTTTTCTCCGTTTTTTATTTATATATTTGACGCATAAAGCATCATTATATTTCTCTTATAGTATACTACAAAATCGGGCAAATTTGTGATAAAATAAATCGCGGTGAGATTAAATTTACCTCACCTCCGACATTTTTTTAAAGGAAGATACCCATGGAGTACGAAAATACCAATCAAATTTTGAATGAAATATTAATGCAAGTCAATAAACCGGCCCAATATTGCGGCGGCGAACTCAACAGCTGCAAAATGAAAGGCGCTCCGATTAATTTTGCACTTGCATTTCCCGATACATATGATGTGGGAATGTCCCATTTGGGAATGAAAATATTGTATTCTTTATTAAATTCACTTACCAGTGTCGATTGCCAAAGAGCATTCGCCCCTCAAAACGATATGGCAAAGCTTCTTAAAGAATACGATATCCCTCTTTTCGCCTTGGAAACATTTAAGCCTCTTAACGAATTTGATTTTATCGGATTCTCTCTGCAATACGAGATGTGCTTAACAACGGTTTTATATATGCTGGAATTAGCAAAAATTCCGCTTAAATCAAAGGACAGAACCGCCACAGATCCCATCATTATGGCAGGTGGATGCGTATGCTTAAATCCGGAGCCCTTTTGCGAATTTTTCGATTTGATGGTTCTTGGCGAAGCCGAAGAGGTGCTTCCAGAACTTATTAAACTCTACGAATCCGATAAAAACAGAGAATCTTTTCTTGAAAAAGCATCTCAAATAAACGGAGTATATGTGCCGAGTTTATACGAAGTTTCCTACGAAAACGGCACATACAAAAGAACATCTCTTAAAAACGCACCCGAAAAAGTAAAAAGAGTGCTTGTAAAAAATATGGACAAAGCATTCTATCCCGACAGCTTTATAGTGCCATTCAGCGAAATAGTGCATGATAGAGCAGCGGTGGAAGTTATGCGCGGTTGCCCCCGTGGTTGCAGATTCTGCCAGGCCGGCATGATATACCGCCCGGTAAGGCAAAAGTCGGCAGAAACCGTAAAGAAACAAGCCGATAATATATTGCGCTCCACAGGATACGAGCAAATAACATTATCATCTCTCAGCTCCACCGACTACAAAGGCTGCGAAGAAGTCCTCACATATTTGTGCGACAATTATTCCGACAAAAAAGTAACCACCAGCCTGCCGTCGCTTCGAATAGATGCGTTCAGCCTTGATATGGCAAACAAACTCAAAACCACGAGAACCGTTCCCATTACATTCGCTCCCGAAGCGGGAAGTCAGCGAATGAGGGATATAATCAACAAAAACATAGACGAAAACGACATTATGACCACGCTTAAAGGTGCATTTTTAAGCGGATACCATAAAATTAAGCTTTACTTTATGATAGGGCTTCCACACGAAACAGATGACGATATTCGCGCAATAGGAGAATTGGTACAAAAAATAGAGGATATGTATGTATCTCTCGACTTGAAACCAAAGTTTCCATCTCTCAGCGTCAGTGTGTCGTGCTTTGTGCCTAAGCCGCATACACCTTTTGAGTTCATACCTCAAAATTCCCTTTCGGAATTCAGCCGCAAACAGCACGAAGTATTAAAGCCAAGCTTTAATAAACATATTCGTCTCAGTTACCACGGAGCTAATCTCTCCGTATTGGAGGGTGCTTTTGCCAGAGGAGACAGAAGGCTTAATGATGTCATATTATCGGCATACCAAAAAGGCTGTAAATTCGATTCATGGATAGAACACTTTAACTACGAAGCATGGCTTGAAGCATTCAGCGAAAATGACCTCACCATGGATGAGTTTGCGCAAAGAAGCTTTACTTATGATGATAGCTTGCCTTGGGACTTCATCGAACTTGGAGTGGACAAAGAATTTTTAATTAACGAAGCAAAAAAAGCACAGCAGGAAGCCACAACGCCAAACTGCTACGAAAAATGCTCATCATGCGGCATAAGCAAGAAATACGGAGGTTGCAACTTTGAAATATAGAATAAATTACACCAAAGGCGGACGCCTCATATATATTTCACACCTTGATATGCAAAGAATGTTCCAGCGTATATTCAGAAGAGCGAACTTGGATCTTATGTTCTCACAAGGTTTCAACCCCCATACTCTTATGAGCTATACCCCTCCGCTTCCCCTATATGCCTCATCGGAGGACGAATATGTTGATGTGCAGCTTTCGGGGAGCGAATCCGAAGAAGAAGTATTCGAAAAGATTAAACCGCAATGTCCGGAGGGGCTTATCATAAAAAGCGTAAAAAAACTGCCCGAGGGGGGAGTTGCGCTGAGCAAATTATTTCAATATGCACAATATGAAATAATTTTCGAATGCAAATCCAAAGTAGATGCCGATTCTATAAATGAATTCTACAAAAATTCGGAATCGGTAAATACTCAAAAGATGAATAAGAAAAAACAATGGAAAACCATTGACATAAAGCCGATGGTATCGGAATTTCATGCAGAAAATTCGGGAAAATTCCTTAAAATAGACTGCACATTGAATTTTAACAATGACTCGGTTCTTAATCCGTTCACTCTTATCAAGGCACTGAGCGAGAATATCGAGAATTTTGATAATGCAAAACTTTTCAGTTTACATAAAAAAAGAGTTATCTAAAACCAAGGAGGAAATGTATGATTACAAATGATTTCAAAGGAGTCGAATTATCACGACTCGGTTTCGGAACAATGCGCCTGCCCTTAATAGAAGGAACCGAAAACATTGACGAAGAACAGGTTTTTCAGATGGTGGATTACGCTATCCAAAACGGCATCAATTATTTTGACACAGCATATCCTTACCACAACAGTCTTTCCGAAATAGTTATCGGAAAAGCACTGGCTCGCCACCCCAGAGAAAGCTTTTATTTGGCAACCAAATACCCAGGGCATCAAATATCATCAAGCTACAACCCCGAAGAAATCTTCGAAGAACAGCTTAAAAAATGCGGTGTTGAGTATTTCGATTTCTATTTACTGCACAATGTATATGAAAACTCCATAAAAACATACACCGATGAAAAATGGGGCATTTTGGAATATTTTCTAAAACAAAAAGAACTCGGCAGAATCAAATATCTCGGATTCTCTACCCATGGTAGCCTTGATGTAATAAAGCAGTGGCTTGATTATTCCAAAGGACAAATGGATTTTTGCCAAATACAGCTCAATTACCTTGATTGGAGCTTGCAAGATGCTAAATCAAAATACGAGCTACTTACCGATTCCGGTGTTGCCGTATGGGTAATGGAGCCGTTAAGAGGCGGCAAGTTGGCAAATTTACCGACCGAGCAGCACGACAAACTCAATAAAATCGACCCGAATAAAAGCGATGTTATGCGGGCATTTGATTTCCTTAAGGATTTGCCCAATGTAAAAATGATTCTGAGTGGTATGTCGAATATGGCTCAAATGCAGGACAATGTAAAAATATTTGATTCGCACAAACCTCTTTGCGAAGAAGAAAGAACTGCTTTATTTGACGTAGCGGATTCAATGACAAACATGATCCCCTGCACTTCTTGCAGATATTGTTGTGACAGCTGCCCACAGGGGCTTGATATCCCACTGTTTATCAGCTTATATAACGAAATCAAATTTGCAGCAGCATTCAATGCCACAATGCGAATCGAAGCACTCGAACCCGAAAAACAGCCCTCTGCTTGCGTTGCCTGCGGTAAATGCACTCAAATATGCCCACAGGGTATAAATGTTCCCGAAATTATGGCAGAACTTACAAAAGTAATGGAAAATTCACCCAAATGGGCTGATATTTCAAAACAAAGAGAAGAAGCTGCTAAAAAAGCAAAATAATTCAAACAAAAATAAGGTAATATGGATAATTTGACATTATTGCTTTGGGGAATTTATTTCATCCCTTGGCACTGCCAATATAAAGCGAAATATCCATAAAATGCATTACTGACAAACGAAAAGGAAAAATCCTCCGTGCCATAACTTAAGCACGGAGGATTTTTTATGCATACCACCGACATTTTGTCGGTATTGATTTATAGATTTTCGTCCTATAATTATTGCAACAATCCGTAATAGAATCTTAATATAGAGTCTTCACCTGCCATAACGGCAAATTTAGCTTCTTCGGGAGTATTCGGGTTTTCTGCCTTATACTGTTCCCATGTTTTGAAGCAGCGTGAAGTAAATTCGGGAAGATCCGATTTGGTGTAATCTGCCTGATTATATACTTCGCCTGTAGCTTCACCTGCGTTGTCGTAAACACCGTATTCCAAAACAGTTTTTGCAATAGCTTCCAAATTTTCGAAATTACATTCCGCTAATGTCAAAATTGATTTATCGAATCCGAAAGAGTACTGTCCGCCGGGAGCCATGATATCAAGCCAATCTTTTGTTTTGCCGATTACTTCATCTTTGCTGCACTGTGTAATATAACCCATCGGGAAACCTGAGGACAATACCATTTTCTTGCCGAGTTTTTCCTTGATGTTTTTAGGATCGCAATATTCGAATGTAAAGAAAGAACCTGTGGGGAGATCCTGAACATAGTCCAAAAGATGATCCCATCTATCCTCTAAGAATGCACCGCAACGGCATCCGATTGCAGCCAAGTCATTCCACTGTCTGCTTAAAGACGGCCACCATAATTCTTCGAAATCTTTCGGACGCATGAAAGTAGCCATATGGAATGGGTAGAATCCATAAGCATCTCTTGTAATGGTATTCGGATCATACGGTGTACCCATATATAAGTTCAAAGGAGAAACTGCTTCAACAGCATCTTTAACTTTGCTTTTATATCTTCTGATATCCGTTGACATACCCGAAAAACTTCTGAGCTGGTCGGAGAGAATATCCATAGGAGCATAAGAGCCGCTTCCTCTTGCCGATTTTGAAACATAGCCGTGTTTTGCGGCAAGTCTTGCCATCATGGGAGCGCTTTTTGCATTTACCGAAGCAGATACCTGATTAGCCTGCTGGATTGCCATTGAAACTCTATCGGGGTTTTCAGCGTAATCAAGGTTTTTATAAACTCTCGGTACTGCTTTTTCAACTATAAATGCATATGGGTCCTTAATAAATTCATCGTATTCTTCCGGCTCCATCATATGAGTGTTCGGATGCTGCAAGAATCCATCGGCACCCATCACAACAGATTTTGAAGCAAGTGCCTGATATTTGGTAGGCGAAAGTACGCTTCTTCCCATAATACATACATCGGTGGGAATACGCTCGCAAAGTTCATCGATTTTGTCTTCCAAAACGGTAGCGTCCCAATAAGCAAGTCTTGGGTCAACTCCCGCATATTCTGCAATGGCATTCATGCCTATTGTAATATTAATAGGCACTCTTTTGGGGATTACATTATAAAGCAGGTCGTGGTCGTTCTGGGCTCTTTCCTGCCTTAATTCTTCGATTTCCATTTTCAATCTCCTTAATGTGTAAATATAAATTTCAACAAATCATTTTACAGCGTATACACATATCGGCATACACTTACTTATACATAACTTATCGATTATTATACGACAAACTATTATCTTTTGTAAAGCTTTTTCTGATTTTAATTGTCAGAATTAAATAAATTTTTCATAAAAATTATATTTTCAAAAAAATACTTGACAAATTCAACCGTATGTAGTACATTTTAAGCACGCAACAAACTTATGTATACATAACTTGTATTATTTTAAAGAAAGGGTTTATTCTTATGACAACAGAAGAAAAAAAATTCAATGTCGACCTTAATGAAGCAGATCAACAGCACATTAAAAAGGTCAAAGTAGGATATAGCGTAGCCCAGTTCGGCGGCGGAATAGAAAAATCATTCTATTCCACATATTCAAGCTATTTCTACACAAATGTCTACATGATGTCTACGGCATTCTCGGGAATTTTATCAATCATTTCCTCAGTCGTTGGTTGGGTTGGAGCTCCGTTTTTCGGTGCTATTCTCGACAAAATTAAATTCAAAAAAGGCAAATATTGGCCATGGCTTATTATAGGCTCTGTAATTTACAACCTTTCATGGGTACTTATCTACATTCTTCCCGCACTCGGAGTCCATGGTGAAGGCACAGGTCTTATAGCTCTTATTCTCGCATGCATTGCACAGGTAGGTTCACCTCTTATGACAATCCCGATGAACGCAAGCTTCCCGCTTTTGTCAAATGACCCTTCCGACAGACAGTTCTTTGCTAAAGCCCAAAAGGTCGGACGAGATGGAGCAAAAACAATCTTCGGATATATATTCCCTGTGGCAATCGCATCTCTTATGCTCAGCACATCGGAATCAAATGCATATGCACTCTGCGTTCTCATTGCAGGTCTTCCTCCGATCATCTCGTATATATGGTATGCTATTACCCTTAAAGGTTCTTATGTTGAAAGAAGAGCAACAGAAACAACAAGCACGAAGAAAAAATCTGTACCTTTGGGTGTTATGTTAAAGACTGTTTTTACAAACAGACCACTTCTTTCTATGTTCTTGTTCATGTCGTTACACAAAACATATTATTTCATATATACTTCTTGCGCTACATATATGTTTAAGTATGTATTCGACGACTTCTCAAAAATGTCATTATTCATGACTGTATTCAACCTTACCGCTATAATCGGCGTAATGTTTGGCCCATTATGGAAATCAATCTTCAAAGAATCCAAACGTTGCTTTGTTGCCGCATTTGCAGTACATGTAGTGTTCTTAGCAATAATAGCAGTTACATTCAAGACCCTCTCAGCAAATATGTTCATCCTTTTATTCGGTATCTCAAGCTTATTCATGGGTCTTTTGGAAAACTACATTCTTCCGTTCTTTGCTGCATCTTCTGACTATAGTGCATGGAAAACAGGCTACAGAATGGACGGTATGTCAATGTCAATATATTCATTGACAATCAAAACAGGTACACTCCTTGCTACCACAATCCGTACAGCTATGTTAGTTGCTGCAGATCTTGATACAGTTAAAGAAACAGGTGTTGCTACAGCTAATTTCATTTCAACAGCAAGCACACTCTACAGCTGGATCCCATTCATTATCGGTGTAGTTACTTTACTTATCCTTGTATTCGGTGTTAACCTTAACGATGAACGCATTGCAAAGATCAATGAAGATATCGCTCAGGGCAAAACAATGGCAGATTCTGATTTAAAATTCTAATTAAATAAAATGCGGCATACACTTGATTTGCGATAAGCTAACCCAATACAGCTTCAAGGCGCTATGCCGCTTTTTATATAGCTTTACAAGGAGGCAAATATGGACGCAAACGAAATGAAAGAATTTAGAACTAAGCTTTATACGGATCTTTACTCCAACACGATCCCCGAAAGAGTCCCCATTAACGATGGATTCGGCATAGAATACCACATCAAATATTCAGGGATGGATCTTATGCTCACTCAATACTCACTCACCGTTGAAAAATTGGTGGAAGCCATGGACAAAGTCCGCGAATTTGCCGTTGGTGATGTATTTACGGCAGGCTCGGCAAGAAACGCTGTGGGTGCAATGTTTCAAAAATCAAATATGGATGTAATGAGCAAAAGTGGATTCGTACAGCATCCGGAATCGGCTACATTATATGCCGATGAACTTGATGAATACATTCAATCACCCTATGACATGATTCAGTCCAAAATGAGACCTCGTTCATACCCCGCATACAGCGATGAACCATTTCAAAGACTTTTTAACTATATGCGATTCTATCTTTGCAATCAGGAATTCAACCAAATCATAGCACAGGCAAATAAGATAATTGCCGAAAAATACGGACTTCTCACTACTCCGGCAGGTTCATCGGGAAGAGCTCCCGTTGCATTTGATAATCTTGCCGACAGAGCCAGAGGTTTTAACGAAATTCTTACCGACATAAAAAGACGCCCTCAGAAAATACTCGATGCAATGGATGCTTTCATGCCCTATGCAATCTACCTTGCAACTAAGAGCAAACCACACATTCTCGGCAGCAATGCAATAATGACACACATGGGAGTGTTTTTAAGAAACAAGGAATTCGATAAATTCTATTGGCCGAAATTCAACGAAATAGTGCATGTGGGCGCCGAAGGCTCACGAGCCACCACCATATTCTGCGAAGGTGATTGGACAAGATTTTTAGATGAAATGACAGAACTTCCCATGGGTACACGCCTTTACATGGAATACGGAGATATGCAAAAATTCAAAGATAAACTCGGAAAGAAATGCGTTCTCGGTGGTTTTTATCCGCTTACGCTTCTCAAAAACGGCACAAAACAGCAATGCGTGGACAAGGCCAAAGAAATAATGGATATTATGGCTCCTGGCGGTAACTACTTCTTCCGTTTCGACAAAGCCGTTTTGGACACAAACGACTTAAATCCCGAAAACTATACAGCCGTAATGAATTATGTCCTTGAAAACGGGCAATATTCCAACGCAGGAGATACGATATCATCCGAGAAAAAAGCAGACACCATCATCAAAGGCATTGCTGACAAATACCCCAAATTTTCTTCATCATATATTGTGGAATTCGAAGAATGGATAAAGGACTATCCCCCTGCGGACGAAAGAGCAATACCGCTTATGAAAGCCGCATACGATAAATATACCAAGATGGCAATGGGATGTTTCCAATAACATTGTGAGTTGACTCTGTGGGAGCAATAATATTTACTCCAACATAAATTTGTAGCGGAACTCGACTTCACACATACACATAAATTACCCGCTCAAATAGCATCTTACTTATTAACATTCCTGTCATATACCGCCTATCGAAAAAACTCACATAACCTGCCGATAGGCGGCATAATTTATCCCTACTTATTAATATTTCACACTTTATTTTCGATAGACACACTAAAAAAGCAGTATAGCAAATGCCATACTGCAAAACGATTTCAACTTATTAGCACAAAATCTTTAATTTTAATACATAACCATCATAAAGTAACCTACTTTATGATCCCCTCCGTTATATGTCATGTTGTTGTTTCTTGACATAGTTACCACGTCCATTCCGCTGCCTTCCAAAGAATATCTTCTCTTATCGGGGAAACGGCAGGGCTCATCAGTTAAGCAAGCGCATTTTTCGCATAATCTGCATCCGCCCGGGCCTGCAATCATAACGGGTTTGCCCTCAAGTAATTTTCTAAGCTCGTCTATAAGCTTTCCGAATTCCTCTCCGCTTGATTGCATAAGTTCGTAGTATTTTCCTAAATAAATTACTTTATTGACGATTATTGCGTGATCGTACTTTGTAAATCTTGCCTTATTCTCCTCCAGGTTTCCCGAAAGCGGAGGACAAGAATAGTTTTTACCGTAATTTTCACATCTTGAACAGCTGTCGAATACATCTTCCGAAAAGATAAGTTCGTCGGAATTGATTTCGCAATATTCATCGAATCCGACATCATTTATAGCTTGGATTATTTCATCTCTTAACATATTATTC
>CAZXWI010000035.1:0-14780 GCA_964644555.1 uncultured Lachnospiraceae bacterium | reverse complement strand
ATATTATAATTATAAAAGAAATCGAAAGGAGTTTTGTTTATTATGAGTGATGTATTGGAAAAAATTAAATCAAGACGCAGTATAAGAAAGTATAAGCAGGAGAGTATTCCCGAAGAATTGCTTTCACAGGTTTTGGAAGCAGGCACATATGCGGCTACGGGGATTGGTAAGCAGTCACCGATAATCTTGGCAATTACAAATAAAGAGATTCGTGATAAAGTAGCATCTCTTAATGCAAAGGTAATGAATTCGGATATGGATCCGTTTTACGGAGCGCCCGTTGTATTGGTGGTTTTGGCGGATAAAAATGTTCCCACATATTTGTATGACGGAAGTCTTGTAATGGGTAATTTAATGCTTGCCGCTCACGAAGTAGGTTTGGGAAGCTGCTGGATACACAGAGCAAAAGAAACATTCGAATCTGAAGAAGGAAAGGCTCTGCTTACATCTCTCGGCATCACAGGTGACTACGAGGGAATCGGAAATTGCATTTTAGGTTATATTGACGGTGATTACCCCGAATGTAAAGAACGCAAAGATAATTATGTTTATTATGTGAAATAAAAGACTTGTTAAATAAAAAGCAATGAATACTGATAATGTATTCATTGCTTTTTTATGCATAACTATTTATGCAAAGTATTAATTTTTCTGTGTTTTTCTTCGTATTGCTTTACCTATTTCGAATGCCGGAACTGTTGAAAGGGCAAGTGCGAACGAAATCAAAAGTTCGTTTAACTGGAATGTTCCGGGTTTGATATCGAATACAGTGCTGAGTCCAGGTAAGTAGATTGCAATCAATGTAAGTGTTGTGGTTACAAAGAATGCACCGACTAACCACCAGTTAACATTTTTAAGCATATCCTTTGAGAATATGGAGCCTGTTCTGGAACGCATATTTATAGCACAGAGCATTTCAGAGAAGTTTACTGTCAAGAATGCCATAGCCATAGCGTTTATGCATGTTACTTCGGTGAATATCGAGCCTGCGAGAGTGCCGTTTTCGATGTAAAAACCGATAAAGTACGCACAAAGTTCAATGAGTGAAAGGTATAATCCCTGCCATACCATATCAAAGCCTGCACCATGAGAGAAGATGCCGTCCGTTGTGGCACGGGGTTTTCTTCTCATAACATCTCCCTCGGCTTTTTCCATACCGAGTGCTAAGCCCGGCAAGGAGTCTGTTACCATGTTAACCCACAAAAGGTGAACAGGTGCCAAGATGTTGAAATGGAGTATTGATGCAACGAACATGATGATAATTTCTGACATATTCGTAGAAAGTTGGAATTGAATAACTTTACAAACATTGTCGTAAATCTTTCTGCCTTCTTCAACTGCATTAACTATTGTGGCGAAGTTATCATCGGCAAGAACCATGTCGGCAACGCCTTTTGTAACATCGGTGCCTGTGATACCCATGCCGATTCCGATGTCGGAGGCCTTAATGCTCGGTGCGTCGTTAACGCCGTCGCCTGTCATTGCGGTAACCATTCCGCGCGCTTTCCATGCTTTAACGATTCTCGTTTTGTGTTCGGGCTGAACACGAGCATATACGGAGTACTTAGTTACTTCTTCCACAAGTTCTTCATCGGAGAATTTATCGAGCTCCGCACCCATAATAGCTTGTGATTCGTCTTCGATTATGGAAAGTTCTTTACCTATGGCAACTGCCGTATCTTTGTGGTCGCCTGTTATCATTATGGGAATGATTCCCGCAAGACGACATTCATCGATTGCTGCTTTAACTTCGGGACGTACCGGGTCTATCATGCCGGTAAGGCCTATGAATGTAAGGTCGTTTTCCAGTTTTTCCGGTGCGTAATCAGATGGAATTTCGCCATGAGATTTCATAGCTGCCGCAAGTACACGCAGTGCCTTATCTGCCATGCGCTTATTGTCGGCGAGGATTGCCTGTTTGTGTTCTTCGGTAATAGGCAATGTTTCGCCGTTTATGAGTATGTGTGTACATTTTTTGAGTACTTCGTCGGGTGCACCCTTCGTGTACTGAATTATTTCGTTGTTATATTGATGAACTGTAGACATCATCTTTCTGCCCGAATCGAAGGGAGCTTCACCGACTCTGGGGTATTGCATCGTAAGTTCATTTTTGTTAAGTTCAAGCGAATAAGCGTAATTTACCAAAGCTGCTTCGGTAGGTTCGCCTACTGCTTTAAACTCTTCGTCAAGCTGTGCATCGCTACACAGAGCCATTGCTTGTGCAAGGAGCTTTTCGTTATCACCGTAGTGGTCAACAACGGTCATCTTGTTCTGGGTAAGAGTACCTGTTTTATCGGAACAGATTATCTGCGTACAACCGAGGGTTTCAACGGCGGTGAGCTTTCTGATAAGAGCCTGTCGTTTGCTCATTGATGTTACGCCGATAGAAAGTATAATCGTTACAACGGCGGGAAGTCCTTCCGGTATCGCCGCAACGGCGAGTGCGATTGCCGCAATGAAAGTGTTCAATGAGGATGATGCCAAAAGACCCCATGAGAATGGTTCATCGCTTATGATAAATGTTTCAACGAGTCCGACTACGAACACCAAAACGCATATGCCTATAACGAGCTTTGTAAGGAAATGCGAAAGTTCGGTCATTTTCTTTTGCAGAGGAGTCTGTTCTTTTTCTGCTTGGTTTAGCGCATCTGCAATTTTACCCATTTCGGTATCCATGCCGGTTCCGACAACGACCGCACGGCCTCTGCCGTAAACTATGGTCGAACCGCTGTAGAGCATATTCTTTCTGTCACCGAGAGCTACATCTTCGCTTAAATCTTTCAGCATAAGAACATCGATAATTTTGCTTACAGGAACAGATTCACCCGTTAATGCTGCCTCTTCGACTTTCATGCTGTAAGATTCCAAAATTCGGCAATCCGCAGGAACTGCATCGCCTGCTTCCAATACGACAACATCGCCTACTACCATATCTTCGCTCTTTACGCTGACGAGTTTGCCGTCTCGCAAAACTTTGCTTGTAGCCGCAGTCATTTGCATTAAGGCTTCCATGGCGGCTTCTGCTTTGCTTTCCTGAACGAGGCTCATTATGGTATTGATGATTACAACGATCAATATTACCACAACATCGGCAAAATCACCGAAACTTGCTTTATGTCCTGAGCTTGCTGTTTCGGCAACGGTAACGATTGCCTGAATCAGCGCTGCAACCAAAAGCATAATGATCATCGGGTCTGCAAGTGAATTAAAGAATTTTTTTGCCAAACTTTCCTTTTCAGGTTCTTTAAGTTTGTTTTTTCCGTTTGCGGCAAGTCTTTTTGCCACTTCTTCGGAAGTAAGCCCATCGGGGGTGCTTTTTACTTCTTTTAAAACTTCTTCATCGGAGTGTAAATAGTATTTCATAATTCTCCTTTCATTTGTTAAAAAAAGACGAAACACATATACAGCAAAATAATATGCCGTAAATGAGTCTCGTCTTTTAAGACAAGCCAGACTGCTATCAGTCATGATGTTGACTTGCCGCATTTTCATGCTAACTACTCCCTCAAAGTGCTATTATTCTATCATATAATTATGTAGATGTCAATTTGTAAATTGCAAAAAACGCCCAATTAATTTTTGCGTTAACTTTTGCGAAAAATATGAAATATGATATATAATGTTTAACAACCAATGTGCAAAATAATGCGAAAAGCCTCACTAAAACAAGAGTGATTTCATGGATAATGTAATAATCTATGAATAACCGATGAGAAAAAAGAACGAATATAGATACATAAAAATCATAAAGAAATAAAAAAATCAAGATTGAGCTAGTTCCTGTATGAGAAAACTGCCGAAATTTACAAAAGTATTTGCGAAATGGCTCTACATTACAATACGAATAATGATAAAAAGTTTATTTTATTATTGATACAAGTCTCTTTGCAGGACTATAATGAGTTTGTTTAGCCGAATGGTATAATAGATTAATCTATATAATAAAATCAAATTTGCGGAGTGATAATATGATTACAATAAAGAAAGCAACAGAAGATGAGATCAAGGACCTGTTAAATCTTTGCACGGAAGTTTTTTCAAATGAACAAGATATTCCCGAAGATTTAATACCTGTTAATGAAAAAAATAAACCCGAGTGGTGGTGCTTATCCGATAAAGGCGAGGTTATCGGCTCTTTGTGTTTATGGAAAGAGGCTGAAAAAATACACATGGGAAGATTTGCCGTAAAAAAGCAATACCGCAATCAGCATTTGGGAACGGGCTTTGCAAAATTTGTTTTGGCTAATGTGTTTTCATCGGGTGTGGATGAAGTGTATCTTGAAGCGAGAGATGAAACAATAAGGATAATGCAAAGGCTGGGCGCTGAAATAGCAGGGGAGAAAAAGCCCTTTTATAAAGGAACTGTTACACCAATAGTAATAAGCGAGGAGTCTTTCGAAGAAAAGAACGGCTGCTGCTGCAAAGAAGAGTAAAATAAAATCCGAGCTTTTGATGAATCGGCTCGGATTTTTTTAAATTATTTTTTGTAGGCGATAGCTTCGATTTCAACCAAAGCATCTTTGGGAAGTCTGCTTACCTCTACAGCGGAGCGTGCAGGAAAGATGGTATTTGCGAAAACTTGTTCATAAACTGCATTCATCTTTGCGAAGTCGTTCATATCGTTAAGAAATACCGTGGTTTTGCAGACCATATCAAGAGATGAACCTGCTGCGGTAAGAATATTTTCCAGATTTGTCAATGATTGTTTTGTTTGTTCTTCTATTGTTTGTGGCATTTCGCCTGTACTGGGGTCTACGGGAAGCTGACCCGATACAAAAATCATATCCGATACACATACACCCTGTGAATACGGGCCTATTGCGGCAGGGGCTGAGGTTGTTTCTATTTTATTTTTCATTTTGTTTCTCCTTTATTTTTTATTATTATACATCAAACGAAGTCAGTTTACTGCCGATTTTTATTTTTTGTAAAAATAAATCCGAGTTTTGCTTTATTAAAACATTTTTCGACATTTGATAATAAGCCACTTCAAATTTAAAGGCAGTAGCGAGCTGATAAATTTAAAAACATTCGAAAGCAGGTAAAAAACAAATAGGTAAATAACTCCAAAAATTCGAAGCTTATGTGATAGCCTTTAATCATGAGTTCAAAAAAAGACACCCCAATATAAGCGATGAGTCGTAGGCATATGCGGGAATGGGGAAGTCTATTCCCACAATATGAATATTTCGTGGGCGAAAGTATAATGTATGTAAATAGCATACACGTGCATATTTAAATTAGAGTTTTATAACTTCTGAACTGTATTCTTGACCAAATCACTCATGAGTACCTCAAAATAAAAAACTAAAATCATTATACAACAAAATAAAGGAGAAAAATATGAATGAAATAATAAACGAAATTGAATTGAAAAAATTGGAGTAATTAAATAAAACATTGCTCGAAATACAAAAATCAATGAAAGGAGTAAATGCAATTTCCAAAGAAACAAATGATTCGCTTTCAAAAATCGCAAAGGTTCGGAATATTATCGGCCGTATGTTGTGCAATTGGAGGCTGAAATACAAAGTTTGCATGATAATTATGATAGCAAAAAGTGCTTTTGAGCAAGAAAACAAATTGATAAAAACATACGAAGATTTGAAGATTGCAATTTATACCGATAACTATGAAAGTAGGGGAAACGCAGTTTGCTAAGATGGCCGTTAAATCCATTAACGCTTTGAAAAGACATCGGGGGCGTTTGTACCTTGATATTTAGAATAAATTAAAAGCGGCTCTGTTGAGCCGCTTAAATTAAATAATCTTTCGTATAATTATGTGATTTTTATTCTGTTCTGAGAGCCACAACCGGGTCTTTCTTTGCTGCGCTCCTTGACGGAATAATTCCAGATATCAAGGTAAGAAGTGTGCTTATTATTATTAAAGATACTCCCACTCCCAAAGGCAGTTTGGCGCTAAGCGTACTGATTCCGGTAAGTTTATGCAATATCGCATTTATTGGAATACATAATAAATATGTTGTGAGTATACCCAATAACCCCGATGAAAAGCCGATTATCATTGTTTCGGCATTAAACATATTCGATACATTTCTCTTTGAAGCCCCTATTGCTCTTAATATACCGATTTCCTTTGTTCTTTCTTGAACCGATATAAGTGTGATTACACCAATCATTATCGACGAAACTATCAGCGATATTGATACAAATGCAATAAGCACATAGCTTACGCTGTTTACGATGGTTTTTACAGATGACATGAGTATTGCCGTTGTATCGGTGTAGCTGATTACATTGTCGTCTTTGCCTGAATCTTCCATTTGAGCGTTGTAATCATCCAAGAAATCCATGAATTTATCTTTATTCTCGAAATTGTTAAAGTATATGGATATCGATGAAGGCTTATTTAAGTCAGAATATCCCAATTTTCTCAAATTGCTGTCGTATGAGTTGGTTGTGTTCGACGAATAAGCACTCATAAGCCTTGTCAAATCATCTTCGCTCATATTGAATTTAAATGCTTGGGCAATCTTGTTGCTGTCCACATTGAATGCAGATGATAACGAACCTATAACTTTTTGCATCATTTCACCGACTTGACTCATTATTGCTACTTGCATTCTGACTTCGGCAAATTTTGCACCAATTCCCGATAGGGTAGCTTGGATGGTTGCGTCTGATACATATGCGGCTTTTATCGCTTGTGCTTTTATTTCAGCGTTCTCTTTTGGAATGGTTAAGTCCGTTCCCGTAAGGAACATATTCATAAGCGGAGTGAGAAGCGCTTCATAAGTTTGGGTTATCGAATCTTTCGGCACGGAGTAGGTTGCTATAAGCGGCGAATATATATTGTATGCTCGGCTGCTTGATAGATAGTTTTTAGCATATGTTGCAATGTCGGCACTTGATAAGGTGCAGTTGGAAGAATTATCAGTATGTTCTTCTATATAAGAAGTAAGCATATCGTCGCACAAAAGCGAGAATATATTTTTAACTTGAGTTTCCGCTTGAGATGTATCAACCGATATTGACGATGAGATTCCGCTCATATACGGGCTCATGACTTGATTTAGGTATTCTTCGGTGATATTCATGCCGAATGCTTGCGAGAGCAAATCGGTATCGATTGATATCATATCGTTGAAATTAAGTGAGTCGGAAGATTTTTCATCTAATTCATCGAAAGATTTTTTGCTGAATACATCTGTTTTTTCATCGGCAAGCTGCTGCTTGACTATTTCGGAGGTTGACGCATATTCGATTATATGGTTTTTAAGCTGCGGAGTGTATGCAACACCGACACTTAAAGCAGATGTAGATGATTTCGGAATAACTATACCGACTATTTTAAGTTCTTCGCCGTTCAATGCAAGATCGTTGACATAATCTTTGTCGGTACTCATATCTTCCCATACATCATATTCGCTGTTGTATTTATAAAGGTCTGAACTATGTACTAATCTGAATTTTAAATTCATCAAATCATCGTATGTCCATGTGTGCGGCTCGCCCAAAACGACCTGCTCTGCGTCCATAACCTTTTGCATCATGTCCTCAAGATCTCTTTTATCGAGCATTCCCAAAGAATACGCCATAAAGTCTGTTATACCGTGTTCATCCGGTAGCACAAACAATAATTCGTTGTAGGCTTTGGGCCATCTACCCTGCACCAAATCGTAGGATTCCTGCATAAGTTCGTCATTTTGCAGCATTTCCGAAAATACTCCGGTGTTCATGTAACTTGCCATTGCGATTGACGAAAACATAGTGCTTGGGTTTACCTGAAGCTGATTTCCCGCTACATCGGTAGTGTAGATGAGCGGTGTGATATTGTAGCCGTATTTTATCGTAGCAATGCAATCATCGACTTTATCGTAATTATCTTCTAAGTAGAGCTTAAATTCTTTGAGGTTGTTTGAACCCATCTGTGCAAATACAGATGACATCATCTGAGCTTCGACAACGGTGCCGTCGGGCTGCTCCATAACATTTTCCACATTGCTGCCGAATGCGGCAAGAAGCGATGTCATATCCGCAGTGTCCGACATTATGGTGAGTGGGTAGCTTGTAAGGGCGTCCTGCTGTATGGAGTCGATATAGGAGGACATACCGTTTGAAACCGCATATATAAGAGCTATTCCGATTATGCCGATACTTCCCGCAAATGATGTAAGAATCGTTCTGCCTTTTTTGGTAAACAGATTTTTTAGAGAAAGCGAAAATGATGTGGCAAGTGAAAGGGTCGGTTTCTTTTCGTTTTCACCTCTTTTTTGCACTTCCGCTTTTTTTGCAAGGGCTATTTCGGAAGTTGAGAGTGGAGAAGAATCCTCTGTAATTTGCCCATCGAGCATTTTGACCGTTCTTGTGGCATATTTTTCGGCAAGTTCCGGGTTGTGAGTTACCATTACAACGAGGCGGTCTTTGGATATTTCTTTTAAAATTTCCATTACCTGTATACTCGTTTGTGTATCTAATGCTCCCGTGGGCTCATCTGCCAAAATTATATCCGGATCATTAACTATGGCTCTTGCAATAGCAACCCTTTGCATCTGCCCGCCCGACATTTCGCTGGGCTTTTTATTGAGCTGATTTTCAAGCCCTACTGCTTTGAGAGCCTCTGTGGCTTTTGCTTTTCGTTTTGCTTTTGATACGCCCGATAAGCTCAACGCAAGTTCCACATTCTGCAAAACGGTTTGATGGGGTATAAGATTGTAGCTTTGAAATACGAAGCCTACCGAATGGTTACGGTACGAATCCCAATCTCTGTCCTTGAAATTTTTGGTGGATTTGCCGTTTATTACCAAGTCTCCGCTTGTGTATTGATCAAGGCCTCCGAGTATATTCAGCATGGTGGTTTTCCCGCAGCCGGACTGACCTAAAATGGCGACAAATTCACTTTCTCTGAATTGGAGGTCGATGCCCTTTAGTGCATGGACTTCTTCGCCTGCTGTCGTATACACTTTCGTAATCTTTTTCAGTTCTAACATAATATGCTCTACTCCGATTTATATAGCTTTATTAAAAATACTTGCCAATTATACCAAAGCTAATATATTGATTCAATGCAAAAAAATCTCTTTAATCATTGCTTAATTTTATATGAAGAAATGCTTGTACAAAATAGGCAAAGTTGTTTAAAATATCATGGGTTTTCCTTAGATTAGCCTTAGAAAAACTTAATTAACTCTCAATTTACTGAAGGCACACTTTAGTGAAAATGTGCCTGTAATATTATTCTTTATTGATGATGTCTTTTATTTCAAAAACTTCCTTCGGTTGTCTTTTAAGTATTTCGCCGATTTTTGCATTCGCACTTGCCACTTCTTCTTCGAATTCCCTTGCCGACATTCTCAACGCTCCTGATTGAAATGCCGAAAGCTGAACCAAGTTGTCGGATGTTACCACGAATACCTGAGTGTTCTTGCCTATTTCGTGCAATAACTTTTGAATGTAGGCATCGGCAGTTTCGTTCTCTTTTGTGTAGACGATGTGAATACCTTGGTAGTTGAATTTTTCTCCGGGGTTATACTTTGCATTGTATCCGTCAAACACCAATACGGTTTCGATGTTGGTAAAAGCAGAAAAATTCGATAAAATGTGTATCAATTTTTCTCTTGCCGAAGATAAGTCAATTTCGGAAAGCTCTTTTAAATCCTCCCATGCATATATTACGTTATATCCGTCAATGATATATCGCTTTTGCACTTTTACGCTTTCGTAAGATACCTCTTTGGGATTAGATGCAGTTTTGTTTGGCAGGCGGTAGTAGGGGTGCTTATCTTCTCCGAATTCCCTTTGCATTATCAGCTGCAATTCTTTTTCGTCAATAGAGAGATTTCGTCGGTTGACATTTGCCACATAGGGAGTTTTTTCTTTTAGGTAACTCTCTAAGTGCATGTAGTTTTTGACTTCGTTCCATTTGACATTGAATCCTCCTCCGTGAGCGCAGAAAATCGAATCGGGCGAATTTTGTGTATCTGCTGTTGGGTTATACATTAACGATTCTATGACATATTCCGGATTGTGGCAATCATCGTACCCATCAAATTCCAAAAATAATCTGCCCTTGCCCGAAGTATAAGATGATACTTCCGTTATGTAGTCATTAAGTGTGGTTACGGGCGCTCTGCCTGTGATAACGCTGAGTGAGTTTGATTCATAGGGAGAGTTGAATTCCCCGTGGCGCATTTTTATATCGTTTATGGCTCTTCCGAGTTGCTCGGGCGGAACTTCCAGCTTGAATGAATAGTAAGGTTCAAGCAGTTTGCACTTAGCCTGCATCAGCCCCTGTCTGACGGCACGATAAGTGGCTTGTCTGAAATCGCCTCCCTCGGTGTGTTTTATATGGCTTCGCCCCGACACGAGAGTAATCTTCATATCGGTAATGGGTGAGCCTGTTAATACTCCGAGGTGAGTTTTTTCCGCTAGGTGCGTAAGTACGAGCCTTTGCCAATTTACAGAAAGGACTTCTTCGCTGCAGCAAGTATCAAACTCAAGTCCACTTCCTTTCGGGAGTGGCTCAATAAGCAGGTGAACTTCGGCATAATGCCTTAAAGGTTCGTAATGACCGACACCCTCTACGGTATCGGTTATCGTTTCCTTATACATTACTCTGCCTTTGTCAATATCTATATCTATATCAAATCGTTGGGACATTAAATTTTTGATTATTTCTATTTGTATTTGCCCCATAAGCATTATATTTATTTCTTGCAGGTGGTTATTGTAGCTTATTTTAAGCTGTGGATCTTCCTGCTCTAAGATTTTGAGCTTTTGAAAAACAGTTTGCGTATCGTGATTAGATAGTATATTTACTCTGTAATTCATAACTGCTTCGAGCAGCGGAGTATCGGAAACTTTTTCGTAACCTAACCCCGATAGGGTATTGGTTTTGCTAAGCCCTGCTACACAGCAAACTGTACCCGAAGTTACTTCGTCTACGGGAGTAAATTTAGCCCCGTTGTAGATTCGTATTTGCGATATTTTTTCGCTTATTCCGTCATATTCTATCGTATCGCGTACTTTAAGCTTGCCTCCTGTAAGCTTTATATGGGTAAGTCTTGTGCCTTGATTATCGTGGTTTATTTTAAATACTTTTGCTCCGAATTCTTCCGGGTAATCATTGGGTATGATGTATTCGTTAATATCACTTAAAAATTCATCTATTCCGTCAAGCTTCAGCCCCGAACCGAATCGGCAAGGAAAAATTTTTCTTTCTTTGATAAGGTTTGCCGAATTTTTAGTGGAAACCTTTCCCGTATTGAGATATTCATCTAATATTTCTTCACTGCCTAAAAGAGCTATCATTTCGTCTTTTTGGGTATCTTCGAAATTAATACAACCTTCGTTGAGTTCTTTTTGCAAATGAAGTATGAGTTCTTCCTTCGTTTTGTGAGAAAAATCCATTTTTGTAATGAAAATGAAAGTCGGTATATTATATAAGTTGAGAAGCTTCCATAAGGTATGAGTATGAGCCTGTACTCCGTCTGTTCCGCTGATAACGAGTATTGCGTAGTCGAGAATACTGAGTATTCTTTCGGTTTCTCCCGAAAAGTCCACATGCCCCGGTGTGTCTAGCAGAGTTATTTCGTAATTACCCAATGAAAAAACAGCTTGAGATGCAAAAATTGTGATTCCTCGTTGTTTTTCTAACTCGTGAGTATCCATAACGCTGTCTTTGTGATCCACTCGTCCGAGTTTGCGTATCTTTCCGGCTTTATAAAGAATGGCTTCCGCTAAGGTTGTCTTGCCTGCGTCCACATGGGCAAGCAGACCGATGTTGATATTCTTTTTTATATTCTGTTCGCCCATAAAAAGCTCCTTTGGGTATAATATAAATATTATATCACATCATAAAGCCTTAGTCGATAGAGTTGATTTAAGCATATTTCGGTTTTAAGATTAAAATTTGCAAATATCTTGTTTTGTGCTTGCCAAGTTTGGAAAATCGGGTGTATAATAATAAAAAATTATGAATGTGAGGTGAGAATATGGACAGTAGCAGTTGTCGGTTTAAACAACACCATACGGTATCATTGTATTGCGAAAATTCATACGGCTGTAGTCTGTTCATATTTCAGCTGTAATTTTTAATATATATTGATACCATTGTTTGTTTCAACTTCAACTCTACACAAACCAAAGCGGAGTGTGCATGGGGCGGTTGGGCTGCGGTGGTTTTTTTTGTGCCAATTTGCGGCTGTACCATGCTTTTTTTGCTGAAATAAAGTGTATAGGAGGCACAAATAATGATGAATGAAAACAATAAAACGACCGTACAAACGGTGATGGTTGATTTTTGCGAAGAAATTGCAAATATCGTAAAAAGTAATTTATCACCGAAAAAAATGCAGGAGCAGATAGGCGCTTATCACAAAAAGGATATCGCATCTGCATTAACACTGCTTGGCAATGATGAAATTCAAAGATTATTCCGAATTCTTTCAACTGAGGATATTGCCGAAATTTTAGAATATTCCGAAAATAATGATGTTTATTTTAACCTCCTCGGCTTAAGACAAAAATCTGAGGTGATTGCATTTATGGAAATATCTTCGGCGGCACAGATACTTTCCAAACTTTCCAAAGAAGATCGTACTGCTTTATTGGACTTGATAAATCCTGATACAAGAGATGAGATCCTTTTGGTATGCTCATTTGATTTAGATGAAATAGGAAGCCGTATATCCACAAACTATATTAAAATTCCGTATGATGCCTCGATCAAAGAGGCAATGTCGGATTTGATTTTTCAGGCGGCAGAAAACGATAATATCTCTATGATGTATCTTATAGACAATAATAAAACATTTTGCGGAGCTGTCAGCCTTAATGATTTGATTATCGCAAGAGAGGGAACTCCGCTGTCCGATATTACAACATATTCCTATCCGTATCTTTACGCAAAAACTCCCTTAGAGGAATGTATTCCTTATTTCAAGGAATATTCTGAAGATACCATACCTGTGTTAAACGATGAAAATCAATTAATAGGTGTAGTAACGGCACAGGATTTTTTGGAAATCATAGATGATGAACTCGGGGAAGATTATGCTAAATTAGCAGGTTTGGCAGCCGAGGAAGATTTGAGCGAACCCATATCGCAAAGTGTGAAAAAACGAATACCTTGGCTGATAATTCTACTTGCCATGGGACTTGCTGTTTCGGCAACTGTGGGAATGTTTGAATCGATAGTAGCTCAGCTTCCAATAATCATGTGTTTTCAGTCCTTGATTTTGGATATGGCAGGCAATGTAGGTACTCAATCATTGGCTGTTGCCATAAGGGTTTTGATGGATAGCAAAATAAAGCCGAAACAAAAATCGAGATTAGTTTTGAAAGAGGCTCGCATAGGGTTATTAAACGGGTTTGTTTTGGGATTATTATCGTTTATGGCTATAGGCGCATATTTGTGCTTAAAAGGGAATGAAATCTATTTTTCTTTTGCGGTATCCGCATGTCTCGGCATCGCAATGCTATTGGCGATGGTTATTTCATCGCTTTCAGGTACGGTTATACCGATATTTTTCAAAAGCCTCGGAATAGATCCTGCCGTAGCTTCGGGGCCGCTTATCACTACGGTAAATGACTTGGTGGCAGTCGTTACTTACTATGGATTAGCTTGGCTGATACTTATCAATATGATGCATTTTTAATTAAAAATCCTCGCAAGAGCGTTCTTGCGAGGATTTTTGTAGGTAATTACTTTTAATATACATCTTTTGGGATTGGCAATATAAAGTTAAAAGCATTGGGAACGGATTCAAAAATAACATTTTTTGCATCCGATATTTCTCCATCGGTACATAATCTGATTGTATTGTTGAGCGATGCTATTTCCATTTTTTTGCATTTTTTATATATCAAAATTTCTTCGATGTTTTTTATATTCATATGAGTACCCTTCATGTATGAGGGCAGCAGTGAAATCAGGCGGCTTCTAGATATATTTTTTACGATGTTAACATCAATCATTCCGTCATTGATATTTGCCATGGGGTTACTGAATACACCGCCTCCGCAGAATGAGCCGTTGGCTATGGAAGTAAGGAGCAACTTGCCTTTGTATATTTCGTTATCATCAAGAAGTATTTTAAGCTCTGCACCCTTTTTCTTTATGAGTATTACAAAAATGGAGATAAGATATGCCAGTGAACCCGATACCAAAGGAATCTTTTTCATGGAGGCTGTCATATCCGCCACATTGCAGTCAAAGCCTATGTTGAACATATTGGCACAATATTTTTCTTTTATATCATCGGGTGAGGTAAGTGTATATTTTATGGCATCGCATTTTACGGTTTCGCCGTATATTTGCGCTTCCAGATTATGATAATCGCATTCTTTTGGGAAGTTACGGCAAAAGTCATTGCCTGTACCTATGGGAATAACGCCTATTGATGCATTATCGTAATTGATTGCTCCGTTTAATACTTCGTTTAGCGTTCCGTCGCCTCCGCAAGCAATAAATCTGAGTTCTTCGGATTGGTAGTCGTTGCAATATTTTTTAACACAACTTTCGGCATCTCCCTGAGATTGGGTAAGGTGCATTTCTATATTATGTTTTGCGTTTTCTTTCAGTTTAATGATTTTCTCTGTTAAAGCATTTGTGCTCTTGCCTTTGCCTGCTTTCGGATTGACAACGAATATTGTTTTCATTGGGTATAGTAATTCTTTCTTCTAATTTTGTTTTAATAATATAATAACATTTTCACTTAAGGTTTCGTTGAATTTTGACGATGTTTTGTTAATTCGTGTGAAATTTCATGTAAAATCATGTGAAAAATCTTGATATTCCATTATCTGCTTTTATAG
>CAZXWI010000034.1:0-15296 GCA_964644555.1 uncultured Lachnospiraceae bacterium | reverse complement strand
CGATATATTTATTCGACAAAATATATTTTTAAAAAGAAAGGGTAATTATCATGATCAAAGTTGGTATTATCGGTTGCGGCAAAATAACTCAGGTTCGCCATGCTCCCGAATATGCTGAAAATGCGGATTGCAAATTAGTTGCATTTTACGATGTTGTAAAAGAAAGAGCCGAAGAATTGGCAAAAGAATACGGTGGAGTTGCTTACGATTCCATCGAAGAACTGCTCTCTAGTGATGTTGACGCAGTAAGCGTATGTGTTGCCAATGTGGCTCACTGTGCTGTTTCCGTGCAAGCACTCAAAGCAGGCAAACATGTATTATGCGAAAAACCCATGGCTACCACCCTTGAGGACTGCGAAACTATGGTGGAAGAAGCAAAGAAATCCGGCAAAATCCTCATGATAGGCTTAAATCAAAGACTTGCCAAGGCTCATGTAAAAGCCAAAGAACTCATCGAAAGCGGCGAATTGGGAACTCTTATAAGCTTCCAGACGAATTTCTGCCACCCCGGTCCCGAAGGTTGGACTGGAGTTAAAGATTCATGGTTTTTCGATAAAAAGTTTGCCGCATTTGGTGCAATGGCAGACTTGGGTGTGCATAAAACGGATATGTTCCATTATGTAACAGGGCATAAAATAGTTGAAACCACAGCAGTTATGGGTGTTCTCGACAAAAAATTCTCCGACGGTACACCTATCACCGTTGACGACAACTCATTCTGCATATACAAAACCGACAAAGGCGCTATCGGTACAATGCATGTAGGTTGGACAAACTACGGCATGGAAGATAATTCCACAATATTCCAAATGACCGGCGGTGTTATTAAAGTGTATGCTGACCCGAAATATTCACTCATCGTAGAAAAGCCCGATGGCACAGTAGATAATTACGAATTGGATCTTTTAACCTCCAACAAAGAGCAGACCACCGGCGGCAGAACCACAACAGGTGTTATAGATATGTTTATCGACAGCGTTAAAAACAATGTTCAGCCTCCTCTTTGCGCAGAAAGTGCCCTTCATGCAATGAAAGTCATCTTTGCCAGCGAAAAGAGTGCAGAAACAAAACAGACTGTTGTTGTGGAATAAATAATAAATAAAAGGAGTATCATAATGGGTAGACCTATTACAATCGCATCAGGACAATTCGGTGATTTGTCCTTGGAAGAATTATGCAAACTTACAAGTTCAATAGGATATGACGGAATTGAGATCGCTTGCCAATCTCATATAGATGTACATAAAGTCCTTGAAGATGATAATTATGTAAAAGAGTTTTGGGCAACATTGGAAAAATATGACCAAAAAGTATATGCCCTCGGTGCTCACCTTGCAGGTCAGTGCGTAGGCGATGTTTGGGACGAACGTCTTGATAATTTCGCACCCAACAATTTATCCGGCAAGCCCGAGGAAATAAGAGCATGGGCAATCGAAGAGATGAAAACCGTTGCCAGAGCCGCTCAGAAATTGGGTATTGGTGTTGTTACGGGCTTCTTAGGCTCTCCGATTTGGGCAAAATGGTATTCTTTCCCTCAAACAACACAGCAAATGATAGATGACGGATACAAAAAAATAAAAGAACTCTGGACTCCGATATTCGATGTATTCGATGAATGTGGAGTTAAATTTGCTTTGGAAGTCCACCCTACGGAAATAGCTTTTGACTACTACAGCACTCTTCGCCTCATGAAAGAGTTTGACCATAGAGAAACCCTCGGTCTTAACTTTGACCCCTCTCATCTTGAATGGCAGGGAATTAACCCCTGTGTATTCCTCAGAGATTTTTCCGATAGAATCTATCATGTACATATGAAAGATGTTAAGGTAACTCTCGATGGCCGCAGTGGAATCCTCGGCAGCCACATCGAATTCGGTGACACAAGACGTGGCTGGAACTTTGTATCTCTCGGCCATGGCGATGTTGACTTTGACGGCATCATTCGTGAACTCAACCAAATGGGTTATCACGGACCTTTGAGTGTCGAATGGGAGGACAGTGGTATGGAAAGAACTTTCGGCGCTGCAGAAGCTTTCGAATTTACAAAACAGATCAATTTCGAACCCTCCGACATAGCATTCGATGCTGCATTAAAAACAGAATAATTTATATTACGGCTCCTTTTGCATAGGAGTCGTTTAATATTTTCGGTAAAATACCTTGATAAAAATATATTGCCTGGGAAATAATGCACTTTATCGGCAATTTTATAATTATTGCATTATGATAATTAAGAGTTTTTATATAAGTAAACACTCTTATATTTTCAAACCGAAAACTTGAAAATTCCTTTACGGGAAAGTAATGAATATTCGCTTTTTTTCGTACATATAACGAGTTTTTGTATTGAAGTTTTGCATCTAAAATGGTACAATAAAATATACATTGTTAACAGTATATTTTTGTGCGTGAAGGTCTACTTTACGCAAATTTTATTTACGGAGGATCAACTATTGAAAAAGGTTGCGGTCATAATGGGAAGCGACAGCGATTTTGATGTTGTCAAAGGCGCCATAGACACTTTAAAAGAATACAATGTGGAGTATGAAGCACATGTTATGAGTGCTCACCGCACTCCCGATATAGCAAGCGAATTTGCCAAAAATGCCGAGAAAAACGGTTTCGGAGTAATCATCGCTGCGGCAGGAAAGGCAGCTCATCTTGCAGGAGCTTTTGCCGCACACAGCACTCTTCCTGTAATAGGAATTCCTTTGAAATCATCGGAATTTGACGGACTTGATGCCTTGTTATCCACTGTTCAGATGCCTCCGGGAATGCCCGTTGCCACGGTTGCGGTAAACGGTGCGTCAAATGCAGCACTTCTTGCCGTGCAGATATTGGCATTGGAAGATAAAGAGTTAAATACTCTTCTCAAAGAAAAAAGACAGGCAACTGTTGAGAAAACAATAAAAAAGGATATGCTCTTGCAGGAGAGATTGAAAGGGGAATTTTAATGAAAAAAAGTTACAGCGAAAGCTATTCGGACAGCGGCGTTGATATAACCGCAGGTTATACCGCCGTAGAGCTGATGAAAAAACACATTGCACGAACCCTCATCCCCGGTGTTATGGATGAAGTCGGTGGGTTCGGAGGAATGTTTGAACTCGATTTGAGCGAAATCAAAAAACCTGTTTTGGTAAGCGGCACCGATGGTGTCGGAACAAAGCTCAAATTGGCATTTCTTATGGACAAACACGACACAGTCGGTATTGACTGCGTTGCCATGTGCGTAAACGATATAGTATGCTGCGGTGCAAAACCGTTATTCTTCCTCGATTACATCGCTCTTGGTAAAAACATTCCCGAAAAGGTTGAGAGCATCGTTGCAGGGGTTTCCGAGGGCTGTGTTCAGGCAGGATGTGCTCTTGTAGGCGGTGAAACAGCAGAAATGCCCGGAATGTATGATATCGACGAATACGATTTGGCAGGTTTCTCTGTAGGTATTGTCGATAAAGACAAAATCCTTGATAAAAACAAAGTCAAACCTGGCGATGTATTGATTGGTGTTGCTTCATCGGGTTTCCATTCAAACGGATTCTCTTTGGTAAGAAAAGTTTTCGACATCACTAATCCCGATGTGCTTAAAGTTTATTATGATGAATTAGGCACAACCTTGGGTGAAGCACTTCTCACTCCTACCAAAATTTATGTTAAAACAGTTCTCAAACTCATGCAGGAGGTCGAAGTAAAATCCATTGCCCATATCACAGGCGGCGGTTTTTATGAAAACATTCCCCGTGCGCTTCCCGACGGTGTTTGTGCGCTTATAGATAAAGCTTCGGTCAAAACTCCTCCGGTATTCAAGCTTTTGCAAGAAAAAGGCAATATTTCGGAGCATGATATGTTTAACACATTCAATATGGGTGTAGGTCTTTGCATATGTGTAGATGAAAAAGATGCTCAAAAGGCTATCGAAACCATAACTTCATGCGGCGAAGAAGCGTATATTTTAGGCAGAATCGAGTCTAGCGAAGAAAAAGGAATAATCATACAATGAGCATAAACATAGCTGTATTCGTAAGCGGAGGCGGCACCAACCTCCAAGCTTTGATAGATGCTCAAACAAGCGGAGTTATCAAAACAGGCAAGATTAAGTTGGTCGTATCCAACACCGAGGGTGCTTATGCTTTAACAAGAGCAGAAAATGCCGGAATCAAAGCTGTGGTAAGATCAAAGAAAGATTATTCCGATATCGCAGAATACGAAAATGCACTTATTTCGCTCATGCACGAAGAAAACATAGATTTAATCGTGCTTGCGGGCTTCTTATATGTGCTTTCCCCGATATTCGTTTCGGCTTTCCCCGATAGAATCATCAATGTACATCCCTCGCTGATACCGTCCTTTTGCGGAGATGGATTCTATGGTATAAGAGTCCACGAAGAAGCTCTCAAATACGGTGTGAAAGTAACAGGGGCCACGGTACATTATGTCAACGAGATTACCGATGGCGGTAAAATAATCGCACAAAAGGCGGTATACATAAATGATGACGATACCCCGGAAGTGCTTCAAAAAAGAGTTATGCAACAAGCCGAATGGGTGATTTTGCCCCAAGCTACTGAAACCGTTTGCAAAAGATTACAAGGAGAAGAATAAATGACTTTCGAAACTTTAAAAAACAATGTGTATCCCGGCAGAGGGATAATGATAGGCAAGAGTGCTGACGGCAAAAATGCCGTAATCGCATACTTCATCATGGGCAGAAGTGAAAACAGCCGCAACAGAAAATTCGTCCCCTACGAAGAGGGCATCAGAACACAGGCTGTTGACCCGTCAAAATTGCAGGATCCGTCTTTAATTATCTATGCTCCCGTAAGAGTATTGGAAGATGATACCATCGTTACCAACGGAGATCAGACCGATACAATCTATGAGCATTTAAAAACAGCTTCCTCATTTGAGCAAGCTTTGGCTACACGCTGCTTTGAGCCGGACAGCCCTAACTACACCCCCAGAATCAGTGGTATTGTATCTCTTAAAGATAATGATTTTTCATTCAAACTCAGCATATTGAAAGCTAATACTGCTGTAGAGCCTCCCGTATGCGATAGATTTTTCTATGATTACGAAAGCTGCGCTCCCGGTGAGGGCAGGCTCATTCACACATACAAAACCGACGGCTCTCCCATTCCTTCATTCGAAGGCGAGCCTACAAAAGTAGAAATTAACCTTGATATCAACGAATTGACAAACGAAATATGGTCGAGCCTCAATGCCGACAATAAGGTTGCCCTTTTCGTCAGATACATCAATTTGGAAACAAAAGAATATGAAACAAGAATCGTAAATAAGGAGCAATAATAATGACAAAAGAAATTCAACTCAAATATGGTTGCAACCCGAACCAGAAACCGTCGAGAATTTACGCTTTAGAGGGAGAACTTCCCGTAGAAGTATTAAGCGGTAAACCAGGATACATCAATTTTTTGGATGCATTAAACGCATGGCAGCTTGTTAAAGAACTTTCTTTTGCCACAGGTAAACCTGCTGCAGCTTCATTTAAGCATGTCAGCCCTGCAGGAGCAGCACTTGGTGTGGAATTAACCGACATCGAGCGTAAAATGTTCTTTGTTACAGATGAAGAACTTTCACCCATCGCCAGCGCTTATGTAAGAGCAAGAGGCACAGATCGAGTTTCTTCATACGGCGACTTTATTGCTCTCAGCACTTGCTGCGATGAAAGCTGTGCTCGTCAGATAGCCAAAGAGGTAAGTGACGGAGTAATTGCTCCGAGCTACACAGATGAAGCACTTGAAATCCTCAGAGCAAAAAGAAAAGGCGGATATACTGTAATTCAGATAGACGAAAACTATGTTCCCGCTCAAACAGAAACCAAAATCGTTTACGGTATCGCTTTCGAGCAAAGAAGAAACGATTTCGAAATAAATAAAGACCTTCTTGCCAATGTGGTAACAGAAAACAAAGAAATTCCCGAAGAAGCAAAAGATGACCTTATGCTTGCTTTAATAACATTGAAATACACTCAATCCAATTCCGTATGCTATGCTTCTCACGCTCAAACAACGGGCGTAGGCGCAGGTCAGCAGTCCAGAATTTTATGTACTCGTCTTGCAGGGGAGAAAAACGACAAATGGCATCTTCGTCAGCACCCGAAAGTTTTATCTCTTGAATTCGTGCCCACACTCTCTCGTTCCGAAAGAGATAACACCATCGATGTATATTTGTCCGAAACGGAATGTATGGATGTTTTGGGTGATGATGTATGGCAGAATTACTTCACCACTCGCCCCGAAAGACTCACCTACGAAGAAAAAACAGAGTTCTTATCTAAAATCGACGGCGTATGTCTTGCTTCCGATGCATTCTTCCCGTTCGGAGATAATATCGAAAGAGCCCATAAGAGCGGCGTAAAATATATCGCACAGCCGGGCGGCTCCGTAAGAGATGATAATGTAATCGATACATGCAACAAATACTCTATGGCAATGGCATTTACAGGAATGCGATTGTTCCACCACTAAAGATAACGAGGTCAAAGTTATGAAAGTATTACTTGTGGGAAGCGGCGGACGAGAACACTGCTTAATAAAAAGCCTTAAGAAAAACAAAGATATAACCGAAATATACGCTCTTCCCGGAAACGGTGGAATAAGCATGGAAGCAACTTGCGTGGATATCAAAGCAACGGATATTGACGCAATATGCGAATTTGCCGAAAAGCACGATATTGATTTTGCCGTAGTTGCTCCCGATGACCCTTTGGTAATGGGTGCTGTGGACAGGCTTGAAGATATGGGAATCCCTTGTTTCGGACCAAGGGCAAATGCCGCAATCATAGAGGGCAGTAAGGTATTTTCCAAAAATCTTATGAAAAAATACTCAATTCCGACTGCCGAATACGAGGTATTCGATAATTACGATGATGCCCTTAACTATCTTGATAAATGTTCGTATCCCACGGTAATCAAAGCCGATGGTCTGGCTTTGGGAAAAGGTGTTATAATTGCACAAAACCACCAAGAAGCCAAGGACGCACTTGATTTGATGATGCATCAAAAAGCTTTCGGCAATTCGGGTAACACTGTCGTTATAGAGCAGTTCTTGACAGGTCCCGAAGTATCGGTTTTGGCATTCACCGATTCAAAGAGCATAGTTCCCATGGTATCTTCCATGGATCACAAACGTATAGGCAATGGCAACACAGGTCTTAACACGGGCGGTATGGGCACGATTGCTCCGAATCCGTTCTACACAAAGGAGATTGCCGAAAGATGCTTAAATGAAATATTCCTGCCGACGATTGACGCTATGAACAAAGAGGGCAGACCTTTTAAAGGGTGTCTTTATTTCGGACTTATGCTCACACCCTACGGCCCTAAGGTAATAGAATATAATTGCCGATTCGGAGACCCTGAAACTCAGGTGGTTCTCCCACTGTTAAAGACTGATTTATTTGAAATAATGAAAGCAGTCAGCGAGGAAAGGTTATCCGAAATAAATGTGGAATTCTATGATGAATGTGCTTGCTGTGTAGTAATAGCAAGCGGAGGTTACCCCACCGAATACAAAAAAGGATTGCCGATGAAAATATCATGCACTGATAGCGAGAATGTTACGGTATTCCATGCGGGAACCAAATTCGAAAACAACGAATTTTACACCAACGGAGGCAGAGTCATAGGCGTTACCGCTAAGGCTCCTACCCTCAAAAAAGCGATTGATATCGCATATGAGAATGCTCAAATGATAACATTTGAAGATTGTTATATGCGAAACGATATAGGAAGCGAGGCACTAAAAGAAACAGAAAATGGTTTATAGAGTTTATGTAGAAAAGAAACCTGAATATGCTGTAAGCGCAAAAGGTCTTTTGAGCGACATAAAAACATTTCTGGGAATAAGCGAAATAGAAAATGTTCGCATTATTAACAGATATGATGCCGAAGAGATCGATGCCGAGCTGTTTGAAAAAGCTGTGCCTTTGGTATTCAGCGAGCCGCAGCTCGATAATGTGTATTACACACTCCCCGATATTTCGGATGCAAAGATGTTTGTATACGAAGCTCTCCCCGGTCAGTTCGACCAAAGAGCCGACAGTGCTCAGCAATGTATACAGCTTATTTCGCAAAAAGAGCGCCCCATTGTAAAGAGCGCACAGATAGTTGTTTTGTACGGCAATTTATCAGATGATGATGTTATCAAAGTAAAAAATTACCTCATCAACCCTGTAGAAAGCCGTGAAACCGATGATACTCTTCCCGAAAAATTAAAAATGGAAGTTGATTTACCCGATGAAGTTCCCGTTATCGAAAACTTCACATCTTTGGACGAAGAGGGGCTTAAAAACTTCATTTCGGAATATGCACTCTCCATGGACGAAGGCGATATCCGCCTTATTCAGCAGTATTTTATTTCGGAAAGAAGAAATCCGACACTTACCGAAATCAGAGTTATCGACACATATTGGTCGGATCATTGCCGTCATACCACATTCAACACAGAGCTTGACCAGATTTTGTTGGAGGAGAGCGGAATCGTCAAAGAGTCATTTGATCGTTATTGCGCAGTAAGAAAAGAACTTAATCGTTCAAAACCCGTTACATTAATGGATATTGCCACAATCGGCACAAAATATCTCAAGTCAAAGGGTTCTCTTAAAAACTTGGACGAATCCGAAGAGATAAATGCTTGCTCCATTAAGGTTACACCCACCGTTGACGGCAAGGCTCAGGATTGGCTTTTGATGTTTAAAAACGAAACTCATAACCACCCCACCGAAATAGAGCCGTTCGGCGGAGCTGCTACCTGCATAGGAGGAGCTATTCGTGATCCGCTCTCAGGTAGAAGTTATGTTTATCAAGCAATGCGAGTCAGCGGTGCAGCAGACCCCACCAAAGATATTAACGAAACTATAAACGGTAAACTCCCCCAAAGAAAAATTGTTACTTCAGCCGCAGCCGGTTACAGCTCTTACGGTAACCAGATAGGTTTGGCAACAGGCTTGGTTGACGAAATATATCATCCCGGATATGTAGCCAAACATATGGAACTCGGTTTTGTTCTTGGCGCTGCTCCGGAAGAAAATGTAGTCAGAGAAAAGCCGAAAGCAGGTGATATAGTCATTCTTCTCGGCGGCAGAACAGGTCGTGATGGTTGCGGAGGCGCTACAGGTTCATCGAAATCTCACGATGTACATTCGCTCACTGAATGCGGAAGCGAAGTTCAAAAGGGCAATGCTCCTGAAGAAAGAAAACTCCAAAGACTTTTCAGAAACCCCAAAGCCACCAAACTTATCAAGCGTTGTAATGACTTCGGTGCAGGCGGTGTATCGGTTGCAATAGGTGAACTTGCCGATGGGCTTGAAATTCAGCTTGACAGAGTCCCAAAAAAATACGAAGGACTTTCAGCTACCGAGCTTGCCATAAGCGAATCGCAGGAAAGAATGGCGGTTGTCGTTGCCGCACAGGATGTCAACGCATTCTGCGCATATGCACAAGAAGAAAACCTCGAAGCCACAGTCGTTGCAAAGGTAACGGATGCAGGCAGACTTATAATGAATTACAACGGCAGAAGTGTTGTTGATATTTCAAGAGATTTCCTCAATACCAACGGTTCTCCGAAACGCACCAAGGCAAAGGCAGATTCTCATAAGGTATCAGCAAATTGCGGAGTCGGTGAAAACTTAAATTTTGCCGATAGAATGTTAGCATACGCTCAGGATTTAAACATTTGCTCAAAACGTGGTTTAAGCGAGAGATTCGATTCCACCATCGGGGCATCTTCGGTTCTTATGCCTTTCGGAGGCACTCACCAAAGAACTCCCCAGCAAAGCATGGTAGCACTTCTTCCCGTTTTGGACGGCAAAACGGATATGTGTTCGGTTGCCGCATATGGGTTTAACCCCTACATAAGCGAAGAAAGCCCCTATCACGGAGCTTATCTTGCTATAGTTCAGGCTATTACAAGAGCTGTTGCCACAGGCTGCGACACCGACAGCATATATTTGACGCTTCAGGAATTCTTCGAGCGTTTGACTGACGAAGAAAGCTGGGGCAAACCCCTCAGTGCCCTCTTGGGTGCATTGGATGCTCAAATTGACTACGGTTATGCTGCAATAGGCGGCAAAGACTCCATGAGCGGTACATTCGAAAATATTCATGTTCCGCCGACACTCGTTGCATTTGCAGTCGGTACGGGAGATATAAATAATATCGTATCCAACGAATTTAAAGCTCCGTACTCCAAAGTTTATATGTTAAAGCCGACTTACCGTGACACTCTCCTGCCCGAGAGCGAAAGCCTCAAATCAAATATGCGCTTGGTAGAGAGTCTCATAAAAGAGGGTAAAGTATTGAGCGCTTATGCTGTAGGCTACGGCGGAGTTGCAGAAGCTGTTATCAAAATGAGTGCAGGATACAAATTGGGCTTTGATTTTGATGATAATATCGATAAAGACGATATATTCAATTACAATTACGGTACATTCGTACTTGAAATGGAAGATGCCATCGATATTCCCGAGCTTGTTCTCCTCGGTGAAACAACGGGTAAAAATGCTGTTACCTATAAGGGCGAGAGCGTATCTTCGGATATACTCCAAAACGCATTTGAAGAACGCTTAACAGGCATATTCCCCAATAAAGCCGATAAATCAAATGTTCAGTGTGATGTGAATATTCCGACATTTGCTTCAGATGTTCATATTCATGCTTCCAACAAGATTGCAGTACCCAAAGTTCTTATACCGGTATTCCCCGGCACCAACTGCGAATTTGACTCTGCTAAGGCTTTCAAAGCAGCAGGTGCAGATGTATGCATTTTGCCTATCAGAAACTTGGAAAGTTCCGATGTATCATTAAGCGTAAATAAATTCGTTTCGGAACTTAAAAAATCACAAATCTTGTTCTTACCGGGAGGCTTCTCGGCAGGCGATGAACCTGAAGGTTCGGGTAAATTCATAACATCGTTTTTGAGAAACCCGAAGATCCAAAAAGAAATAGATAAGCTTCTTAATACGAGAGATGGTCTTATCGGTGGTATATGCAACGGTTTCCAAGCTCTTATCAAATTAGGTCTTGTTCCCTACGGTGAAATAAGGGATACCGATGATACATACCCGACTCTTACCTACAACGATATCGGCCGTCATGTATCAAAGCTTGTCAGAACTAAGATAGTATCCAACAAATCTCCATGGCTTATGTATACCAAACCTGACGAAGTATACACAGTGCCTATTTCTCACGGCGAGGGCAAATTCGTTTGCAGTGAAGAGCTTTTCAAAGAACTCTGTGCAAATAATCAAATAGCTACTCAATATGTGGGGGTGGATCTTACTCCGTCAATGGATCCCGAAGTCAACCCCAACGGTTCATATTACGCAATCGAGGGTATAACTTCTCCCGATGGACGAGTTTTCGGCAAAATGGGACATTCCGAGAGGGTAACCGATGGAATCTACAAAAATGTTGTCGGAAATATGATTATGCCTATGTTTAAAGGGGCAGTAGATTACTTTAAAGAATAAAATTATAAAGGATTAATGCGAAATGCGTTAATCCTTTTTTTATGTAAACTCCGTTTGCGGATATATATGTGGGGAAGCCCCCACAATACCACTGACTTCATTGACAAGTTGTGTGTGTTTTCTCCCACATATAGCAAGCTTTGCAAAAAAAAGAGCCGAACCGATAAGTTCGCCTCTTTATTTATTACTTTCTGCCGAATCCTCCACCGCCGCCACGGCTACCGCCGCCTCCGAATCCGCCGCCACGACTTCCGCCGCTTCTGCCGGATGATGAGCTGTGGCTTGAGGAACTTCTTCCGGAGGAGAATCCTCCACCACCTCCACGGCTTCCACCGCCTCCGAAACTTGTCGGGCGTGATGGGCGAGAGTTTCCTCCACCGAATGATGGTGGATCATGTCTTCTCGGCGGATTATATCCCGGTCTTGGTGGGGGAGATGGTCGTCTGTATGATCTCGGACGAGGGCTTGTGTAGTAGCGTCTTTTCTTTCGAGAATTTGCAATTATTATGATGATTATTATAAGAACTATTATAGCTCCTATGGAGCTACCTTCTCTTTTTTCGGGGGTAGCACTGCTCGGTCTGTTACCTGTATTCGTACTTGTGCCTGATGGAACATTTGCTCCGTTTAAGCTGACATCATAATAGTCGCACAGCCAGTCTACAAACGCATCAAATATGCTCTTTGCTCCTTTGCTGTATTCTCCGCTGAAGAAATAGTCTGCAAGGTATTCATCCATCATGCTCGATATTTTGCTTGACGGCAAATCTCTTTCAAGTCCTGCCCCTTGCAATACCCATGCATCTTGATCCCCTATGCTCATCAAGATAAGGATTCCGTTGTTAAGTGATGAATCACCTATTCCCCAATCGTTGAATATCTCATATGCGGCATCTTCCATATCGCCGTTGGCAAATTCTATCGTTGCCACAACGACTTGAGCGCCTGTCATATCATATAGCTTTTGCCCTGTTTTAATAATATATTCTTCCGTTTGTGAATCGATAACATTGGCATAATCGGCAATGTAAACATCATCGGGTTTTGGGTAATCGGCTGCATAAACGCCTCCGAAAGCACTCATTACCAAAAATATGCTCAAAAGTATAGCAGATATTTTTTTCATAAACCCTCCTTAATACGCAAACAGCTCCAAAGGCTTAATAAACGATAATTTGCTTGTGATGTTTATCGGGAATTCTTCCAATAAATCGTTGAATTCCTTTGCCTTTTGGTTGTATTGTGAATGTCCTATAATCTGGTTTGAACTTTCCATATCGACTACTATATCTGCCACCAAGTCAAAATCGTAGGAATATGCTTCCTTGATTATGTCGGTTTCGTTCAGCAGTGCGATAAGCTCATAGCAATCTTCTGTTAATTGTTCGTTGTATTTATATTTTTCGTTGGGTTCTTTGCTTTTTGTTATTTTGTCGCAGTCGGTTTGAATATCTTTAAGTGTTTGATTATTCTTATTGATATATCTTTGAGCTACCGTAATAAGGTTTCCTGCTTTCGTAACTCTCTGCTGTAAGTCGTATTCTATACCGTAATCAAGTGGATTTGACGGATCTCCGTTAAAGAAAAATGCCAAAGCTTCATTTCGCAATCCCCCAAGGGAGGTTCTTGCCCCTATAAAAATCGCTACGATTATTAAAAGAATACTGATGAGGCGAGCCTTGCCCGCCCCTTTCGGTTTAAGTATATCTTGTCTTGTTTCGGCTTTTTTATTGTCTTTTGCCATTTATATCTCTCCGTTTAAGCGCAATTAATTTTGAGCAACTTCGAGCAATTTATTTTTAAGCTGTTCTTCGATACCAACGAGTTCTGCTTCTGCTGCCTGTCGTTTTGCTTTGCCTTCCGACTGTATCTGGATAACCGTGTCGATAGTTTCGATAAGATCCTGATTCGTCTTTTTGAGTGTTTCTATCTCTACGATGCCTCTTTCGCTTTCTTTAGCTGCCTGAATTGTGCCCATTTTAAGTGTTTCACTGTTTTTCTTGAGAAGTTCGTTTGTCATATCTGTAACTGCTTTCTGTGCGGCAATAGCCTGTCGTGAATTTTCAAGACCGAGTGCCAATACCATCTGGCTCTTCCAAAGAGGAATTGTGTTAACGATTGACGAGTTGATCTTTTCTGCCATCAAGCTGTCGTTGTTTTGCAAAAGTCTTATCTGCGGACCCATCTGGAGTGATATGGTCTTTGTGAGTTCCAAATCATAAATACGCTTTTCGAAGCGGTTGATAAGGTTTGCATAGTCGCTTGCTGCCTGAGCGTCTTCCGTAAGACCGGATTGAACTGCCTTTTGTTTTAATTCTTCAAGGTGTTTGTTTGCATCTTCAATGCTCATTTTGCCTGCTTCGATGTACATTGTGAGTTCTTTGTAATATTCTGCGTTCATTTCAAACATTTTGCCGAACATTGCAATGTCTTTGAGAAGTGTTACTTGATGAGCTTCAAGCTGTTCTACTATATCGTCAACGCTTGCTTCAACCTTTGAGTAATGCTGTTTCATTCTCTCAAGAGCTTTTGCGGGTTTTTTGAATAATCCGAAAAGTCCCCCCTTATCTTCGCCATCGAAGCCTTTGAGGTTAACAACGAGCTCTGCTAAGCTGTCGCCTATAGTACCCATGTCTTTGTTGCGGACTTTTTCCAAAGCTCCTTCCGAGAAGCTTGCAATGTGTTTTTGAGCTCCTGCACCGTATTGCAAAACCATTGTTGCATCGGTAATATCTATTTTCTTAGAGAATTCTTTGCAAACTGCCATTTCTTTTTCGGAGAGTTTTGCTATTTCTGTGGTCTGTGCCTCATTTAGTGCATTGTCGGCTTCGTTGATAACGGTTTCGATATCAATTGACGGAACGCTTGAAAGTTCCAATACAGGTACTTCTTCCTGCTGTGCCTCAGCATCGAGTTTGAGTTCGGGCATATTGTTTTCCATAATAATTTATCCTTTCAAATATGTATTTTAATTATTTTTAATATGTTCTTTTTCCGGCTCAAGGGTTAGCGTTATGCCTGCTTCTGCTTGAGCTTTCTCAAAATCCGTAACGGCATTTGATTCTTCGGGTGCAGAAATATCGTTTTTGCCCTCCAAAAGCCCCTCCGATGTAAGAATATCTTCCATAACATGGATTTCGGCATCAATATCCATTGCTTTGTATTCGTAAAGCGAATCGTGCTGCTTTTGGAATGCCTCGATTACGGTTTTGAGCATATCGTCTATCTTTTGCATTGTTCCTGCGATATTGGGAGTTGACGATTTTTGCGCTTCAAGTTCCGTATAAGAAGCCAAGAGCTTTATCGTAGTGGGAAGATAATAATTTATAAATCTTCTGACACTCGGTATATCATCGGGATGTTCGATAATATAATTGAGTATTTTCATCGTTACATCTTCAATGCTCAGAAGGTCATTTTTGATATTTTCGTTTTCAATACTTTTGCGGTACTCTCTGAGGCTTAATAAGTATTCATTTGCATCCTTAAGAAGTGCATCGACTCTTTCGTTGCCAGTTTTGGATATGAGTTCTTTATCCACCCAAACTTCTTTCGGTGCAAATATTTTGCTTGCAATGAAGTATATTGCAAGTGAAAATACCGCCGCCAATATAAAATGAAGTGTTTTATAAAGCGGAAATACGCATGAGTATACTACCCAGCTTATCCCTACGGTGTATATCGGGATGACCGATTTTTGTAATTTCTTTTCCAATTTTACCTCTGTTGTCCGAATCCGGCAGGAGCTGTTCGGATTAATAAATTATAAATCTTAGATAAACTAATTTTATATTTAATTGATATT
>CAZXWI010000033.1:0-15394 GCA_964644555.1 uncultured Lachnospiraceae bacterium | reverse complement strand
CTGAAGGAGGCAAACGGAGTTTGCTCAATGAGAGATTAGAATAATCTCGAATGCCTGTTTACGGATACTATATATGAGGTTATTTGTGTGTGGTCTATCCACAAATCACCAATATCAGATACTACACACTATTGCATTGTCAGTCTTACTTTGACAATCACCTAACCAAGTTCCCTTTATGAAAAGTAAGGGTTAAGGGCAACCACCCTTAAAGTAACTTTTCAAAAAAATAATAATGAAAGGACATTCAACACATGAGATCCAACAGAATTTCTAAATTCGGTAAATTTGTTGTCGTTATCATGACCTTTGTTATGATATTGGGAATGTTACCGAATTTAGCTTTCGCAGAAACAAAATCAAGTCTCGGCAAAGTTCGTGTTATTGTTGAAAATACGACCTTTTTAGAGGCAACAGAATCCGGTGTAAGCCCTGCATGGACAGGAACTCTCGTTGATACTTTTGTAGATATTACAGAAGATTCAACGGTAATGAGCTGCGTTGTAGATGCACTGGATACGGTTGATGCAACTCAGGAGGGTGCTGAAAGTAACTACATTAGTGAAATCAACGGCCTTGCTGAATTTGACGGAGGTAGTGAATCCGGCTGGATGGGAACCCTTAACGATTGGTTCACAAACGATGGATTCGGCGCATTTACCGTAGAAAACGGCAAACTTACAGCAGGCGATGAAATACGCATTATGTACACCACAAACGGTTACGGTGCAGACCTCGGAGGTTCTTGGGGTAATTCAGACAAAACCGTTAAAGATGTATCTTTCAGTGTAGGAACACTCAATACAACATTCGACAAAGATACTCAAACCTATACGCTTACTCTTCCTGAGAAAACAACCGAAGTAAAGGTAACTCCCACAGCATCTAACAAGAACTATCAAGTAAAAACATACCTCGGCACACAAGCAGAAGGCACCGAGTATAAGCGTACTGCAAATGTTCCGGTAAAAACAGGTGATGTAATTACTGTAGTATGCGGTGATAAGTCTTGGCCTACCATGAACAGTAATTCAGGAGAAGCTCAAACTTATACATTTAATGTTTTTGTTGAATCCGATTCCAAGTTAGCAACTTTAGCATTTGGTGCTTCACAAAGTGTTACAGGGGATTCCTACAAAATGACTCCGGTATTCTCGCCAACTGTAAAAGATTACACGATTATGGTTCCGGCAACATTCAGTGATTTCTTCTATTACTTCGAATATCCCGAAACAGGATATGATGATGCTGCAACAATTGCAATATTTAACAATACTTCCACATCTAATAAAGATGAGCGAGCATTAACAGCCGATTACGGTTACAGAATCGAGAATTTCTTGCCCGAGAGCGGCTCTGCAAGTCTTCAACTTAAAGTATATAAAGACTTTAAGAATTATCCTCTGAGCTACACAATATACAATTTCACGGTAAAAAGAAATAATGTATTAAGACCGTGGAACACATTTACAATCACAAATCCCGAGGATTCAACTACATTAAATGTAAAAGAATCAATCGACACAGCAAGAAGATACGATTACACAGTAGATCTTGAAAAGAAAATCACCACAGTAAATATTAAAGCATATGAATCATATATCGGTGGCGATGTCGAAATAGTCGGTGCTGATTCAAATGGCAATGTAACACTTGATTGGGTTAATAAAAAAGCCGTTGTTACAATAAAAGTAACAAAAGAAGGTTATGAACCGGGTGTTTACACAATAACATTCAATGACCTTTCTCCTGCAGGAGTTTCATCATTATTTGTTGACAAACTTCCTAACAAAACAGAATATGCCCTCGGCGATAAATTTGACCCGACAGGCATGATAATAAAAGCCAATATGGATGATGGCACAACAAAAACGATGGATTTATCGGATTTAGTCATCACTCCCACAGGCGCAATCACTCTTGATAACTATACAAAAGTACAAGCTGCTTATCAAACAATAAGCGTAAAAATACCAATTACCTTAGCTCGTTATGAATTTAAAGGAAGCGGTACTAAGGAAGATCCTTATCTTTTGGAAAATGCAGATGATTTGACAGCACTTTCCAAAGAAGTAAACGGTGGTGAAACATTTACCGGCAAATACTTCAAAATTACGAATAATATCACATTACATACTGATTGGACACCGATAGGAACACTTAAAGAAGGTGTTGTATATTCACCGACTGTAAGAGCTACAAGCTACTACACATTCAACGGTAATATAGACGGTAAAAAATCAGAAACAGAAAACTATTTAATCACAGTACATTCAGGCGGCAAAACCCTTATCGGTTGCCCGAAAGGCGCTAACTTCTCAAACATCGATATTTACGGTGAAAAAATTAACGGTTACGGCTTTGTTGAATATTATTGCAATGGAAGCACATGTACAATTGACAATGTAAACATCAGAGAAAACAGCCACATCAAGATGTCGGGTCTTCTCGGTGGATACGCATCAGGTTCAAATGCAGTAGTTATTACAAACTGCACAGTAGGCAAAGGCGTTGTAATCGGTGACGATGGAACCTGGGAAGGATTGAGCGAATCATATTCATATCCGTATGGTCCTTCGGGAACTATCCAGTACAACGATATGGTAGGTTCATTCGCAGGTGCATTCAACGGAACTATTCGTAACTGCGTAAGCTACGCAACAGTATACGGACGCAACTATGTAGGCGGTATTGTAGGTATGAAAGGCCAATCAATGGGCGATTTCATAATCGAAAACTGCGTATTTGAAGGTAAAGTTGTTGCAAAGGGCGAATATGTAGGTGGTATCGTAGGTAGCGGATACACTGCAACTTCAGCACCTAATACACCGGGTATTACAGTTCAGAACTGCCTCGTTACAGGCTCTGTAGAAGGTCTTGACAAAGTAGGCGGTATCACAGGCGGTAACGCAACAGTAAAACAATTGTGGAACAATGGTATCGGTTATATCCGTGCTAACCTGGTTACAGGTAAAGTTTCAGCCACAAAGAGCGGCGCCACAATAGGCGGCATCATCGGTTATATCAATGGTGTAGATAAATACAACATCATCGATAATAACTACTACCTCGAAACCATTGCTTCAAAAGGCATCGGCGGAGTAGGTTCGATTGAAGAATCACACGATCAATATAAAGTTGACGAAACAGCAAGATATAACCAACCTATAGCCATAAAGGCAGCAGAACTCACAAACGGCAGCTTAGTTGCTAAGCTTAACAGTGCCGGAGTTGGCAACAATGTTTGGAAGCAGGGCGAAAAGACACCTGTTCACACAAATGAAAAGAGAATTTATCGTCTTAAGTCAACAGGCCTTAATTCAATGTCTCCCAAGACATTCAACTCAAGCAAAGGCTTTGATACCTATAACAGCACAACCTATAATGTAACAGCGTACTACACCGATGAAACAACTTCAACATTCCTTCCCGTAGAAGCTGCAATCAACGGTCCTGACTTTACTAAAGCAGGTTACCAGCTTTGCTCAATCACATACGAAGGATACGAACTGTTCTACGGTATCAAAGTTAATGATAACGGTGAATGCACCGATGCTGCGTTAGCAAATGTACAGCTCGGCATCTATGGCGATACCGCTCATACAGTTGATAAAGACAATGTTCATACCCTTGCAGACGGCAACTTGACAAAATGGGTAGAAAATGCGGTAATCTTGGTTGAAGACGAAGAAACAGCATTTGATGTTCTCACAAAAGCAGCTAAAGCATACGGCTTTACTTTTGTAGCAGAAGATACCTCATACGGTAAATATGTAAGTTCTATTACATATAACGGAGTAACGCTCAGTTCCGAATCCAATAAAATGTCAGACGGTAAATCATACAGCGGATGGCAGTTCACGGTAAACGGCGAAAGCGTTCTCACAAGCCTTGATAAAACAAAACTTAAAGCAAATGATAAGATTTTTTTCTACTTCGAAGATGACTACTCACTTGCATATGTAGATTCGGCAATCAGCGCAATCAAAGCTATACCGAGTACACTTACAAAAGCAAATAAGAGCAAAGTAACAGATGCAGAAAATTCACTCCTTTACTTAAGCCCGATAGCAATTAACAAAGTAAAAGCAGATGAAAATTATAAAAAGCTTACAGATGCTCAGGCAAAACTTGCAAATGCAGCAGAATTTGATACATTAGCAGACAAATTACCTGCAAGTGTAACATTAGCAGATAAAGCAAATGTTAAAGCTGCAAATGATAAGCTCCAGACTTTAACCGAAGAAGAAAAAGGTTTGGCTGCAGATGGAAATGTAGCAAAAGTTGAAGCAGCTAACAAGAGAATCGCAGCTTTAGAAGCAGCAAAAGCATTCGATGACGCTGTAAATGCACTTCCCGAAGTAGCAAATGTTAAGATTTCGGATAAAGATAAAGTAGTAGCGGCAAGAACAATCTACACAGGTCTTGACGATGATGCAAAAGCTCTTGTTACAGCATCAAATGTAACAAAACTCGCATCATTGGAACAGCGTATTTCGGATTTGGAAAAAGCCAAAGCAGTTGATGATATGATAAATGCCATCGACATGAATTCTTCCGACAGAGCAGTTAAAGTAGCTCAGGCAAGAAGCGCATACGATAAACTTACATCTGATCAGAAAGGTTATGTTGAAAACCTTGCTAAACTTCAAGGTTACGAAAAACAAATAACCGACGAAGAAAAAGCAAATGCAGTTAAAGAGCTTATTAAAAAGCTTCCAGAAACCTCAAATGTAAAGGTTACAGACGAGAACGCAATCAAAGAAGCTCAAAATGCTTACAACAACCTTACAGACGATCAGAAGAAGCTCATTTCCGACAGCGAAAAAACAAAGCTTGAAGGCAATGTAAATGCTATAGCAGTAAAATTAAATAAAGTCAATGCAGCAAAAACACTCATAGAGGCTCTCCCGAGAGATATCGTAGAAGATGATGATTTGTGGAAACTCTTAGATGCAGATACATTATACAAAGACTTAACCTCAGACGAAAAAGAGGCGCTTGGCGATGACAACGTAAAACGCATTGAATCAGCTAAGACACAGGCTGCTGCACTCAACCATAACAGCGGAAATGTTTCCATAAGCGGAGTTGAGTGGAATGTAAGAGTTGTGGCACTTCCTTTAGCGGAGGGTGATGACTACGACAGAATCAAAAACGGTATTGATACTAAAACATTGATATCACTCTATGATGTATATGTAGAAGTATTTACTGCGAACAATGATAATAATGTTGACTTAGATGCATACCTTGCAAATGCTAAGCTTACATTCAAAGAATCAGCACTTTCGTCATACAAAGACATCGTCGTATATCGTGATTACGCATTCTTGGCAAGAGCAATCCTCAATTCACTCGAAGAAATCGATTGTGAAGTATCTGGTGATAATGTAATTGTAAAATACAGCGAAGATGGCTTATACGTAGTTGCAGGCAACTACAATACACCGAAAACAGGCGATAATGGCAATGTTGTTACATACATCGCAATTTTTGCCGTAGCTGCAATAGCACTCATTTCAGTAGTGGTATATACCAAAAAGAAAAAAGCTTAAATAATTAAAATCTAACACCAAAACGGCAGTCGGAAACGGCTGCTGTTTTTGTGCCGGTGGGGCGTTTAGTATACTAGTCGGATAACTAACTTGCTAACCTGGTTAGAGTGCGGCTAGGGACTTAGGTTCGGCTGGCTTTGTGTGGCTAATCATTCAGCCTAACCCGGTTACATTCTACCCAATTTAGCAAATTCCAATTTTTATTATCCGTTTTTTTATCCTAACTTGGTTAGCAAATCTCCACCTCCATTTTCGTTTTCCATCCGGATTCCTCTTTTCCAATTCTCTCTCCTCAACCCCTTGTTCGCAACTTTGATTTAATGTATAATTGTATCGGTAGCAAAAGGTGATAATATGCATAATGAAATGACTGATAACTATGTTCTTGCAGCCGATAAATTATTCGATAGACTTATACGAGCCGATAAAACCCATATCGAATGCACAGGCTGTAAATTAAATGGAAATATGGTTTCACTGACATATTTTTACCGCACGGTTATTCTTGATATGGCTAACAAAACGATGGTGTATTCTGATGATAACAGCGAAGTTTTGATATCCGATAAACTATTGATAATTCCGTATCTTCTGGCGGCTTCGCCTGAGGCACATGTGAAAAACGAATTCGTCAACTATCGAGGCATAAAAAAGGCGGCTGTTTTCGAAAAAGCTTTTATTAATATGCTGAATCCGCTGAAAAAAGAGTTTACAACCATTGATGAGTTTAAAAAAGCCTGTCAAAATTCCGGCGGAGAAATAATGCCATATAAAGATTATTCCGTAAAAATTAATGCATTTGATAATATCCCTCTGGTGTATGTGTTTAACGAAGGCGATGATGAATTTCCTTCGAATATAACCGTTTTGTACGATATAAGCTTCACGGATTTTATTCATGAAGAAAATGTACCTACCCTTGGTATAGAGGGGCTAAAGTACCTGATACGGTGCAAAAATATTTAACAGAGGAGATAACCACAATATGAAAAAAAGCGGAACTTATACATGGTTCGGATATGAAAGTTCATTTGAAGAAAGGCTTCAAAAAATAAAAGAAGCAGGTTTCGACACCATATGCACATTCTGGGATCGCAGCATGGAATCCATGGACGGCAAGTTGGAGGACCAGCCCGAAAAAGCCGATAAAGTCGGGTTGTATCTTGAGCATACTCATCTTCCTTATTACGGCTGTGATGCTCTTTGGAATAATGACTTAAAAGCTCAAGCTCTAAGGGATTTATACATTGAAGGAGTTAAAAGCGCAAAAGACGCATTTATCAAAACTTTGGTAATTCACCCCTACGAAATATATGTGCCTAAAGGGAAACGATATACTCATTTTTATGATAATATGCGCCGCATAACCGATGTTTGTGCCGATGTGGATATTCGTATCGCCATAGAAAACCTCGGAGAAAATGAACTGCTGCCTCAAATCATCGATGATCTCGGCGACAACCCATGCGTAGGGTTCTGCTTCGATTCGGGGCATAACAATGTTGTCAATCATAACGATTTCTTCCTTTTGGAGAAATTCTCCGACAAATTGTTTGCTACGCATATCCATGACAACAATTCTCAAAAGGATCAGCACCTTTTGCCTTATTCCGATTCTTGCAATGTGGATTGGAAAGAATGCCTTATAGCACTTAATAACACCTCATTTACAGGTTCTTTGATGCTTGAAGCAAGTTATCCCATTGATTACGATGCACTTAATAAGCCCGATTCCACAGTCCCTGTGCCTGATATGCCCATGATAGAGTGGCTTATGGCGGCAAAAGAGTCCTGCGATAAAATTTATTCAGAAATTGATGACTAAATCCTTGACAAATTATGTTTTATGTTGTATATTTATGAATATTATTTTGAAAAGAAGGAGCACTACGCATGGCAACATTATCATACAAAGCTATGGAAATGAATATGATGATGTGCAAGGGCATGGAAATGCCCGTATTAATGTTTGCCTAAATATGCGTATCGGTGCTACATCATATTAATTAACCAATCATATCCAAAGTGGCAGCGAAAGCATATTCGCGCCACTTTTTTAATTTATCAAACAGAGGGACAAGATGATTCAGCTAAAAAATTTATGCAAAACATTTAACGGCGACAATTCTTCCGTAGAAGCACTCCGCGACATCAGCTTGAATATCGATGACGGCTTGATTTTCGGCATAATCGGACTTTCGGGCGCTGGCAAATCCACCTTGATACGATGTATCAATTTCTTGGAAAAACCCACTTCTGGTCAGGTGTTGTTCGATGGAGCGGATTTGGCAAAGCTTTCTGCCAATGAACTCAGAGAAACAAGAAGACAAATGAGCATGATCTTCCAAGGATTCAACCTTTTAATGCAAAGAAATGTGTTGGACAATGTATGTTTCCCCATGGAAGTTGCCAAAATGGGTTCTAAAAACCAAATTAAACAAAGAGCATTGGAACTTTTAGATACGGTAGGGCTTAAAGATAAAGCCAAAGCATATCCTTCCCAGCTTTCCGGTGGGCAAAAGCAAAGGGTTGCCATCGCCAGAGCGCTTGCCACCAACCCCAAAGTGCTTTTGTGCGACGAAGCCACCAGTGCACTCGACCCGACCACAACCCAGTCGATACTTTCTCTTATAAAGAAGATTAACAAAGAAATGGGTGTTACCGTCGTAGTTATCACTCACGAAATGAAAGTAATCGAGCAAATATGCGACAAAGTAGCCGTAATCGACAAGGGCTTAATAGCCGAAGAGGGTGATGTTAAAGATGTATTCATGCATCCTCAAAGCGATATCGCCAAGAAGCTTGTTATGCCGCAGGCGGAAAGAACTGACTTTAACCCCGGCGAAAATTGCTTAAGGCTTGTATTTGACGGAGATGCAAGTTTCGAACCGATAATTTCGGATATGACAATGACCTGCCATGCACTCGTCAATATTCTTCAAGCCGATACAAGAGTGCTTGACGGCAAAACTTACGGACAGATGCTTATACAACTGCCGGATGACGAAGCTGTTTCACAGCGCATAAAAATTTACCTCGATGAAAAAGGCGTGGTCTACAAGGAGGAAGTATTAAATGCAGATACTACAGATTGCTAAACTTATGCTCGACGGTTTTGGCGAAACCATGTATATGGTAATCGTTTCTACCGCTTTGGCTTACATATTGGGACTTCCTCTGGGAGTTATCTTGACAATAACCGATGAAGGCAGTATAGCACCCTCAAAAATAGTCAATAAGGTGCTCGGCTTTATCGTAAATATGCTCAGAAGCGTACCGTTTCTTATCCTGCTCATTGCCATACTTCCATTCACTCGATTTGTAGTCGGTACAACGCTCGGCTCAACCGCCACCATCGTTCCCCTCGTAGTAGGCAGTGCGCCATTCATAGCAAGAATGGTGGAAAGCTCATTGAAAGAAGTTGATCCCGGTGTTATCGAAGCGGTTCAGTCCATGGGTACGCCGAATCTTCAAATAATTACCAAAGTGCTTATTCCCGAAGCTAAACCTTCTCTTATTATGGGAGCTGCGATTACCATAACGACAATCCTCGGTTATTCGGCTCTTGCAGGCTTTACAGGTGGCGGAGGATTGGGCGCTATAGCGGTTAACTACGGTTATTACCGATATCAGGAAGATGTAATGTTAGTTACTGTGCTTGTGCTTGTTGTTATAGTGCAGGTATTCCAAGAAATCGGTATGTATATAACAAGAAAAACAGATAAAAGAATAAGATAAAATTAAGGAGGAAAACAAAATGAAAAAACTTTTATCAGTATTATTGGTTTTAGCTGTTCTCGTAGGAACATTCTGCGGATGCTCGGCTAAAGATGATGAAAATGTAATCAAGGTAGGTGCAAGCGTTACACCTCACGCAGAAATTCTTTCAGTTTGCAAGGATCTTTTGGCAGAAGAGGGCTACACATTGGAAATCGTTGAATACAATGACTACATCATTCCCAATACAGCTACAGAAGACGGCACTTTGGATGCTAACTACTTCCAGCACCAGCCATATTTGACAAACTTCAACGAAGAAAACGATACACACCTCGTTTCAGTAGCTTCTGTTCACTATGAACCGTTCGGAATCTACGCCGGAAAATGCAATTCAATAGCAGAACTTCCCGATAACGCAACAATCTCAGTTCCTAACGACGGAACAAACGAAGCAAGAGCTCTTATGCTTTTGGAAGCACAGGGTCTTATCAAACTTAAAGCAGATGCAGGCTTCACAGCTACAGTTTTGGATATAGAAGAAAATCCGAAAAACCTCGACATCAAAGAAGTAGAAGCAGCTCAGATTCCTCGTTCACTTCAGGATGTTGATTTGGCAGTTATCAACGGTAACTACGCTATCCAGGCAGGCCTTTCCGCTTCAAAAGATGCACTTGCCACAGAAGATGCAAACAGCGAAGCAGCTGTTACATACGCAAACATCTTAGTAGTTAAAGAAGGCAACGAAAACAACGAAAAAGTTCAGGCTCTCGTTAAAGCATTATTAAGCGATGAAGTTAAAGCCTTCATCAACGAAACATATGACGGAGCAGTAGTTGCAATATTCTAATTGCAAAATTTTACCTACTCATAATTAATTTTTAAGTTCGTAAAATATTTAACCCGATCGGTGAATTGTTCATAGGTCGGGTTTTTTATGTTAGTTAAATTGTGCTTAAATTATGTTAAGGTTTGTTCTAACCCGGATAGGGAGTTTTATTAATGTTTTTACTCCATTTTCATTTCTAGCCCGGTTAGATGTGGCTGTTTTGGTCACAGTAAGATGAAAATTTATAAAAAAATGAAAGTTCTAACATACTATTCTAACCTGCTAACCATGTTAGAAATTTATTTTGTCTGACTTTTCGTTTCTGTGCGGTCAGTATTTCATTTTACCCGAATTATTCTAACCATGTTAGAATGTGTAACTTTAATATTTGATATGGTAAGTCGTATTACTATGTTTCTAACCTGGTTAGAAAGTCGGTTATGTAAATTCCCTCTATTAAATTCTTTCTAACCGGGTTAGAAGTTATTCTATATACTTCTACAATATTCTAACCGAGTTAGCAGGTTAGCAAGTTAGAATATAATTTTCAAACCACGCTCCCCACTAAAAAACCGATATAAAAATTATATCGGCACAATAAATTTATTTTATTTTTTTCACCGGTCGCACATACTTCCAAAAGCGTTTGCAGTCGTGGAAGAAATAGAACACTCTGCCCTGTGCGGTATCAAGTTCATATCCGCTTTTTTCGTAATCAAACTCTTTCATTGCTTTTTCTATTTCGGCTTCCACTTCAGTGTTTTCGCTCTCGAAATCAAACGGACCATGTTCAAAAACGATGTATTCACCCTCATCAACATCCATTAATTGCATTTGCTCGGGTATTTTTTCGTTATATTCATATGGCAGCCTTACTCCGTATGCCTCTGCAAGGGGAATACCCCAACTGCAGATTCTTCCGTTTGGCTCGTTTATAAATGCCATGAGCTGTCCGCTTCCTGAGTCAGCCTCGCTGCCGCTGTTGTCATCAAGCTTTTCTTTAATGCTGTCTAACAGCCCGCATATAGTTTCGCAGTCTTGGTTGGGGATAATGCTTTGCTTTTGCCAAAAATCGAAATAACCTATGCTTTCATAATTTCTGATGTGTAAAAATTTGTGTTTCGGAATGGTTACAAAATAGGTTTTGATATTATGTGTAGTTTGTGCCATGCCCGTACCTCCTATTCCCAGTAAATAACAGTCAAAAGGTTTGATGAGCGTACGCAAAACCACGGGAGTCGGATATGTGCGGTATTCACTCGGAGTTTTTTTGTAGGCATCCTTAAAGGCTCTGGTAAATGCTTCATTGGAAGAAAATCCGTATTTTACGGCTATATCCAAGATTTTATCATTTGTATCCCGTATGTCTTTGAGGGCAAAGGCAAGTTTTCTGTATCGCAAATAATCACGCATTTTCATGCCCGAAATCTCTCGGAATTTTGACGAAACATAATATTCGGAGTAACCGAGCATAATTGCCAAATTTTTGAGTGTCAAAGCTTCGTCATTTTGCTCCTTGATATTTTTGTCTATTTCCAGCACTATATCTTGAATAATTTTGTCCCATTCATGCATTTTGCCGTCCTCTTTTCTTTTGACTTTATTATTATATAAAAAGAGAAAATTCATTTCTTGATTTGATTTGCACAGCTAATAAAAAAAATATAGGAGTATCATTTTCCCCTATGTTTTATTGCTTTTTTGGGATAGGGAAGTTCTTCATACATAGCATTAAACAACTTCTCCAAATATTCTTTATTATCCCCATCTCCCACGAGCAGCATTTCCTTTGCACCGTCGTAGGGGAGAGCGTAAATTACATCCGGCATTAATTTTATAGCGGACTTGCTTACTTTAACGAGCAGCCTGTTGTCGTAAATTCCGCCTACTATCTTTCCTTTATAATACAAAATATATTCGTTCATCATCTTACGGTAGGTGATTTCCTCAAGGTTTGACAACCTCTCTAATATAAATTGTAAATATTCTTCGCTTGATGCTATAATTTCAGCCTTTCTTATTCTATTTCAGATCCCAAAGAGAATCTTCGTAGTTTGCCACATAATAGTGTATGTTGGTGCGACCCTTTTGAATAATGGTATGCCCTTCTTTTTGAAGCATTTCCTTTTGGAAAATAACTCCTCCCGGATACTTTTCATTAAGCTCTCCGTTTGCCTTGAGAGTTCGCCAATAAGGGTTTTTGTCATCTTCTCTTTGATGACTTGCCCATGCCGCAATGGAAACGAAAATCCCCGCTGTGATAGGTTCTGTGAAATCCGCACCGTTTATTTCTGCAAAGTATTCCCTTATTTTACCGACTGTAATCAGTTTCCCATAAGGCACTTTCTTCATCACTTTATCATACTCTATCGGTGGAGCGAAATACATTTTGTTGCCGCCGTATTTTTCAATGCTTTTTTCATCTGTAATAATTTGCATTTTCGGCATATCTTTGTTGTTGTTTAGCATTGCGTTAAAGTCTTTTTTATCTTCGTTTGCCATATTTTCGCCTCCGTTTTATATGATAGTTGATTCTGTATTTTTATGCAATGAGGCACTTTAAATTTATGAAATTTTTTTATTTAAAATATTTTGCGTTTTTATACAAACCCACCCGATATCCATGATATGCATTAAAGCATTTGCTAGATATCGGGTGGGCTGGTTTTCTTATATGTGTTTACATATTTTATAGTATTTCAATTCTCTTTTTAATACAGCTTAGCGCCTGCCGGAATATGGTTGTCCACCATAAGAAGATGCAATTTTTCTTCGCCCTCTTCTTCATGAACTGCCGAAAGGAGCATACCGCACGAATCAATTCCCATCATTGTTCTCGGTGGGAGATTCGTTATGGCAATAAGCGTTTTTCCGATAAGTTCTTCGGGTTCGTAATATGCGTGGATTCCGCTTAAAATGGTTCGGTCGGTATCCGTTCCGTCATCAAGCGTGAATTGCAATAACTTTTTCGATTTCGGTACGGCAACGCAGTCTTTTACCTTAACTGCTCTGAAGTCCGATTTTGAGAATGTTTCAAAATCCACAGCTTCTTCAAACATAGGCTCAACCTTTACCTTCGAAAAGTCGATAATCTCTTCTTTTGCTTCCGTATTATTTGCCTTTGCCTGAACCGGAATATCTTTTCCTGTGTTATCGAGCGGTTTCATCGTCGGGAACAAGATTACATCACGCACGCTTGATTGATTTGTAAGCAGCATAACGAATCTGTCGATACCTATTCCCACGCCACCCGTAGGAGGAAGTCCTACTTCAAGAGCATTGATAAAGTCAGCATCATAAGGATGAGCTTCGTCATCACCTGCTTCTTTTTGAGCAGTCTGCGCCATAAATCTTTCTCTTTGGTCGAATGGATCATTGAGTTCGCTGAATCCGTTTGCATATTCTTTTCCGCAAATGAAAAGTTCGAATCTTTCTGTGTATCGTTCGTCCTCGGGGCATTTCTTTGAAAGGGGAGAAACCTCTGTCGGATATATTGTTACGAATGTTGGCTGGATAAGCTTTTCTTCAACGAATGTTTCAAACATTTCATTGATGATTTTGCCGATTCCCCAGCTGTCTTCTACGGTAACGCCCTTGGATCTTGCCAATGTTCTGGCTTCGTCCAAATCCGTTACTTTATCGAAATCTATACCTGTGTATTCTTCTACCAAGTCTGTCATTTTTGCTCTTCTGAAAGGAGCGGCAAGACTTATTTCGCATTCGTTATAGGTAATATCGGTAGTTCCCAATACCTTTTCGCATACCGATGAAAGCAAGTTTTCCGTCATTTCCATAACGCCGTTAAAGTCGGTGTATGCTTCATAGCTTTCCATCGATGTAAATTCGGGGTTGTGTGTAGTGTCCATACCTTCGTTACGGAACTGTCTGCCTATTTCGTATACCTTATCAAATCCGCCTACTATAAGTCGCTTGAGAGGTAATTCTGTAGCAATTCTCATATACATCGGTATACCGAGTGAGTTATGGTAAGTAATAAACGGTCTTGCATTAGCTCCGCCTGCCAATGTTGCCAAAACAGGGGTTTCAACTTCCGTGAATCCTCTATCGTCCATAAAAGCTCTGAAATATTTGATTATATTTGCTCTTTTTACGAATGTGTCCTTAACTTCGGGATTCATCAAAAGATCTACATATCTTTGTCTGTATCTGAGTTCGGGGTCTTTGAGTCCGTGGAATTTTTCGGGAAGCACCTGAATTGATTTTGAAAGAAGAACCATGTTCTGGGTTCTGAGCGAAATTTCGCCTCTTTGTGTTTTGAATATTTCGCCTGTAACGCCTACGATATCGCCTATATCGTAATTGAGAATTACAGCGTATTCGTCATTTAACACATCGCTTTTGTTAAAAAGCTGTATTCTTCCCTCGGAGTCCTGCAAGTCGAAAAACGCAACCTTGCCCTGACCTCTTTTTGCCATGATACGGCCTGCCAAAGCGACGGTTTTTCCGTTATAATCTTCAAAATTTTCTATAATGTCTTTTGTGTAAGCGGTTCTGTCAAATTTTGTTTGCTTGTAAGGGTCTTTTCCTTCTGCACAAAGCTTTTGATACTTTTCTATTTTGACCTTAACCACTTCCGGCATTGATTCATAATATTCGTCCATTTTAATAACCTACTTTACGGAAATAATCTTTACTCTGAAATCTCCGCCCGGAGCTGCAACCACTATTTCATCACCGACTTTTGTGCCGATTAATGCTTGTCCGACGGGGGATTCATTGGAAATTCTCTTTGCATCAAGGTCAGCTTCATCGCTGCCTACGATGGTGTATTCAATCTCTTCGTCCATATCGATATCTAAAAATTTTACTTTGCTGCCGATTCCGACAACACCTTTCGGAGATTTTTTCTCATCGATTATTTGAGCATTTTTTATTTTATATTCCAATTCCATGATTTCGCCTTCGATGAAGCCCTGCTCTGTTTTTGCTTCTTCGTATTCAGCGTTTTCACTTAAGTCGCCGTATTCTCTTGCTGCTTTAATTTTATCAGCTATTTCGTGGCGTTTTGTGGTTTTTAAATATTCAAGACGCTCCTGTAATTCGTAATAGCCGTCTTTGGTTAATAATACTTCTTTATCTGACATAGTATTTTCTCCATCTGTAATTTATCTTATTAATTATAATTATTCGTTCGCATTAAGTCAAGATTTTAGCCATCACATTAATGCCTTAATCAAGACTTTACTTATTTTTAGAGCCTATTAAGTAATCAAAATACGCATCATTTAAATAAAATTCACCTATAACATCTAAGTACACCCTATAACGC
>CAZXWI010000032.1:0-15695 GCA_964644555.1 uncultured Lachnospiraceae bacterium | reverse complement strand
AGCCAAACAACGAAAGAGAAAAAAGATACTCATCATAACACTCACTACTCTATTCATTTAAAATTACCTATATCAAGCAATAATTATCGAATTAAAAGAAATAGTGTCTATTATACATCCTTTTTATTGATTTTTCTTGATAAATACACAAACGGAGTATCCAAAAGCGATGTGGCAATGTAAATAATATATCCGCAAGTGCATATGTTGAGAAGCATATCTATGGGATAAACTTTGTAGAATGCAGCGAAATTAAAAAGCACCGTATTCACAAACTGCGATATAAGCGTGGAAAAATTATTTCTAAGCCATAAAAAAGCTTTTTTATCATTATATTTTTTTTCGGTATATTTCCACCACTTATGATACAACCAAACATCAAGGCGCTGAGTTATGGCATATACCGACAAACTTGCTATCATTATTCTCGGTGTATTTGAGAATACCGCCTTTATATTCGGCATTATAAAATCACTTTCGGCTGGAACATATAATAACCAGCTTTGCGATATTATCATAAACAATACCGATACGAAAATGCCCAAATTTACCGCTGTTTGAGCATCTTTCTCGCTTTCGTTTTCGCTTAATATATCCGTTATAAGAAAGGAAGATGCAAATAAAATATTACCCAATGTTTGCTGCATACCGAAAGCTTCGATGATAACCATTACCTCTATGTTTGCGCATATGGCACAAACCACGCTCATAGCAAAAAGCCCGACTTTACCGAAAAGTTTGTAGGCTAACAGCACCATGGAAAATTCGAATATTAATGATAAAATCAGCAGTAATTCGTTCATAATTCACTCCGTATATTAAAATTTCAAATAAAAAAGAGCGCACTACGCACCCTAAAAATCCCATAGTTTTATTTTAAGACAGGATGGTTGCGAACTGTCTGCGATATTATAGCACTTTGAAATTATCTTTCAAAGGTTTTTATAAAACCAATCGAGTAATATACATTAATCCGTAAACGATTGATGCTACATTACCTCGCTTACGGCTTCGTCCATGGTGTAATCCAAAATATCGGAAGCACTCTCGTAATCTTCTTCCAACACATAGATATTTACTCCCGATACCGAATTACCTGTGAGCACCTTTATCGAACCGAGTGCATCGGCGTAATCCATATGAGTAAAAATGCCATATGAATTAAGCATCGACACGATAACACAAGCCTCGGTTTCCGTTTCGGCAAAAGCCAAAAATTTCAAATTATCTATATTTCTTCTTTTAAACCACATACTCATATTTTCCCGAATAATAAACTTGTTTTAAATACAATCCGTCAGGCGGCACGGTCGGAGCACCGTTTTCCCTCTTTAGGCTATGTAATATATCGTACACATCGCTTTCACTGAGTTTGCCGCACCCTGCGTATATCAATGTGCCTGTCAAGATTCTCACCATGTTATACAAAAATCCATTGGCGCTTGCTTTTATCGTGATTATGTTGCCGTCTTTTTTAACATCCAATTCATACAGATTCCTAACAGTATCCTTGACATAACTGCCCGATGCCATGAACGCTTTAAAATCATGCTCACCCCTTAATATGTCGCAAGCCTTTTGCATTTTGCTCTCGTCAAGATCATATCTGACCCAATATGCCCGATTGACATAAAAAGGCGAAAATATTTTGTCACAATACAAATTGTATTCATATGTTTTACCCACGGCACAAAAGCGTGCATTGAACTCATCGTCCACATCATAAGCCCTTAAAACCCTTATATCCTTCGGAAGATAAGCGTTTAGTCCATACACAATTTTTTCACAAGGAGCTGCAAAATCCGTAAAAAAGTTGGCAGCCTGCGCCAATGCATGAACTCCGCTGTCGGTTCGTCCGCTTCCGTAAAGCTTGGCTCTCTTGCCCGTAAGATTACAAATCGCATCATTTATTTTTTCCGCCACGGTAACCCCATTCGGCTGAACCTGCCAACCACAATAGTTTGTTCCGTCATAGCTTATTATTATAGCAATGTTTCTCATATTTCACCGGATAAGTAAATTGGATTATTTAAATAAAATCGTTGATATGTGGGAAATCCCACACATCAATTAAATAAACCTCGTCAAATATATCCCCACCATACTGATTCCCACTACTACATACGCTACGAAATCAGTTTTGGTATATTTTAATTCTTTCAGCCTTGTTCTGCCTTCTGCGCCTTGGTAACAGCGTGATTCCATTGCCATGGCGAGTTCGTTGGCTCTTTGGAATGCATTTACAAACAGAGGCACCAAAATGGGAATAAGCCCTTTTGCTCTTCTGATTATGTTACCGGATTCAAAGTCTGCACCTCTGGATCTTTGGGCTTTCATTATTTTTTCTGTTTCTTCACTGAGAGTCGGGATAAAGCGAAGCGCAATGCTCATCATCATGCTGAGTTCGTGAGCGTAGCGTCTTATGAGAGGCACTTTTTTTATCAGCATCTCCATTCCGTCGCAAAGAGCCAATGTATCGGTGCATAATGTCATCATAGATGTGCCGCTGATTAACAATATCAATCTGAACGATATGTTAAATGCCATTTCAAGCCCTTCTTGGGTTACTTTTAAGAATTTCCAGCTCCATATTACAGTGCCGGGTGTCCAAAATATGTTTATTACAACGGTCAAAAGCATGATAAATAATACTGCTTTCAACCCTCTTATTACATACATAACGGGAATCTTCGATATGATTATTACTGCGCTCAAAAACACAAACGAAGCCAAATATCCCCAAATATTGCTCGATACAAACAAAAACACAATATACAAAAGCGTGCTTATTAGCTTTGTTCTTGCATCAAGGCGGTGTATCACCGAACCTGTCGGATAATACTGACCTATCGTTACATCTTTAATCATTTATTTGAACCTATGCAGAATTTCCTCTGCGGCGCTTTCTATAGTATAGGGGGTAGAGTCTATCTCAATCCCTTTTTCTTTTAACATTTGTAAAACCTGCTTGCTTTGCGGCACTTCCAAACTTATGCTCTCCAAAAATTCCGACTGTGCAAATACTTCTTTTGGAGTGTCGTATTTCACCAATTTGCCCTTTGAAAATACCATAACATTATCGGAATATTTTGCCACATCATCCATGTTGTGCGACACCAAAAGAATACATATTCCGACTTCCGTATTCATTTTCTTGATAAGTTCAAGCATCTCTCTTCTGCCCATGGGGTCGAGTCCGCTGGCAGGCTCGTCCAATATGAGTATTTGCGGTTTCATTGCCAAAACCCCTGCTATGGCAACTCTTCGCTTCTGCCCGCCCGATAAATCAAAGGGAGATTTGTCCTTAACTTCTTCGAAATCAAGACCCATAAGCTCAATGCTTTGCTTAACGAGCATATCGGTTTTTTCATCGTCATAGCCTAAATTTTTAGGGCCGAAGGCAACATCTTTGTAAACGGTTTCTTCAAACAGCTGATATTCGGGGTATTGCAAAACTATGCCAACTCTCTTTACTATATCTTTCATGCTGACATCTTTTGAATTGATATCTATTCCGTTTACGATAATGCTGCCCGATGTGGGCTTTAAAAGTCGGTTGATATGCTGTATAAGGGTAGATTTGCCGCTTCCGGTATGCCCTATGATTCCTATGAAATCATGCGCACCGACACTGAAATTTATATCGTCCAATGCCGCATATTCGAAAACAGTTCCCTGCGAATAAATATGCGATAAATTTTTTACTTCAATTGACATAACGCCTCCACAAGCTGCTCTTTGGTTAAAATATCAGGAGCAATATCCAATCCGCCTCTGCGAAGCAACTCACACAACCAAACTATTTCGGGAGCATCAAGCCTTTGCTTATGAAGCATACCGATTTGGGAGAATATCTCCTCAGGTGTTCCCTGTGTTTGCAATTTCCCCGAACCGATAATTATGATTCTGTCGGCATCAGTGATTTCCTCCATATAATGAGTAATAAATATTATGGTTACGCCCTCTTTATTGAGCTTATGCATAATTTCTATAACATCATCTCTTCCGGCAGGGTCAAGCATTGCCGTGGATTCGTCAAAAACTATACATTTCGGGTTCATTGCCAAAACACCGGCTATGGCAGCACGCTGTTTCTGCCCACCGGATAGCTGATGCAGTTTCTTGTCTTTATAATCCGAAAGCCCAACTGCCTTTAAACTTTCGTCTATTCTTTTTCTTATTTCAACAGGCTCAATGCCCAGATTTTCCGCACCAAAAGCTACATCGTCCTCCACAACGCTCGCCACCATCTGATTATCGGGGTTTTGAAAGACCATTGCCACATTGCGATGTATTTCTATCAAATTATTTTCATCTTTTGTGGACTTTCCCATAACAAGCACTTCGCCCGATGTAGGGGTATAAAGTCCGTTTAACAACTTGGCAAGAGTGGATTTTCCGCTTCCGTTATGCCCTACTATTGCCACAAATTCACCCTCTTTTATGCTGAATGACACATCATCAAGTGCCTTTTCTTCGGGGTGATTTTCGATATCGTAAATATATGTTACATTTTTCAGTTCAATAAAATTATTTTCCATACACATATGCTCATTATACACCAAAAGGGCAATGGTATATATACATATTATGCAACATACACAAAGCCCTCCTTGTTTATAATGTTTAATTCAATTAATTTAATTAATCTACTTTTTCTTCAACGAGCTCAAGAATAGCTGTTTCTGCTCCGTCGCCTTTTCTGTTGCCGAGACGGATAATTCTTGTATAACCACCGTTTCTATTTTCGTATTTCGGTGCTATTTCGCTAAACAGCGCAGTTACTACATCTTCACTATAAATATAGCTCAAAGCACGTCTTCTTGCTGCCAAATCACCTTTTTTGCCAAGAGTGATCATTTTATCAACAATGCGTCTTGCTTCTTTTGCTCTGTAAAGAGTAGTTTCGATTCTGCCGTATTTGAGTGTATCAGTTACAAGACCACGCAAGAGTGCTCTTCTCTGATCAGCTGTTTTTCCGAGTTTTCTGTAACCGGCCATTTCTGTTTCTCCTTACCTAAAATCCTTATTCATCGCCGTGTCTGAGTGAAAGACCCATTTCCGCTAAGCGCTTTTTAATTTCGTTGAGTGATTTTTTACCGAGGTTTCTGACTTTCGCCATTTCATCTTCGGTTTTGTTAATAAGCTGTTCAACGGTATGTATATCAGCTCGTCGCAAGCAGTTGTTGGAACGAACCGATAATTCGAGTTCTTCGATAGACATTTCCAATACTTTTTCTTTTTTGTTCTCTTCCCTCTCAACCATAAGCGAAACCGATTTAAGGTTTTCGTTAAGGTCAATAAACAACTGGAAGTGATCGTTAAGTATTTTAGAAGCAAGCGATACTGCTTCTTCAGGCGATATTGTTCCGTTTGTCCACACTTCGAGTGTGAGTTTATCGAAGTCGGTAATATTTCCGACTCTGGTATTTTCAACGGTAAAGTTTACTCTTCTTGCAGGAGTAAAGATAGAATCAATGGGGATTGTGCCTATGGGCATATCCTCTTTCTTATTCTTTTCAACAGAATTGTATCCTCTTCCGTTTTCGATTACCATGCTCATACCAAGCTTGGCACCGCTCATAAGAGTAGCAATATGGATATCGGGGTTTAAAACCTCGACATCTGCGTCACAAATAATATCAGCACCTGTTACTTCTTTTTCGCCCGAAACTTCGATAGTTACCGTCTTAGCTTCGTCGCTGTAGTTTTTGAAAACTACTTTTTTAAGGTTGAGTATTATTTCAACAACGTCTTCCGAAACACCTTCAATAGTTGAAAATTCATGCAGAACGCCATCAATTTTGACACTTGTAATTGCACATCCGGGAAGCGATGAAAGCATTACCCTGCGAAGTGAGTTACCTAAGGTTGTAGCATAACCTCTTTCCAAAGGCTCAACTACGAATTTCCCGTATGTTTTATCGGGACTAACGTCGGTTATCTCAATATTCGGTTTTTGAAATTCTAACATAAAAAACCTCCAATTTCTGTGTTATAAATGTAACCGAGGCAGTTAAAAATATTACTTCGAATAAAGTTCGACGATAAGACGTTCTTCGATAGGAATATCGATGTGTGCTCTGGTTGGCATTGTGAGAACGCTGCCTGTCATTTTGTTGAAATCAACACTTAAATAGTCAGGAACAACTTTGCCTGAGTTAAGTTCGATAAGTTCTTTGAACTTAGGTGATTTCTGTGATTTAGCTTTAAGCTCGATAACATCACCGGGTTTAACGAGTAATGACGGAATATTAACTTTTTTACCGTTGAGCGTAAAGTGATTGTGTGTAACAAGCTGTCTTGCTTCTTTTCTTGATGAAGCAAAGCCAAGTCTGTATACAATATTGTCAAGACGAGTTTCGAGAATAATAAGAAGGTTTTCACCTGCCTGACCGGGTCTTCTTTCAGCCATATCAAAATATGTATGGAACTGTTTTTCCAAAACGCCGTAAGCTCTCTTAACTTTCTGTTTTTCTCTTAACTGCAAACCGTATTCACTCTGCTTGCCTGCTGTTTTGCCATGCTGCCCCGGAGTGTTCTTTCTGCCATGTGTAAGTGCACATTTTGCAGAATAACATCTTTCACCCTTTAAAAAGAGCTTTTCCTGTTCTCTACGGCACAATTTGCATGAAGCATCTGTATATCTGGCCATATTATATTATATCCTCCGTAATTGTTTGTTGATTGGATTCCGCTTCGATTAGACTCTTCTTCTCTTCGGCGGTCTGCATCCGTTGTGTGGAATAGGTGTAACATCTTTGATTGATGTAACTGTAAGTCCTGCTGTCTGCAAAGCTCTGATTGCAGCTTCACGGCCTGAGCCCGGACCTTTAACCAATACATCTACATATGTAAGACCGTGTTCCATTGCTTTTTTAGCAGCTTCTGTTGCAGCTGACTGTGCAGCGTAAGGTGTGCTCTTTCTTGAACCTTTGAAACCGAGTTCGCCTGCACTTGCCCAGCTGATAACATTACCGGCTGTGTCAGATAATGTTATTATAGTATTATTGAAGGATGAGCTGATATGTGCCTGACCCTTCTCTATATTCTTCTTAACTTTTTTCTTTCTGCCTTTAACTACTTGTTTTTTTGCAGCCATTTAATCCTCCTTAACCAAATCAATGGTTATTTCTTAGACTTTCTGCCAACAGTCTTCTTAGGACCTTTTCTTGTTCTGGCATTTGTTTTTGAATTCTGTCCTCTAACGGGCAAGTTTCTTCTGTGTCTTAACCCTCTGTAGCAACCGATTTCCTGTAAACGTTTAATATCAAATGCTATTTCACGCTTAAGGTCGCCTTCAACGGTGTAAGAGCTGTCGATAACGCTTCTAAGTGCGTTGATTTCTGCTTCTGTAAGATCTTTAACTCTTGTATCAGGGTTAACTCCTGCTTGTGCAAGAATCTGATTTGACAATACTCTTCCGATGCCGAAAATATAAGTTAATCCGATTTCGACACGTTTCTCATTCGGCAAATCTACGCCTGCAATTCTCGCCATTAAACATGTTCCTCCGTTTAATTTGTTGTGTTAAAAACTTTAACTTCATAGGCATTTAGCCTGTAACTTTTATATATATTAAGGGAAAACTAGACAATAAATGTCTCAGCCGCGTCCTCCCTGTATTTTTTGGTTTAACCCTGTCTTTGTTTGTGCTTAGGGTTCTGGCAAATAACCATTACTCTGCCGTTTCTTTTAATGATCTTGCACTTTTCGCACATAGGTTTAACGCTCGGTCTTACCTTCATTTTATATTCCTCCTAATCCGAATTGGTCGTTTACTTTCCTTTTTCACGCCAGATTATTCTACCCTTAGCCGGATCATAAGCGGATATTTCCATTGTTACCTTATCACCCGGTAAGATTTTAATGTAGTTCATTCTGAGTTTACCCGATATGTGAGCAAGAACTTCGTAACCGTTATCCAATGCAACTTTAAATGTTGTGTTTGGCAACGCTTCCTTTACGATGCCTTCTACTTCAAAATAATCGCTTTTACCCAATTAACATTCCCCTGTTTCTTTAAAATGTAACCTTTTGTATTCCTCAAGCTCTTTTTTCACAAGAGCGTTATCCGGTAGCTGTGAGTTTGAAAGAATCTCATTTATTTTAGACGAATAATCATTCGTTACGAAAAGATGCTTCGTCTTTTTCTTTTTCGGATGCTCAACCGTACGATTTTTGCCGTCCGATAGATAAACGTAATTTCTTTCAATGTCATTTTCGGTAACTATCAGAACATCACCTCTGTCGTGTCCCGCTTTTGAAATAACAATACTGCCCAATCTCAGTTTATCCATGCGACCTCCTACAATGTTGTAAGAATTCTCGGTCCGTTGGCTGTTATGGCAACAGTGTTTTCATAATGAGCTGAAAGAGAGCCGTCGGCTGTGTACACAATCCAGTCATCATCGCCCACTTCGGTTTCGTATGTGCCGATATTAATCATCGGCTCTATTGCCAATACCATACCGTTTTTGAGGCGAACTCCGCTTCGTTTGGTGTCGTAGTTGGGTACAGACGGATCTTCGTGCATTTTGCGTCCGATACCATGTCCCACATAATCTCTGACCACACCGTAACCGAAACTCTCGGCATAATCGCCTATTGCTTTGGATACATCGTTTAGGCGGTAGCCCTCACTCATGAACTTTATTCCTTCGAAAAAGCTCTGTTTTGTAACCTCTATAAGCTTTGCTGCCTCATCGGATATTTGACCTACGGGATATGTTCTTGCCATATCTCCGACAAAACCTTTGTATACCGCTCCGATATCAATACTGATTATGTCGCCTTCTTTCAAAATCGTCTTTTTATCCGGTATCCCATGAACAATCGCATCATTAACTGATGCACAAATGCTGCCCGGAAAACCGTTATAACCCAGGAAAGCCGGCTTTGCACCCAGAGAAAGTATTGTTTCTCTGGCTATTGTGTCAAGTTCCAAAGTCGATATTCCGACTCTTACTGCCTTTTCCACTTCGTTTAATGCTTTTGCCGTAATGTTTCCTGCCTGAGCCATCAATTCGATTTCTTCAGCGGATTTTATAGTTATCATTTTCTTTACCTGAAAACGTCCAAAATGGCGTAAATTTTCTGAGTGGTTTCGTCGATTGTTCCATCGCCGTCAACCTTTCTGAGAATGCCTTTGCCTTCATAAAAATCGGTAAGCGGCAATGTTTTTTCTTCGTATTCTTCCAAGCGTTTTGATACGGTTTCGGCTTTGTCGTCATCTCTTTGATAAAGCTCTCCACCGCATTTATCGCATTTGCCTTCTTCTTTAGGAGGCTGGAATGTTACATGGTAGCTTGCCGAACATCCTCTGCAAAGGCGTCTGCCTGCGATTCGCTCTGTTAAGTTGTTGTAATCAACAACTATGTCGAGCGCGCAGTCAAGTGTTTCGCCTATTTCTTCAAGAGCCTGAGCCTGAACAATAGTTCTCGGAAAACCGTCAAGCATATATCCGAGTTTACAGTCGTCCTCGCTGAGTCTTTCTTTTACCATAGCCACGGTTACATCGTCGGGCACTAAAAGCCCCTGATCCATGTATTCTTTGGCTTTGAGTCCGAGAGGTGTATTTTCTTTAAGATTTTTACGGAAAATATCTCCTGTCGAAATGTGTGCCACACCGTAACGTTCAACGATTTTACTTGCCTGAGTGCCTTTACCTGCACCCGGAGGTCCCAATAAAACTATTTTCATGCTATACCCCACAACCTTTCGGTTTATTTTAAGAATCCTTTGTAATTTCTTACCATGAGCTGCTGTTCCAAAGCTTTAACTGTTTCAAGCGCAACACCTACTACGATAAGAAGGCTCGTTCCGCCGAATTGCAAGTTAATTCCAGTGATTGCGTTTCCTGCAATAATAGGCAATATTGCAATCAATGAAAGGAACAACGCACCGCATAATGTAAGACGGTTAGATATTTTTGAAATATATGTTGTAGTCTGATTACCCGGTCTGATTCCAGGAATAACTCCGCCGTATTGCTTTAAGTTGTTTGATATTTCCACAGGATTGAATGTAATCATTGTGTAGAAATATGAGAAAGCAATGATGAGAGCCAAGTAAATGAGTGTCGGGAACCATTTGCCCCATGCCATAGCCGATGAAAGTGAAGCAAGCCACTTAACATTCGGGAAGAATGAAGCAAGTGTTGACGGGAACATCGTAAGCATTGATGCAAAGATGACCGGCATTACACCTGACTGGTTTACTTTGAGCGGAAGATGTGTGTTCTGTCCGCCGTACATTTTTCTTCCTACAACACGTTTTGCATATTGAACAGGTATTTTTCTTGTTCCCTCGTTAACTGCAACTACACCGATTATCGAAAGAGCTACGAAGATCAATACAATAATGAGTGTATACACAGGAACAGTTCCGTTTATCATCCCCGAAATCATTGATTCAACAGAAGTCGGAAGTGATGAAACAATACCTATGAAAATGAGCAAGCTAACACCGTTTCCGATACCTTTTTCGGTGATTGATTCACCCATCCACAAAAGGAATGCAGTACCGGCTGTGAGAACTACAGTTACCAAAATTTTGGTAAATACGGTATCCTGTGTCAAAATGCCGCTGATGGTAAGTGTAGTACCCAACGACTGAATGACGGAGAGAATAAGTGCTGCATATCTTGTGATGCGTGCGAGCTTTCTCTGTCCTTCTTCGCCTTCTTTTGCAAGGTTTTCCCATGCGGGGATTACGATCGTAAGTAATTGAACAATGATCGAAGCGTTGATATAGGGAGTGATACCCATTGCAAAGATTGAGAATGTCTTTAAGTTATCACCCGATATAATGTTAAACAATCCAAGCATGCTGTTACCTGCAATAAATTGAGCAAGTACCTCTGTATTTATGAACGGAACTAAAATGTGTGAACCAAGTCTGAATATTGCCAACATCATTATTGTGTACAATATTCTCTTTCTTAAATCGGGTACATTCCACGCATTTTTGATTGTCTGAAACATAGACTATTCCTCTACTTTTCCGCCGGCAGCAACAATTGCATTTGCTGCTGATGAGCTTGTTTGTACTCCCTTTAATGTAATAGCAACATTAATTTCGCCTGTTCCTAATACTTTTACGCTGTCAAATCCGTTTTTAACGATTTTTTCTGCTTTGAGAAGTTCCGGTGTAACTTCTGTGCCGGCAGCAAATTTATTAAGCTGATCAAGGCTGACTGTTGCAACCTGTTTTCTATAACGATAGTTTGAGAAACCTCTCTTAGGTAACTGTCTTGTCAAAGGCATCTGTCCGCCTTCGAATCCGATACGAACTCCTCCGCCTGAACGCGATTTCTGTCCGTCCTGACCTCTGCCGGCTGTTTTGCCCTGGCCTGTAGCAGTACCTCTACCTTTACGAACGCTCTTTCTGTTGCTTCCTTCGGGAGCATGTAATTCATGAAGTCTCATTCGTAAGCCTCCTATAATTCTTCTACATTCAACATAAAACCGATTTTCTGGATTACGCCACGAACTGCAGGAGTATCGTTAACAACGACTGACTGATGCAATTTTTTAAGACCTAATGCTTCTACGATTTTACGCTGATCTTTATTTCTGCAAATCAAGCTTTTAACAAGTGTGATTTTTAACTGTTTTGTATCTGCCATTTAATTCACACTCCTATCCTAAAATCTCTTCAACTGTTTTACCACGTTTTGCAGCAACCATTTCTGCGTTAACGAGCTGGCTCAAGCCTGTGAGTGTAGCTTTAACAACGTTTGTTGCGTTGTCTGAACCGATAGATTTGCAACGGATATCCTGGATACCTGCAAGTTCGAATACCGGACGAGCTGCACCACCTGCGATAACACCTGTACCTTTAGCAGCCGGCATGATTAAAACTCTGCCTGCGCCAAAGCGTCCTACGATTGCATGAGGAACTGTTGTGCCCTGCATAGGTACGGTAATCATGTTCTTTCTTGCATCCTGCATTCCTTTTCTGATAGCTTCAGGAATTTCGATTGCTTTACCGATACCAACACCTACATGGCCGTTTTCGTCCCCAACAACGCAAAGGCATGAAAAACGCATGTTTTTACCACCCTTAACAGTTTTGGTAACTCTGTTGATTTTAACAACTTTTTCTTTTAAATCCAATTCTGCCGGATTAAATCTTTCTTTCATTCTGGCATCCTCCCCTAAAATTCCAATCCGGCTTCTCTGGCTGCGTCAGCAAGTTCTTTAACTCTGCCGTGATAAATATAACCGCCTCTGTCGAAAAGAACTTCTTTGATGCCGAGTGCCAATGCCTTTTGCGCTACATCTTTACCGACTGCTTTTGCTGCTTCGATATTAGATGTGCCTTCAAGATTAGCTTCAAGAGCTTTTGTTGATGAAGCACAAAGTGTATGTCCTGCAACATCATCAATGATCTGTGCATACATATGCTTGTTGCTTCTGAATACGCAAAGTCTTGGTCTTTCGGGAGTGCCGTTGATGTTGTTGCGAATTCTCTGATGTCTTTTAACTCTGATTTCATTCTTATTAGCTTTACTGAACATTTATCTACACTCCTTTCCTATTTACCTGTTTTGCCTTCTTTAATTCTGATGTATTCGCCTGCGTATCTGATGCCCTTTCCTTTGTAAGGTTCAGGTTTTCTGACCTTTTTGATGTTGGCAGCGTGTTCGCCGACTTTCTGAATATCAATACCGCTTACTGAAATCTTTGTAGTACCTTCAACTGCTGTTGTGATTCCTTCGGGATCAACAATTTCAACAGGATGTGAGTAACCTACGTTCAAAACGAGCTTGTCGCCTTCTTTAGCGGCTCTGTAACCTACACCTACGATTTCAAGGTTCTTTGTGAAACCGTTTGTAACGCCTTCAACCATGTTTGCAATGAGCTTTCTGGTTAAACCGTGCATGCTCTTGTGAACCTTGTCGTCTGACGGACGGCTGACGGTCAATACTCCGTCTTCCATACCGATTTGCATATCTTTATTAATGTGCTGTGTCAATTCACCTTTAGGGCCTTTAACGGTTACGATACCGTCTTCAACCTTAACTTCTACTCCGGCGGGAACTGTCACAGGCATTCTACCAATTCTTGACATTTTTGCCTCCTATCGTTTATTTACTACCAAACGTAGCAAATAACTTCTCCGCCTACATTATTTTTGCGGGCATTTTTGTCTGTCATGATGCCCTTTGATGTTGACATAATAGCAATTCCCAATCCATTGAGAACTTTGGGTACATCTTCGCTTGAAACATAAATACGAAGACCCGGTTTTGAAATTCTCTTGATTCCCGAAATAACTCTTGATTCGTCTTCGCCGTATTTAAGAGTAACTTCGATCATTCCTTGCTTGTCATCATCGATAACTTTGAAATCTTTTATATAACCTTCTTCCAACAGAATACCTGCAATGGCTTTTTTAATGTTGGAAGACGGAATGGTAACAGTTGCATGCTTAGCGCTGTTAGCGTTTCTTATTCTTGTAAGCATATCTGCAATAGGGTCTGTCATAACCATATTATGCTTATCCTCCTTCTAAACTGTGTTATTCTTTCTACCAACTTGCTTTTTTAACGCCGGGAATTTCTCCCTTATATGCCAATTCTCTAAAACAAATTCTGCATATACCGTATTTTCTTAAGTAAGCATGAGGTCTTCCGCAAATTCTGCATCTTGTGTATGCTCTTGTTGAAAATTTCGGTTCGCGCTGCTGTTTGGCTATCATTGATTTTTTTGCCATAATATCCTCCTTAAGCTCTCACGAAAGGCATACCGAGCTGAGCGAGAAGTTCATATGCTTCTTCGTCGGTCTTTGCGCTTGTTACGAATACAATATCCATACCCCTGATCTTGTCGATCTTGTCATAGTTGATTTCAGGGAACACCAACTGTTCTTTAAGACCCAATGCATAGTTTCCTCTGCCGTCAAAGCTTGATGAAGGAACGCCTCTGAAGTCGCGGATACGCGGAATGGCGATGTTCATAAGTCTGTCAGCAAATTCATACATACGGTCGTTTCTTAAAGTAACTTTAGCGGCAATGTCCATGCCTTTACGCAACTTAAAGTTGGATACCGATTTCTTTGCTTTGATTACAAGAGGTTTCTGACCTGTAATAAGAGCAAGTTCATTGATTGCCGATTCCATTGCTTTTGTGTTGTCTTTGCAATCGCCGAAACGCATGTTTACAACGATTTTTTCAAGGTGAGGAACCTGCATTACGTTTTCATAGCCGAACTTTTCTTTAAGAGCCGGCACTGCTTTTGTTTCGTATAATTCTTTGATTCTGTTCATTTACCGTCTCCTATTTATCTAATACTTCGCCGCATTTACGACAGTAACGTACTTTTTTACCGTTTTCGAGAACTTTATGACCTGTTCTTACGCCTGTTTTGCATTTATCACAGTATAAAAGAACGTTTGATACGTGAATTGAACCTTCAACGTCAATGATTCCTGCCTGCTGCATTTCTCTTGTAGGTTTCATATGCTTTTTACGCATATTGATTCCTTCTACGATAATTCTGTTTGTTTTCGGGAACACTTTAAGGATTTTGCCTTTGTTGCTTGCGTCCTTATCTCTGCCGCCCGAAATAACTACTACTGTATCACCTGTTTTAACGTGCATTACGATACCTCCTAAAGTACTTCAGGTGCAAGTGACACTATTTTCATGAACTGTTTTTCTCTGAGTTCACGAGCCACAGGCCCAAAAATACGTGTACCTCTCGGCTGTCCGTCATCTCTGATGATAACGGCTGCGTTCTGGTCAAATCTTATATAACTTCCGTCAGGACGTCTGATGCTGTTTACTGTTCTTACAACAACAGCTTTTACTACGTCGCCTTTTTTAACTGTTCCGCCCGGTGCAGCACTTTTAACTGCGCATACGATAACGTCGCCTACGCTGGCATATCTCTTTCTGCTTCCTCCGAGAACTTTGATACACAAAAGTTCTTTAGCGCCGGTGTTATCAGCTACTCTGAGTCGAGTTTCTTGTTGTATCATTTCTTCCTCCTAATGACTCTTATTTAGCCTTTTCGACTATTTCTACGAGTCTCCAGCGTTTATTTTTGCTGAGCGGTCTTGTTTCCATAATTTTTACTGTATCGCCCATACCGCAAGCATTCTGTTCATCATGAGCCATGAATTTTGTTGTCTGTTTAACACGTTTACCGTATTTTTCGTGGTTAACCATTGTTTCAACAGCTACAACGATACTCTTGTCGGCTTTATTGGAAACAACTTTTCCAACTCTTGTTTTTCTGTTAGCTCTAATTTCCATATCTTATCTACCTTGCATTACGCATTAGCTGCGTTAAGCTCCCTTTCGCGCAAGATTGTTTTAACTCTGGCATAATCACGCTTAACCTGCTGAATTCTCAACGGGTTTTCAAGCTGACCTGTTGCGTGTTGGAAACGCAAGTTGAAGAGCTCTTCTTTTAAATTCTTAAGCTCGTTTAAAAGCTCCTGTGTTGACTTATTTCTGAGTTCACTAGCCTTCATTACGCTTCACCGCCTTCTTCTTTAACAATGAACTTAGTTTTGATGGGAAGTTTGTGCTGAGCCAATCTCATAGCTTCTTTGGCTGTTGCATAATCAACCCCTGCAAGCTCAAACATAACTCTGCCCGGCTTAACTACTGCTACCCAATATTCGGGAGCACCTTTACCGGAACCCATACGAGTTTCTGCAGGCTTCTTTGTAACCGGTT
>CAZXWI010000031.1:0-16972 GCA_964644555.1 uncultured Lachnospiraceae bacterium | reverse complement strand
CGAAGAGCGAGCTCAAAATAGCTTAGACATATTAAATAACAGAATTCCTAAAAGAGTTCCGTGTGCAGTAAGCATTGGCTTAAATGCAGCTGCTGAATATGCAGGAGTTGACCCAATCGCAGCAAACTGGGATTATACACTTCTTATGGATGCAGCAGACGAATTATGCGCAATGATCCCATCAGACGGATGCGTTGTAAGCCCCACAGTTTTGACACCGGCAAAATATCAGGCAATCGGTTCAAAATCAATCGTTATGGGCGGCGACGGATTCATTCAGCACCCGAACACACACATGATGGAAGAAGATGAATACGATAAATTCATCGAAGATCCATATGCATTCGTTGTTGAAGTAGGTGCTCCCAGAACAAACGCAAACTTAGACTTCGTAAACAATCCCGTTGATACAATCAAAGCTATCAACCAGGCTAATGCTTTAACAGGTAAAGTATTCGGTACATACGGTCAGTTAGCAGGTGCAATGTCAGCTAAATACGGTTACGCAGGCGGCGCTATGGGCGGCGGCGGCGGATATGCACCTCTTGATATCTTATCAGACCAGTTAAGAAGCTTCTCGGGAATGTCAACCGATATCAGAAGACGCCCCGACAAGATCAAAGCTGCTATGGAAGCTATGAAACCTTGGCAGTATGAACAGTGCATGGCAGATCTTGCACACTACACAAGAAACGCTTACGGATTCTATCCACTTCACATGGCAACATTCATGAGAACAAAAGACTTCGAAACACTCTGGTGGAAACCTTGGTGTGATCAGATTTCAAGCTACGCAGCCCTCGGCGTTCGTTCAGGTGCGTTCCTTGAAGATGACTGGACAAGATATCTTGACCACTTACAGGATGCTCCTACAGGAACATTCTTCACATTCGAATACGGTGATCCGAAACTCTTCAAAGAAAAACTCGGTAAGAAGTTCGTTCTTTCTTCAGGTTTCCCGATCAAATACCTCACACAATGCTCAAAAGAAGAATGTATCGACAAAACAAAAGAATGGCTCGATATCATGGCTCCGGGCGGACAGTATTCATTCGGATTCGACAAAAACGCTCTCGTTCTTGCCGATGTTAACCTCGAAAACCTCAAAGCAGTTGTTGAAACAGTTGTTGAATACGGTGTATACGACAACGCAGGCGAAGCTTCAGGTGAAATCTTCAACAAAGACGACTACACAGAAATGCAAGTTGACAAATTCGAATCAAGAGCATTCACTTCTTGGGAACAGTATGTTGAAAAGAACCCGAATACTCCGGAATGTGCAAAAGAAATCGTTATGGGCGAAGAAAAGGCTATCCGTTCATTCTACTACAGCCTTATGCAGTAATAAGCTCACACAAACAGTATGTAGCTGTTTTAATCGGGTTTTGCCGAAACAAAAGAGATGGTTTAACCATCTCTTTTGTATTTTGTGAATAATTATTCTTCTATCGTTCAAAATATAAAAAGAAAGGAGAATAACATGACTAACCCATTTAAAGAAAAATGTGATTGCATTGAAGATAATTTCATAAGTTTAAAAGAGATATATCCTCTGAGTTACGATGCAAAGAAAGTTGATGCGTATACCAAACTGAGAATAATTCTTTTAAACGGTGCGGAATTCGAAGCGAATAATTTTATGCACCAATTTTCACGCCACTGCACCGATAACGATTTAAGAAGAGAAATAGCCCTTATAAGAGCACAGGAACAACAGCAGCAAAAACGCTTATCATGCATTAAGCCTATTAACGAAACGATACTTGAGCATACCATAGGGTACGAACATCTGGCGGTAGACTTAACAGCAATCCTCGCAAAGCGAGAACCGGATAAAAATGTGAAAAAGGCTTTGGACTTTGCACTGCTTGAAGATTTCGACCATCTATATCGCTATGCGGATCTTTTGGAATTTGATAAAGGGATACACGCAGAAGAGCTCATCGGCAGATTTGCCGAAATAATGCCCGGCAGACCGACCATATCGGAGCATCGCCACCCATACGATAACATAAAGCATTTTACAAAATCTAAAAATGCGGATTTGATAACCAAATTAAACATTGCGATAATCACAGCAGCCGAACAGCAAACAATGAATTATTATATGAATGTTGCAGGCTTTTACGAAAACGATATCGGAAGAAAACTCTATCAAGAAATAGCACTCATAGAAGAACAGCATGTCAGCCAATATGAGAGCCTCGCAGACCCGAATGCATCATGGCTCGAAATGCTTTTGGAGCATGAGTATACACAGTGCTACCTATATAAATCATGCTATGAGGACGAAACCGACAAACATATCAAGCAGATATGGGAAGAACACTACAATATGGAACTATCACATCTTAAAAAAGCAGCAGAACTTCTTGAAAAATACGAAAACAAGGATTGGACTGCTGTTATACCAAGCGGTGAATTCCCCGAACTACTGCATTTCGGAGAGAATATAGATTATGTAAGAAATGTTATTGCAACAACGGTGTACGAAACCTCCGTTTTGGAAGATTATGTCGATGTAGCTGAGCTTGATACAAACAATCGTTTTTGCAAATTTCAAAATACGCTCATACCAAACGCAACACAGGTGCCAAGCCATAAAGTTATAACCCAAATTATCAAAGCAAATGAAAAAGATTACCGCTATGAAACCGAACCACACCCCATAAAAGAACTGGCAAATCCTAAAAAGGACAATACTGCGGTAGGCAGATGCGTTTAAATCATATCTTGAATTCGAAGTATTTTGCTGTTTTAAAACAAACAAATCGGATTAATAACCAAATTAAATAATCATACTCGTATAAAACAAGCCTGCCGAAATAATAAATCGGCAGGCTGATTTATGCAATTATTCTTATAAATAAAAAACTATATTCCGAAGAATCTCTCCGCATTCGATGTTACAGTTTGCAAGAAATCTTCATATTCCATACCTTTGAGTTCAGCGCATACTTTTACAGTGTGTTCTGTCATTGCGGGAGTATTTCTCTTGCCCCTATGTGGCACGGGTGTAAGGTAGGGAGAATCGGTTTCTATAAACATACGTTCAACGGGAATATGGCTGACGCATTCTCTTAGCTTGTCCGCATTTTTGAAAGTTACAGCTCCGGATATGGAAAAGTACACATTCAAATCCAAGTATTGCTTTAACATCTCCGTACTTTGTGAAAACGAATGCAGAACCGCTCCCTTTTCGCAAGTCAGATGCTCTTTTACTATTTGGTATGTATCATTCGCCGCATCTCTTGAATGTATGGTGATGGGCTTATTAAATTCTTCCGCAAGCTTTATTTGCTTTATAAAAACTTCCTTTTGCACATCTCTCGGTGATAAATCGTAATAATAATCAAGTCCGATTTCGCCTACGGCAAGAACTTTATCATCGGTAAGCAATCCTCGAATAATGTCTTGAGTTTCTAAGTCATAATCCTTTGCATCATGGGGGTGTATTCCTGCTGTTGCATATATAAAAGGATATTTCTTTGCAAGTTCATAGGAAGTGATTAAAGTTTTTTTATCGCAACTGTTATTGATTATCCATTTAAGTTTTTTCGATAATTCTTCTATTATTTCTTCCCTGTCTTCATCAAATGCTTCATCGTCTAAATGAGCATGGGTATCACAAAGCAGCATCTTATTCCTCCGCACTGTTTTTATCGGTTACAATCATAATATGTTCATCGGGATATATGTACCCCAGATTTTTTCGTGCCATATATTCGTAATATTCCTTAGTGCCGACTCGGCTGAGTTCTTCTTCGTAAAGCACAGTGAGCTTTTTTTGTTCCTCTATTTTAGATAACAGTTCCGATTTCTTGTCCATTATCGACTGCCTTTGAACCAAGAAGCTAATGGTAGAAAATACAAACATCACACTCAAAGCTATTATTCCGAGCCTTATAAGCGGCACTACTCCGCCGTTTTTTAATTTTATTTTGCGTTTGGTTGATTTTGCCATTTACTGTTTCGCCTTTTCACGAATATATTTTATATATTTATTATAACTTGTTTTGCATTTATTCGGTATATTTTTTATGCGACTAATCATTAATTTGCACCGTGATATCTTATTTTTGTTTTGCAAAATAAAATTATCGGCTTTATTCTTGATGGGAGAATATATCTTATTTATTTTCTTTTTCCCGCTTTTTTCTATTTTGAAACACAAGCTCAAAAACGGTTTTGAGATAAATAAAAAATATATCCACCAGCCAAATGCAAATCCGCAAAACATATAAAAGCGTATACTCAATTTACTCACACCAAAGAGTACGCACAATGATATCAAAAAAGCGGATATGCTGAAAAATATATCGCCGCCTATTTTGCTTTTAAAGGGTTTAAATAAAACTTTAACCAATAAATCGTAGCTAAACCCCATGGCAATACCTCCGTAGCAAGTTCGCAAAAAAATATATATATTTTCTAAATTCGAACCGAGCATTTTAATTATCTGAACAGCTTTGCAAATAAGCTTTCGCTTTTTTCTTTGTGAGAAGTTTCGTCGTTATACAATAGCATATTGATATTGCCCCTTAAATTAACTTCGCCCTCCTCCAAATTCAGCTTGGTTATTCTGAGTTCTTCGCCACCCACGGTCAATATACCTTGAGTGGTTTCCAAAAGAATACCCTCGTCGTTAAAACTATGCACATCATTAACTCCGCTTAGTTTGAGTTCTTCCCTTGATATCATCTCAACTCTGTGCTTATCGTTTTGAAAATTCTCCATAATTTCACCTTAAAAAATAGATTAGCATTACTGCTAATCTATTATATTAGGTTAAAGTCGATATTATGAATCATTCTTCATTCATTTGCGAATCCATGAATGTTTTTACTGCACCGAAAAGCCTTACATCGCAATCGGGAATCTGTGTTCTGAGAGTTTTGACCAAGTTTTTCATCTCTTCCCTTTTGGTGTTGCCGTCGGCAGGACAGTTGCTTTTGATAATGGGGATATTGTTCTTGTTGGCACTGTAGACGATTTCGCGTTCATACAAATATATAAACGGGCGAATTATAGTTACATCTTTTCTGTCGAGATGCGAATACACATTGAAAGTATGCATACGCCCCTCATACAAAAGCCCCAAAAGGAATGTTTCCATCAAGTCATCTGCATGATGCCCCAATGCTATCTTCTTACAGCCCAATTCCAATGCCGCATTATGCAGCGCTCCTCTTTTCAAATTAGCACACAATGAGCAAGGATTCTTCTCTTTTCTCTCATCGAATACTATTTGGGCGATTTGCGTCTTCTTGATTAAAAGCGGCACATCTATCTGTCTGCAAAATTCTTCAAGAACCTCATAATTGCACCCCAATCCGGTATCGACACAAACAGCGTAAAGTTCGAATTTCTCGGGTGAAAAGATTCTGTATTGGGCAAGTGCTTTAAGCAGCAACATACTGTCCTTACCGCCCGATACTCCTACACAAACTTTTTCTCCGTCTTGTATCATATGATATTCGCTTACGGCTCTCCTTAATTTAGATAATATCTTTTTCAATTCTATAGACTGTCCAAAAGCGATTTTCCCTCGTATGAATCATCGGATTTGATATCATCTAATATTTCATTGGAAATATCATCAAAATCGAATTCATCATTATCGTCAGTTGGGAAATCATCAAGCATTGCACTGAGCAATGGCATATTTTCCTCGTCGGGAAGGATTGAAGATTCATTCTTTTGTTCTTCTCTTGCTTCAGCTTCTTTACGAGCTTCAGCCTCTTTAAGAGCTTTCTGTTCTTCTTTCTTTGCCTCCTGCGATTCTTTAGCACGGAGTTTTTCTATCTCCATGTTCATTTCATATGCTTTGCGTTTTGCTTCAAGGCGCTTTTGTTCGTTCTCCCTTTCTTTTTCAAGCAAAAGTCTTTTTGCTTCAAGCTGTTTTTTCTTTTCTTCTTCAAGCTTAACGCGTTCTGCTTCGAGCTGCAATTCCAAAGAAAGCCTTTCTTCATCAAGTTTCTTTTGCTTTTCTTCGGCTTTGGCTCTGAGCAAAGCAGCTTCTTCGTCTTTGCGCTTTAATTCTTCTTTAAGCTTTCGTTCGGTTTCTTCTTTTGCCACGCGAACAGCTTTTTCATGTTCTGCTCGCTCCTTTTCCTGCTGAGCAATAAGCTCCTGTTTTTCGCGAGATAATCTCTCCGTTTCTTCCTTAGCTTTCTGTTCCAACTCTTTACGGAGAAGTCTTTCGGTTTCCTCTTTTGCAAGTCTTATTGCTTCTTCACGAGCCTTCTTTTCCGCTTCCTCTTTGGCAATGAGTCTGCTTCGCTCTAAAGCTTGACGCTCAGCTTCTTGTCTTGCACGAAGTTTGGCTTCTTCCTGAGCTTTTTTCTCCATTTCTTCGCGAAGATTACGCTCAGTTTCTTCTTTAGCCTTACGGAGTTCTTCTTCGTGAGCAAGTCTTTCTTCTTCCTGCTGTGCTAAGAGTTCGGCTCTTTCCTTTTCCTGCTGAGCCAAAAGTTCTTCACGCTCTTTTTCAAGACGTTCGGTTTCTTCTTTTATTCTGAGTTCAGCCTCTTCTTTGGCTTTTTGTTCCAATTCCTCACGCAGTTTCTTTTCGGTTTCTTCCTTGGCCTTACGAATTTCCTCTTCTCTTAAGAGCCTTTCGGCTTCCTGTTGTGCCAAAAGTTCTTCTTTTTCTCTCTCAAGACGCTCGGTTTCTTCCTGTATACGCATTTGAGCTTCTAACTTGGCTTTTTCCTCAAGTTCTTCACGAAGTTTTTGCTCGGTTTCTGTTTTGGCAAGGCGAATCGCTTCTTCTTTGGCAAGGCGTTCTTCCTCTGCTTTTCTGAGTCGTTCAAGTTCCAAGCGTTCTTCGTTGGCTTGGCGTATTTTTTCAAGCTCCTCTTGAGCCTTCATAAGTCTTTCGTATTCGGCGCGTTTCTCTTCGTCTTTTTTACGTTTTTCGGCTAATTGTCTTTCTTCTTCGGCTTTTCTTAAGCGTTCAAGCTCCTGCTTTTCTTCAAGCTCTTTTTGAAGTCTGACTTCTTCTTCTTTTTCTTTTTCCAAACGGAATGCTTCTCGAAGGCGTTCAAGTTCTTTTCTCATTTCGAGTTCTTCTTGAGCTTTTTCGCTTTTGATTCGTTCGGCTTCCGCAATCTTTAATCTTTCAAGTTCTTCATGCACTTCATTATCTGCCATATCACTTACAGGGGTAATATTGACGAATGCTGTTTTTGTTTCGCGCGGAGATTTGCTTTTTTCTTCCAAAAGATTATTAATCTCCATTACGAGATCCAAATTGTCCGATGGGCCGAAAACATCACCATCGTCAATAATATGTGCATTTCTTCTCTTATTGTCTAAATTCAAACTGCTGAGTCTGTCTTTGTGTACCTGAATTTCTTTCTCACGCTGATCAAGCTGTACATACTTTACAAACAACTCACGCTCTCTGTCTTCCAAGGATTTGTTTTTATCGCTCAAATTCATGTACATATTTTTTATGTCGGATACGAGCGAATCGATAATCTCTTGTTTTTTGATTTTTGCTAATGTCATGTCCGAGTTTGTCTGTAAATTATTTTCAATCTTGTTGTCCATAGCTAAAGTCTGTGATTGAATCGGCTCATTTTGCCTTGATTCGTTTTGTGTTTCCCCTTTTAAATTTAATTCTTCATAAATATTATCTTCAACACTATCGTAAATGTACTCCACATTCTCCGATATGTCATCATCATCTTCTTTCGCTGTTTTGCTATAATCATTATTTTCGTTGGAAGCACTTTCGGATACTTCCATAAGCACAGGAGCCGAATTATCGATAATATCCGTAATCTCTTCGATAGGAGAAGCATCTTCCACTATCTTTTCCATTTCGGCAATGGATTGCATATTTCTAAGTGCCAACGAATCGTACTCAGCTTCGCTATTTTCCAGAACGACTTCATCAATAGTGTCTTTCATGATTTTTTCGGGAGTAAACAATGCTTCTTCATTCAAATAATCATCTGTTATACTCTCTATTTCCAAGGCAATATCATCTGATGATGCAAAATCACTTTTATGCAATTCAGTTTCATCCTCTTCGGCTTGAAGTGCTTCAAATGGCTCTATATCATTTAGAGCTTCTTCGCCATTATCCGTATTATCTTCCGATAAATCTATCGAAGAAAGATTCACCAATTCACCGAGTGAATCAAATGAATCACCATCGGAATCTGAGAACAAATCGGGTAAATCCCCCTCATCGATATTTACTATCATATCCAATACATCCAAATCGCCGTCAGCTTCTTTGGTAAGCTCTTCAATCGGGGTGCTGTCAGTTTCAGATTCCGACAAAGCGGCAAGTGCATCAAGTTCATCAAAGTTTAAATCAAAGTCCGAATCCATATCGCCGACTTCGTCTTCCGAAAATGCGTTAATATCAAAGTCTTCGATATCCCCTTCTTCATCTGAATCTTTTAAAATATCATCAAAAGGCAGTTCATTACTATCATCTTCGGGAATAAAGTCATTTGTTTCATCTGATACAAATATATCATCATTCGTATATTCCGAAGATAAAAGTTCGGAAATATCGTCCTCTATCGGACTCATATCCGATAATGCGGACTCATTGGCATTCTCATCTTCGCCAAAGATCGAAATCGAATCCGAATCATCAATCATAAATTCACTGTCTGAAAAATCATCTTTTGATTTATTTTCGTTTGATACTTCTTCATCATCTTCATCATCTTCGTATTCGTATTCTTCGTAACCGAGAAGCTTTTCTAATAATACTCGAAGTGCTACACACAGTGCCATATCCCAAACGATGGATATGGCTATAGGCACAACATTTTCACCGACATCAAGGCTGAATAATAAAATCATTACAATGTCGGCAACCAAGTTTGCAACACCGCATCCGATTATATCTATAGCTCTCATTCTGTATTGATCGAATGTGTACATGGAAAACAGCAAATAAACCGCTGCCTTCACTACCACAAATAAATACCACGAATCAACAAACAGATTCGATGGATTAAACCCAACCAACACGGAAATGTAATACGCAACGAAACATGATGCCGTCAGGGCAGCAAAATCTGCCAAAAACAACAAAATTTTCTTAACGAAAGGTTTCATTAAATTACCTCTTTCCCGCTAAAATAGCATTATACCGGTCTTTATAAGCACCGAAACGATTACTCCTGCCATCAAAACACCCAATAAGACAGCAAGAAGCGATTTTTTCTGATCAAGCTGAAGTAACGATGCAATCAGCGAACCCGTCCATGCTCCCGTTCCCGGAAGAGGAACACCCACGAACATAACAAGCCCCCAGAATGTATATTTTTCTATTTTTTCGCTTCGCTTTAAGCTTCGATCTCTTATGTATGTTGCAAATTTAACGATTTTCTCGTTTTTCGATGTAAGCATTTTGTCTATTATATACTTTGCCAAATACACTATGAAAGGTGCAGGTATCATATTGCCGATTATGGACAAAAGCATTACCTGAAGTATTGGCATTTTAAGCACAAAAACTCCATAAGGAAGCGCACCCCTGAGTTCGATTATGGGAAGCATAGATATTACTATAATATGCAGCCACCCGGGGATACCGATTAAAAAAGCATTTATTGAATCAATCATTTTATTTTAATATCCTTTACAGTACATTATATCCATTATATTGACTATCTATTATACCATTTTCAATAGCATTTTTTCAAGTATTTTGCCTATTGAGCTTATTATCGATGCAAATTTAAACAATTTTGTTACAAATTTGTATATTCATCCTTTACAAAATCTGCATAAAATCTGATAAAAATGCATATATAGCAAAAACCAATAAGCATATTGCCTATTGGTTTTAAGCTATGATATTTATACTTGCGGTTCTTTGCTCTCTTCAGGTTCATCCGGTGTAGGTGTCGGAGTAGGTGGGGGTGTTGGTGTAACTTCTCCACCTTCTTCCGAACCACCCTGTGAGGGTTCACCCGTGCCTGTTTCGCCACCTTCAGGCGGAATTTGTTTCGTATGATCTATTGTGCAATACTCTTCGGGAACCACTGTTGTATTACCCGACTCATCTTTAGCAGAATAATCCACATTCACATATTTTCCGTTTTCCACAAGTTTAACCTGTGAACGATCTTGATATTCTTTTTCTTCTATTGGGCATGTCGCATTGGGCAATAGTCCGGATTCGGCGCAAAGTCCCACCATAACGGTCGGAATCTTCACCCCTGTCGGATAAGTATCTTCAAGCACCCAGTCGCCTCGATATGCAAGCCCTCCCGGCTGCGATGGGAGATCTGCCGCAGGAAGTCCTTTTTCTGCATAGAATTTATTAAATGCTTGTTCAAAGAATGCAGCAGGTCCGTTCCAGGAACCGCCATATACCCCTACATTCAAATCGTAGGTATATCCGTCAACGGTAACTCTCTGCTGGTCATAACCGTACCAGAAAGCCCCTGCATATTCGGCAGTGTATCCGCAGAACCATGCGCACATATTGCTGTCGGTAGTTCCTGTTTTTCCTGCAAGATCCTGACCCGAAATATATATGCTCGTAGTACCGCCTCGTACAACATTACGCAGCACACTGGTAATAAGCCATGCGGTCTGTTCGGAAATAACCTGTACTTTTTCCTGCGGGCTTTCCAAAATTACCATTCCGTTTTCGTCTGTTACATATCTGTAGAATGTGGGAGTTACTCTCACACCGTAATTGGCAAAGGTCGAAAATGCACTTGCCATTGCAAGAGGGGTTTGCCCTTGAGTGTATCCTCCGAGAGCAAGGGCTGCAGAGTTGTAGTCATCTTCCAATATGTCAAGGCCGAACTTTTTACCGTATTCGGCGCAAATATCGTACCCAACTGTTTTCTGCACCTGTACCGCAATAATGTTTACCGAGCCTGTAAGACCTGCTCTAACCGACATTACGCCCGATGTACCGCCACCTGCGTTATGAGGAGTCCAACTACCCCAAGAAATAAGTGAATCGTCAAATGTATCCGCCAATGTAACTTTCTTGGAATCAATTCCGGGGGCATAGGTGGTAACGGGCTTGGTCGAAGAACCTGTTTGGAATTTCTGCAAAGCCCTGTTCATAACAAGGTTACCTTCCTTGCTGCCTCGGCCTCCCACAACACCGACCACATATCCAGTGCTGTTTTGAACAACCGCTCCGCCAACCTGCGGAATATAGTTTATATCATCTCCGGTTTTTGCACTCATTGCCACGCTTGCGTAATAAGCAGAATATGTTTGAGATGGGAATATACTGTCGTCTTTTGCTGTTTCGTCCAATGCTCTCTGGATTATCGGGTCAACTGTCGAATATATCTTAAGTCCGCCATTGGCAAGCAAATCTGCGGCATCTCCTGCCGTATAATTATACTTATCCATCAAATCTTCCAGAACTTCATTATATACCGCATCGGTAAAGTATGTGTAATTATATCCGTAATTCGGTAATTTCAAGCCGACTAAATCGTTTTCCAACTCATTTACGGCAATCTCACATTCTCTTTCGGAGATATGCCCAAGTTCGAGCATTTTATATACTATATCAATGGCTCGCTCTTTATTTTCGGGTTTATGCACAGGAACAATGTTGCCGTCTTTATCAGTTGTTTTCTCCAAATATGTGTTGCCGTCATCATCCACCGAGTATATATATGGGCCATAGTAGGTAGGAGCTTTCATTATGGAAGCCAAAACCGCCGACTGGGCAACGGAGAGTTCATCAACGCTCAAACCGAAGTAAGTGTTTGCTGCACTTTCCACACCCCATGCCTGCGATAAGTTTATTTTATTCAAATAAGCTTCCAATATTTCTCGCTTGGGCATCTGCTGCTCCAATTCGTAAGCAAGCTTCCATTCCATTACTTTACGCTTTATGCTCGTAACGCTGGATAAATGGGTTTGCTTAATAAGCTGCTGAGTGATGGTGCTGCCTCCCGAACCTTCCGTACCTCCGGAAGTCAAAACTCCGTATACAGCCTTGAATGTTCCTCTAAAGTCAACTCCGAAATGCGAATAAAAACGCTGATCTTCTATGGAAACGAACGCAAGCTGCACCAATTCGGGAATTTCTTCAATGCTGACAACTTCTCTCTTCTCGCTGGTTTCCAATTCCTGATAGTAGTTATCGTTTATATCGTATATTTCGGTAGCTCCCGCATATTCAAATTTGCTAAGATCCACTTCGGGAGCCTGCATCATCAAAGTAAGCACTAAGCCAAGCCCTGCGACTCCGATTAAAAAGCATACACCTATAAATACCGCAGCCACACGCCAAAATACTTGTTTGCCGCGGCTGAGAGGCTTCTTACCGTCAGTAGACTCGTTTTGTGAGGAATTTTGCAACTCCTTTTTGCTCGGAGCTTTTTCTCTAGGAACAAGGGTAATTCGTTTACCGTTGATGACAAGCCCTTTTTTATTTACGGTACCTTGCGAACCGTTTTGTTTTTCTTCTTTTTTCTTATCTTTCATATTTTATCCCAAATGTAAAATTACGGATAGTTATCTGTATTTAATTAAGGTGTTTCGCTTGGTTTACTTGTTCCGCTATCGGGAGTAGTTGTTCCGTTTTCGCCGCCTTCACCCTCTCCCCCCGGTGTGGGAGTGGGTTCAACAGGTTTCGTGCCGAAGCCGCTTACATTTACCGTAATTTCTCCGCTGATAGTGTATTCATAAGAAGTTTCGTTGACTTCTCCCAACGAAGGTGCCGCAGGAAGCCCCAATGCACCTGTAATTCCCTTGTTAAACACATTTACAAAGTTTATTTGCGTTGTACCGTTGGATAGCGGCATAACTGTGAGTATTCCGTTTTTATATTCTACCGAAGCAATGCTTGGATCTTTTACGGTTATCACAAGAGATTTCAAGTTCATAAACTTTGTAACTCCGGTAACCGACTGAGTAAATGAGTACAAAGTCTTAGTTTCTTCGTTGGTAATCGACACATTGTTCGTTACGGAAGTTATATCGTCTTTTACCGTTCCGATAAGCAATGATTTTGCCACATCATCAACGCTGTGGCGCGTGCAGTTGTCGCTCGGTGCGATATACCCCTCATCGTCCTCGCCTACAAGCCTGTCATCTCTGTAGGGCATACCACCTGCTATATAAACCACCGCAGGGTCCTTATATACCATTACTTTTTTTACAATATTCGGGCAGTTTGCCGTAGCCAAATCACCCGTATCGGCACAAATCAAGAATTCTCTGTGGTAATCATCGGGTTCTTCGGGAACTGTACCTTCGATAAAGTATTCCGTAATTATGGTATTTCTATCGTCCTTTGCCGTTAAATCGGTAGGAATTCTTCCCGATATTCTGTCAACTTCAGCCTCTACTATCTTTTCGGGTTTCGATGGCAGATATGTGTTCGGCATATCTTTTTCTTCATAGATATCTTTCATTACTTCATATCCGAAATGAGCAGGTCCTCCCGTAGCACCACCGTAGATACCCAGTCTCAAATCGTAAGTCGTTCCATCAACGGTTACTTTTTGCTGGTCGTAACCCATCCAGAATGCACATGAATAATCGGCAGTATATCCGCAGAACCAACCGCAAACATATGCATCGGTAGTACCTGTTTTACCTGCAAATTCATGCCCCGGTATCGGGAAATATACCATAGCTCCGTTTACTACCTGCTTTAATACACTGGTAATAAGCCATGAGGTTTGCTCTGATACTACTTCCACACGAAGCGGTTTGCTCTCTAAAATAACATTACCCTCCGAATCTGTAACATATCTGTAGAAAGTAGGTTCATATCTATATCCACCGTTGGCAAATACGCTGTATGCACTCGCCATGGCAAGAGGAGTTTGTCCATAGGTGTATCCACCGAGAGCCAATGCAGCTCCGTTAAGGTCGGCATCGTCCTCACGAATTATATCCAAACCGAATTTTTCGGCATATGTGGCACATACTTCATGCCCCGTAATAGCTTCAACTTGTACGGCAATGACATTTTGCGATAATTTTAAACCATCTCTGACTGTCATAAGCCCTTTGTTTCTGAAGTCTGCATTAGTCGGAGCCCAGCCTGAGAATGATAAAGGTATATCATCAAAGGTTGTAGCCAATGTTACCGTACCGGTTTCTATGGCAGGAGCGTATGCTGTAACAGGTTTTGTGGTAGAACCGGTCTGGAATTTTTGCAAAGCTCGGTTCATGGTAAGCGAACCTTGCTTGTTTCTTCCACCGAGGATTCCGACAACATAACCTGTGTCGTTATCAATTATAGCACCACCTACTTCGGGCATATATTCGATATCTTCTCCCGTGTATGCACTCATGGCTTCGCTGGCTTCTGCGGCTTCCCATGTTTGAGAAACGAATAAATCATCATCATCTGCATTGTAGTCCAAAGCCTTTTGAATAATGGGATCAACCGTAGAATAAATATTTATTCCGCCGTTAAGGAGAAGCTCCGTTGCTTCAGAATACGTCATATTATATTTTTCTTGCAAATCCTCGACTACTTCGTTATATACCGCATCGGTAAAATATGTGTAGTCGGAATTGTATTTCGGAGAGATGAGTCCTACCAAATTCTGCTCAAGCTCATTAATGGCGATATCATGTTCTCTCTCGGAAATATGACCGAGTTCGAGCAATTTATCTACTATTATTTTTGCTCTTCCTTTATTTTCTTCGCTCAATACTACCTTTGTTTTTCCGTCCTCGGTAGTTTCTCTGGCAAGGTAATAATTGCCGTCTTCGTCCTCAAGATAAGTATACGGATTATAATAGGTAGGTGCTTTCATTATGGAAGCCATTACAGCCGCCTGCGCAACGCTCAAATCATCTACGGAAATGCCGAAATAGAGCTGAGATGCACTCTCTATACCCCAAGCACTGCTCAAGTTTATCTTATTTAAATATGCTTGAAGTATCTCTCGTTTAGAGAGCTGTTTTTCCAATTTATAAGCAAGCTTCCATTCCATTACCTTACGCTTAATGCTCGTTTCACTGGTTAAGTGGGTTTGCTTGATAAGCTGCTGAGTGATGGTGCTGCCTCCGGGCCCATCGGTACTGCCTGCGGTCAACACCCCGATAATAGCTTTTGCCGTTCCTCTTACATCGACTCCGAAATGCGAATAAAAACGCTGGTCCTCTATGGAAACAAATGCAAGCTGAACAAGTTCCGGCACTTCCTGTATGGTTACAGGGTCACGTCTTTCGGCAGTTTGAAGTTCCTGATAATACTCATCATTAATATCATATATGGCAGATGCTCCGACAAACTCGAACTTGCTCATATCAAGTTCGGGAGCTTCCGACATCCATTTGTAAGCCACACCCAATCCGACACAGCCGCCTATAAAGCACAAAGAGAATATAACAATGAACGATATTTTGAGTATCTTCTTCCATAAAGGCTGCTGTTTTCCTCTTTTTCTGCGTCTTCTTTTGTGCGGTTTAGCCTTTTCGTTTTCTGTATTTCCGAGATTTTCGCTATTAGCCCCCGAAACAGAAGTGCCGATTATGGTCTTTTGCATATCATCATCGGTAAATTTTTCCGATACCGAATTATCGGCAATGACATTTTCGTCTTTTAATGTGCGGTCTTTTTTATTTTTGTCGTTAACTCGTTTTTTAACAACTACTTTTTTTCTTATTCTTTTTTTCGGTTTCGTTTTTTTATCGTTTTTTTCGTCGTTTTTAATGCGCTTTTTGCTGAGATCTTTGTCTTGACTATTTTCCAATTTTTTCCTCCATGACCTCTACGGCCTTTTGTAGCTGCAAGTCATTGTCATATGGTATATCTGAAATTAATGTATTAATGTATTCTTCACTTTGCTCCACCACATAATCGGGAGTGATTCCCTCACCGTGAATGGCATTTCCGCTCGGTCCGTAATATTCGGCATAGGTATATTTGTAAAGAGATCCGTCCGAAAGTGGAATCAACACTTGCACTATGCCTTTGCCATAGCTGGTAGTTCCGACTATGGTGGCGGCATTGTTGTCTTTAAGAGCAATTGTCAATATTTCCGATGAAGATGCGGAGTATTCGTCCACCAGAACAACAAGCGGGAATCCAAGGCAATATTCGTCGGAATCATAGCTGGAGCGTTCGCCTTTTTTGTTCATAGTATAAATTATTTGGCATTTCGGCAAAAGATCATCCGCTATTTGCACAGCTTCCTTAACCATACCACCGGGGTTTTGCCTTAAATCCAATATCAAACCTCTCATTCCTTCTGCATCAAGCTGTTTGACGGCTTGAGAGAATTGTGAATAGGTATTGGTTTCAAACTCTGTTATATTGATGTATCCTATATCGTCATCGAGCATTTTCGAATTGACATAGACCATTTCTATTTCTTCACGAAGTATATTAAAGCTAAGCTCTTCACCCTCACGCAAAACTTCCACATTTACGACTGTGTTTTCTTCGCCTCGCAAAAACTTAACTGCGTAACTTACGCTTTGGTTATACAAATCTTCGCCGTCGGCTCCTATAATGATATCGCCTACTTTAATACCTGCCTTGTATGCAGGGGAATCTTTAAATACGCTGACAACTTTTACATTGCCGTTTTCGTCATTGGATATCTGAACCCCTATCCCGAAAAAGGATCCGTCAAGCGTTACCTGATATTCTTTGTACTCCTCGGCATTCATATATTCGGAATAGATATCCCCCGTTGCATAGAGGAGTCCTTTAAATATGCCGTCCCACAACTTATCTTTATCTATATCCCAAAGGAAATTTTCATCAAGCTGATCTATCAAATACAACAATTTTTCCACATTTGCTTTTGTCTGCTTGTCATCGGATTCAATAACAGCGGAGCTACCCGTAAATATAGGTAAATAAGTACATAAGCAATAAGTAGCCAAGTTCGTTACAATCAAAAGCACTGCCACTATTATTACCCACATGACAGTTCTTCGTTTTTTATATGAGTTATTATCCATTAATTACCTTCTTACAAAATATATGCACAATTACATTATATGTGTTATTATAACATAATCA
>CAZXWI010000030.1:0-17327 GCA_964644555.1 uncultured Lachnospiraceae bacterium | reverse complement strand
CCCACAAAAGCCATGATTATTCCAACGGGGATATCGGTGGGGGAAAAGAGTACCCTGCCTAATGTGTCGGCAAGAAGAAGTATGATAGCGCCTAAAAGAGTGGAGAATATTATTAAATATCGTGAATTATTTCCCACCAAGGCTCTGCCGATATGAGGCACTACCAAGCCCACAAAGCCCAAAAGCCCTGCAAAGCTGACAGCTGAAGCAGCGCAGGCGGAAGCTAAAATTATCAATAAAATTCTGAACGCTTTAACATTAAGACCTAAAGAAGATGCGATTTCATCTCCCAAATACAATAGGTCTGTTTTTTTTGATAACATTACCGCAATAAAAAAGCACACTGAAATTATTATAAAAGGGATTATTATTTCGCTTGTTTTTGCCGATGAAACCGTGCCTATGGAAAAGTATTTGTAAGAGACCAAAGCATCTTCGTCAAGAAGAGATATCAGTGATATTCCCGCATTCAAAAGCGAGGTTAGCGCAATGCCCGACAGAATGAGTGTGCCTTTATTCGGTGAAATTTTATTTGCCAAGCCTATTATGATAAGGCTCGATAAAAGAGAACCACAAAATGCGGCAACGCTTTGCAAATAAAATGCATTCGGGAAAAATGCCAAAAACAATATCATAGCGAATCCGGCTCCTGCATTAACCCCGATTATGTTAGGCCCTGCTAGGTCATTGCCTGTTACAGCTTGAAGTAACACCCCCGATAGAGCAAGCCCCATTCCAGCAACAGTGCAAGCCAGACTTCGAGGAAGTCTTATTAAAAAGAATATTATGCCTTCCGTGGTATTTCGCCCATTGGGAGCAAATATTTCGATAAAGTCGGAAAATGATATTTTGGTGCTTCCGAAACGAAGCGAAATTAAAAATAACAAACAAAACAAAGACAGCATCAAAATTATGCCGCCTTTGCCTCGCAGTTTTTGTGAATTGTTTTTTTGTTTATTGTTGTTGTGATACATTATTTAATAACCCTATTAAATATTCGTAAGCTTTATCCCAATTTGCATTGGGTTTATATTGGAACAATTCTTTCGGCAAGAAATCGTAATTATTGTTTTTTACCGCAGAAAGACTACTCCAGCCCGATTCACTCAGCACACTTTGCATATAGGATATTGCCGCATCTCTGTTTCCCATGGTGGAAAAGAAGATGTAGTCCGGATCTTCTCTGATTATGATTTCAAGGCTAAGCCCATCCAGCAAAACAGGTGCATCATCGGCAATATTGTGAACTCCCAATTCCTTTAACATTCTGCATACGAAATTATCGTTACTGTTTTTAGCTTTTGTGGCACTTGAAGATGAACCGCATCTTATATACAAAACATCAATATCACCGAAATTCTTCGTATCGGTACTTGAAATAAGATTTGATATTTTGTTTTTCACCTCAAGCCCGTATTTTTCATAAGAAGCGTTATCACCGGTTATTTTGCACATTATTTCAAATGCGTATAGGTAATCGTCGAAATCATCTATTTCAAAGCATGCCGCATCAATGCCCGCATTTTTTATTATTTCGTAGGACTCTTGCTGCGCAGCAATGTCAGCGGAATATATTACCAAATCGGGTTTATAGGATATGAGAAGTTCGTTATCAATTTTCTTTCCTGCTCCCGAATCCACCAAAAGCACATCTTTCGAAACAAATCCTCTCTCAATGCTTTCGCCCACGCTTATATTAACTTCTCCCCCTGCCGTAATGTACATATCGGTAAGGGAAGAAAAGCATACTGCCACATTTTCGGGTTTCGTTTTGAGAATTACTTCGTTGCCGATTGAATCCGTGAAAGTGAGGTAATTATCTTCACTTTGAGAAGCATTTGGGCTGTTATTTTCGCAGGCACAAAGGCTCACGGTGAAGAAAAAAATGATAAAAAGTATAAAGATTTTATTCTTCAAACAACTTTTTCTCAACATTTTTAATACCGAGTCTTTCTACGACCGTGCCGAATCTTTCACCGGAATTACCGTTTTCGCTGAAGAGTTCTATCGCTTTTGCAATAACATTTATAACCTCATCTTCGCTTTTAAGAATACGGCTTAAGGGTTTACCCATGGCTGTTTTCTTGCCCCAACGGCCACCGAGGAATACTTTATAACCCGTTTTGTAGTTTTCGAATAAGCCGAATGGGCAAGTGCCTAAGCATCTTGCGCAATTATTACAGATGTCTTTATCAATGGTTATTTTCCCGTCAACTACCTTTGCTGCATTCATGGGGCAGCCCTTTTCGATTTGACAGGTTTTGCAATTTTTGCAATCATCTGTGTTGACATCTATGATTCTTTGGCCGACTATGCCCAAATCGTTGATGTCGGGTTTAACGCAGTTGTTAGGGCAGCCTCCTACGGCAATTTTGAATTTGTGCGGAAGTTTTGTTTCGCGAAGTTTTACATAAAATTCTTCATGTATTCTCATTGACAAAGCAAATGTGTCGATAAGCCCGAAACGGCATGTTGTACCTTTGCATGAAACAACGGGTCTTACTTTCGGGCCTGTGCCTCCCGGATAGAGGTCGAATTTCTTAAGGTAGTCGCATAATGGGCGGATATTTTCGTAGGCAACACCCTGTATTTCGATGGTCTGGCGTGTGGTCATGGCTATTTCGCCCGAACCGAATTTTTGAGCGGCTTCTGCAATGGCGATTGCTTCGTCGGATGTGATTTTGCCATTACGGGTGATAATGCGGCCGTTGAATTTATCGGGGGTTCTCTTATCCCACAAAAATCCCAATCCTTTGAGGGAATTTACTTCATCAGGCAGAATATAAGAAGCTTTTCTTACTGCCGTGTAGTTTGAATTTAGGATTTCGGTATTGGCAATACTTGATGAATTAAGCTGTGTTTTGAGCAGGTTAGCCCTATTGTCGAAATCGCATACAACGAGATAATCAAAGGGGATTACGCTGTCTTTATCGGTTGCAATCTTTCGGATTTTTGCCTCTTTTAAATTAAAATCAACGCTGTAGAGTTCGCTTGAAGTAAGTATTTGTGTGGTATCTTTTGCATCAAAGCATACTTTATCTTCGGGGGTAACGAAAACGACTTCGTTTTGAGAAAATTCTTCGTACTTTTTAAATGCTTCGGGAGAGCTTCCCGCAATCAATACTTTCATGATTCCTCCAAATGTAAATATGTAAAATGATTTTATGATTGTTTTATTTCTAAATAGATTTGTAATAACTAACCCAATAAATTATACACTTATTGATAAATTAATTCAACTATGACGGTAAATCTTTTCTCGGATTGGGACTTAATGAAAACTTAATTCGAGATATTCTTGACTTATTGAGTGGAATAATTTATTATACACTTGTTCAGTTTAAAGCAGATTATATATTTTAGACACAACTGTAGAATAATGAGGTGATTCATGCAAACTAAGGAAAACCAAAGGGTCAAATTGACAAAGCAGCTTATCAGACAGGGGCTTTTTACACTTCTCAAAGAAAAAGAACTGGAAAAAATTACCGTAAGCGAATTGTGTCGCATATCCGAGGTGAACAGAACGACATTTTATAATCATTACAGCTGTGTGGAAGATGTTCTTAAAGAGATTGCGGTGAATATTTTGGAGGAGCTTAGGCAAATTGGATCTTTTGATAAGCCCATTGTAAATTCATTGGAAATACTTCAAGATATTTGCAGATATCTTAAAGAAAATTCGGACACGCTCATAGTGCTTTTCAGATGTAAAAAGGATACGGATATCACGGCGATATTCGATAATTTCATGCAGCGTTACTCCGATAAATTCAAAGTCAATACACACCTTGATAACGATGAACTGAAGCTCGTTTTGACATTTCTGATGAATGGCATATACAATATGCTCAAGATGTGGTTGATTTGCGATATGGATAAATCTCCCGAAGAAATTGCAGGGTTGATTTATAAATTGTTTAACAAAAATTATGATGTAGAATAGAAAGGAACACGAAATGGAGAAAAAAGAATTTAAAGCGGAATCGAAAAAATTATTGGATCTGATGATAAATTCAATATACACCAATAAGGAGATATTCTTAAGAGAGCTTATTTCAAATGCCAGCGACGCTATAGATAAACTCTATTTCAAAGCATTATCCGAAAATATTTCGGGAATGAGCCGAAACGATTTTTATATCAGAGTCGGATTTGATCGTGAAAACAGAACCATAACCATATCCGATAACGGTATAGGAATGAATAAAGAAGATCTTGAAGAAAATTTGGGAACTATAGCCAAGAGCGGTTCACTTGATTTCAAGACAAACAACGAAGCAAAAGAAGATATCGACATAATAGGGCAGTTCGGTGTAGGATTCTACTCGGCATTTATGGTAAGTGATAGTGTTAAAGTAATATCAAAGGCATACGGCTCGGATAAAGCATACGAATGGGCTTCCGACGGTGCAAGCGGATATACCATTGACGAAGCCGAAAAAGAAGATCATGGAACCCAAATTATCCTCTCCATCAAGGAAGATACCGAAGATGAGAAATATTCGGAATTTTTAAATGAATATAAGCTTAGAAACCTTATAACATATTATTCCGATTATATTCGTTATCCTATTATAATGAATGTGGAAAAGCACAGAGAGATAGAGGTTAGCGAAGAAGAAAAAGCAAAAGAGGACTACACCCCAGAATACGAACATTATCATGAGGACGAAACCATTAACAGCATGGTGCCTATTTGGAAAAAGGCAAAGAACCAAATAAGCGAAGAAGAATACAACAACTTTTACAAAGACAAGTTCTATGATTGGCAGGATCCGCTTAAGGTTATGCATGTAAATATAGAGGGTACTCTTAATTACAACGCTCTTATGTATATTCCGTCGTCAACTCCGTACAACTACTATACCAAGGCATATGAAAAAGGGCTTAAACTTTACTCAAACGGAGTTCTTATCATGGATAAGTGCGAGGAACTCTTGCCCGATTACTTCAGCTTTGTAAGAGGGTTGGTGGATACACCGGATTTATCCCTTAACATATCAAGAGAGCTTTTGCAGCACGACAGACAGCTCAGAGCCATTGCCGTAAGAATAGAAAAGAAGATAAAATCCGAACTTGAAAATATGCTCACATCCGACAGAGAAAAATACGAAAAGTTCTACGAAAGCTTTGGATTGCAGCTTAAATACGGAGTATATTCGGATTACGGAACACATAAGGAACTGCTTGAGAATTTGTTGATGTTCTATTCGTCAACAGAAGAAAAACTTGTAACATTCGAAGAATACATCGGCAGAATGAAGCCAGATCAGAAATATATCTATTATGCTTGCGGTGAAGATTACGATAAGATACTCAAAATGCCTCAGGCAGAGCTTTTGAGAGAAAAAGGCTATGAGATACTTTGCTGCACAGACGATATTGATGAATTCGTATTCAAAACGTTGATTCAAGTAAACGAAAAAGATGTTTTGTCGATAACCGAAAGCGACTTGGGGCTTGAACAGACCGAGGAAGAAAAGGAGAGTGCAAAAGAAGTTCAGGAAAACAACAAGGCACTTCTCGATAAATTAAAGGAGATATTAAAAGACAAGGTTAGCGATGTGGCTATATCATCAAGGCTTATCTCCCATGCCGTATGTTTTGCAGGCGGCGGCGGAATCAGTATGGAGATGGAAAAGGTGTTAAACGCCATACCGAACGCTGAAAAAGTAAGAGCCGAAAGAATCCTCGAAATCAACCCGAACCATGAGGTATTTAAGGTATTGCAGAATAAATTCAGCACTGATCCGGATGATGAAACGATTGCAAAATACGCAAAACTTTTGTACAACCAGGCTGTTTTGATAGAGGGTATGCCCATTGACGACCCTGTTGAATTTGCCGATACTATTTGCGAATTGATGAAGTAGAAGTTTTGTAAATAAAAGAAATTTACAGAAAGAGAAATTCAGTGTGAGAGATTCCCCGCCGTGAGGCGGGGAGTTTTGGTTTTTGGGGTGATATTGGGAATTGGGTATTATTACGATATCAAATCTGTTAAAGACAAAAAATAATACAAAAAACGCTCCGCCATTCGCAGAGCGCAATAAATATAATCATTTGGACCGGTGCTCTAGTGCAGTTCGTTTTCCACAACGCACTCAGTCTTGATTTTGCCAACCAAAAATTGCAATGCATCAATAACATGGGGTCTGATATCACCGCCTATGATAACATACATTATGTCATCACCGACCTGCAAATGCCCTCTGTTGAGCCAAACTCCCACATAATATATGCCCTCAAGCTGTTTTGCTTCTTCTATGGCTGCTTTGACTTTATCATCGTCAAAATCAAAGTCCATTCCCGTAACATCAAGAGCATCATTGTCATTTAATCTTACCTTTGCTTTTGCACTTTTTCTGACAACGCCGTTATGTATGAGATACATTCCGATGTCATTTGCCGAAATTGCCTGTTTTGCTTCTTTTATCCATTCATCAATAGATGGTTTTTGTGTATTTAATCCGTCCATAATTCCTCCTTGTTTACCTATATTTTACTATGTTGGGACCGTGTCTTCAATAGATTTATATAGCTTTTTACATCTTCTTTATTCAACTTGACCACTTCTCTACCTAACTAATGCCCAACGCATATGCTAAAATTAAGTAATAATTAGTTTTTCGACATTTGTTGATTTCAGCCCTCTCATATAGTAAAATATTCATTGTCGGTTTTATGCTTGTTTATTTGCACTATTTGCCGATATTTTTGTGGATAAATGATTATTTTCGGATATTTATTCGGCTTTGTTTTAGTTTGATATAAATTTTACATAATGGAAAGGACTTAACAATTATCATGGAAAACAACAACGATTTTTTGGCTAATGCCCCAATAGGCAAGCTGCTGATTAAATTATCTTTGCCGACCGTGGCAGCGCAGATTATCAATATGCTGTATAACATCGTAGACAGAATCTATATCGGGCATATCCCCGTTGTAGGCGAATTGGCTCTCACAGGGCTCGGTGTTTGTATGCCGGTAATTCTCATCGTTTCGGCATTTGCTGTTCTTGTAAGCGCCAGCGGTGCATCTTTGGCATCCATTGCCATGGGCAAGAAAGACACTGACTCCGCTGAGGAAATTATGGGCAACTGCTTCTATTTGCAAATCATAGTTTCGGTCATTCTGACTGTACTTTTGCTCATTTTCGGCGATAGCCTGCTTCCCATATTCGGAGCAAGCAAAAATACTTTGCCATATGCATCGGCTTATTTGAAGGTGTATGCCTTGGGAACGCTCTTTGTGCAGGTAACCTTGGGAATGAATTCCTACATCACGGCACAGGGCTTTTCCAATGTAAGCATGAAAACCGTATTGATAGGCGCAGTAAGCAATATTATTCTTGACCCGATATTTATCTTTGTATTTGATATGGGCGTTACCGGAGCTGCTCTTGCTACGATTATTTCCCAGGGCATATCATTTATTTGGGTAATCAGGTTTTTATCCGGTGAAAAAACTCTTCTTAAAATAAGAAAGAAATATGCCAAAATAAAGTTCAGTGTTGTGGGAGCTTGTCTTGCTCTCGGAATCGCTCCTTTTATAATGCAGGCAAGTGAAAGTTTCATTTCAGTGTGCTTCAACTCTTCTCTTCTTAAATACGGTGGTGATTTGGCAGTTGGCGCAATGACCATTTTAACCAGCGTTATGCAGTTTGCCATGCTTCCCATGCAGGGTTTTGCTCAAGGGGCTCAGCCCATAACAGGATATAACTACGGAGCTAAAAACAAACAGAGGGTAAAAGAAACCTTTAAGTATCTTCTTATCATCAGCTTATCGTATGCCGTTATTTTGTGGTTATTGATAATGATTTGCCCTCAGATATTCGCTTCCTTGTTTACATCAAGTGCAGAACTTATTTCGTTCTCTGCAAAGGCGCTTCGAATTTATTGCGGTGCTGTGTTTATGTTCGGCATACAGATATCCTGCCAGATGACATTCGTTGCTCTCGGCAATGCAAAAGCTTCGGCAATAGTTGCCATAGTCAGAAAATTCATTTTGCTTTTGCCTCTCATATACATAATGCCGAACATTTTAACCGACAAGGTAATGGCTGTATATGCGGCAGAGCCTGTAGCCGATATTATTGCGGTAATATTTACGGGAGTGCTGTTTAGTGTACAGTTCAAAAAAGCTTTGGCAAACATGGATGAAATTGCTCAAAACTAAAGGTTACTTTAATTCATAACTGCTATAATAGTATTACAAAATTATTTTAATGGCGAGAGTTAAAAATGAATATAGCGATGTTTATGACACCCAAGGTTTGTTCTTCATTTGTTCATGCTGATGACAGCGTAAGGCAGGGTTTCGAGGTTTTGCGAAACAGCGGATTCACAGCAATCCCCGTTGTTGACAAAAACGAAAAATATATAGGTTGTTTTACCGAGGGCGATATTCTTCGGTATTCGCACAAATGCGGCAGCACATCACTCAAGGACTACGAAAAGGAACAAATCAAAAATGTTATCCGAGAAAACTTCTGCCCGTCCGTGAATTTGTCGGATGATATTTCCAAGGTATTCACTATGATTTTGGAGCAAAACTTTATTCCCATAGTGGACGATCGAAATATTTTCAGCGGAATAATCACCAGAAGTGCCGTATTAAAACATCTTTTAGATGAAAATACGTTTATGGCACAGCCGAGCGTGTAGTTAGATTTTATATGAAAAAAGCACCCATATGGGTGCTTTTTATGTAGTGCGGCTAACTAAGCAAATAAAACTATTCCTGTGTTTCTCCGCTGTCTTCAATATGAAGAGTAACTTCAACGGGTTCTTCATCTTCGGTTGTATCATCAACTATTTTTTCTGCTTCTTCGGGCATTGGTTTATCTTCTTTGAGTGCAATCAAAGCGTCTTTGAGAATCTTGATTTCGTTCATTATTTCGGTATCGTCAAATACTTCGCCTGCATCTTTTGCGGTATAGTATGCTTTGCCGAGTTCACGGAATTTTTTATTTACCGAAAATTCTATTTTTTCCATTTCAACTCTCGTCTTAGCTTTGCCGTAAAGCTCTGTTACTTTATCTCCGGCCACTTTAGCATATTCACCTGCTTTTTGCGTTGTTTGCTCAAACAAGTCTTTTGATTTTTCAACTATATCATCTACAAAATCTTTTAATTCTTCATTAGCCATAAAATAGCCTCCTAATAATTTTATGTCTACATTATAGCACACAATGTTGAGAAAATTCCATTATTAATGAAATTTACACTTATTATTAATAATTCTCTAACCTGTTGATTATGTGTATTTTGTGTCAATAAACTGTTGATAACTTTTTTCTTTGTTGATAAGTGTTTGGTTCGATATATGTTCGAGTCTTATTCGAAGAAAAACACCGATATGAGCAAAAATGGCTTAAAATCGGTGTTTTTTGTGTGATTATAGTTTGTTATGTATTTTTTTAAGTTTATTTTGAACGATGTGGTAAACAAGCGATATTGTATGTTCACAACTCATCGAACAATGCCGATAAACGGCTTATCTATCCCCTTTGTCTGGCTGCCTCAAACATTACGATGCCTGCGGCCACGGAGGTATTCAAAGAGTCCAGATCGCCTTTCATGGGGATTGTTGCCGAGAAGTCGCACTTGTCTTTAATGAGGCGGCTTATGCCTTCGCCCTCTGCTCCCGCAACGATAATAAGGGGCATATCGTAGTCAATTTCGTAATAATTCTGTCCTTTCATGTCGCAGCATACGGCGAAAAGACCTTGCTTTTGGAGTGCTTGTATAGTTTGAGCCAAGTTTGCCACCTGTGCTATTTTGATATATTCTACGCTGCCTGCACTGGTTTTGTAAATGCCCTCATTAAGCTGGGTGCTTCTTCTTTTGGCAATAATTACACCGTGTGCTCCTGCACAGTAAGCACTTCTGATTATTGCTCCTGCGTTGTGAATATCGGTAATTCCGTCAAGTACCACGATAAACGGCTTTTCACCCTTTGAGTGAGCGTAATCCAAAATGTCATCGGGAGTGCAGAATTCAATGGGGGAGCACATTGCCACTACTCCCTGATGTGCACCGTTGCCCGTCATGTAATCGAGCTTTCTGCGATCTGTTTTCTGCACATAGATGCCCTGTTCTTTAGCTGTTTTGATTATCATTGAAAGCGAATAGTCGGAATCCGAATCGCTCACATATATTTTGTTGATGTTTCTGCCGCTTTTAAGTGCCTCTTTAACGGGGTTACGCCCCATAACTTTTACATATTCGTTTTGCATTTTATTCCTCTCCTCTGAAGTCAACATATTTTGCATAGTCCTTGATGAACGAAAGCTTTATGGAGCCTGTTTCACCGTTACGGTGTTTTGCTATGATAAGTTCTGTTTCTTCCTGATTTTCGTATGTATCATCGTAGTTTGATTTTCGATATAACATCAATACGATATCTGCGTCTTGTTCAATAGCCCCCGATTCTCTTATATCGGAGAGCATCGGTCTGCCATCTCCACGCTTATCCGGATTACGGGAAAGCTGGGAAAGTGCGATAACGGGAATGTTAAGTTCCTTCGCCATCTTCTTTAAATCACGTGATATTGTCGATATTTCCTGCTCACGGTTGGCATTTTTCGACATTGATGTGGCACTCATGAGCTGTAAGTAGTCGATAACGACCAGATCAAGCCCTTCCTTCGCCTTTAATCTTCTTAGTTTAGACAGTGCATCACCGGTGGAAATGCCCGATGTATCGTCAATGAATAACTTTACATTGTCCTCGTTGAGCTTACTGTTGAGAAATGTGATCTTCTTCCATTCCGCATTGGATTGAGCTCCTCGCCTGAGTTTCATGGCATTGACATCGGTTTCGGAAGATATTATACGAAGAACCAACTGCTCCGCCGACATTTCAAGGCTGAAAAACGCAACGGATTTTTTCTCCCTTATTGCTGCGTTTGCCGCAAAGCCCAGCCCCAGAGCCGTTTTACCTACGCTTGGTCGAGCCGCAAGCAGTATCAAATCGGAGGGCTGGAATCCGTTTGTTATGGCATCAAGGGCTTTATATCCGCTCATAATACCGTCGCTTTGTCCGCCGTTTTGATAAATATCCGCAAGTTTTACAATGGTTTTACCTGCTTCTTCTTTAAGGTTGACGAAATTATTCGAGGTTTTATCCATAGAAAGGTCGTATACGAATCTTTCGGCTTCGTCAACTATTTCAGCTAATGTGTATTGTCCATCGTAGCAGCTGTTGATAATGTTGCTGAAATTGATTATTATGTTTCGCAGCGTTGCCTTTTCCTTTACTATTTTGCAATATTGCTCGATATTTTTCGTAAAAGGCACTATATCCTGTATTTGTGCAAGGTAGCTCGGAGTAATATTTTCCATTGTGCCATCGGCTGTGAGCGAGTCCATTATGGTTACATAATCTACAGCCATTCCTCTTTGGGACAGCTTTGATATAGCAGAGAATATCCATTTGTTTTTATCGATATAAAAATCATCTTCGCTCAGCATAAAAAGAGCCGTTTCCACACATTGCTTATCCAGCATCATGCAGCCGAGCACGCTCTTTTCGGCTTCGTCGCTGTAGGGTGGCGTTTTGATGTTGTTAAGGGGTGCCATATTAAAGAGCCTCTACACTCAGAGAAACCTTTGCCTCTACCTGCGGATGAAGTTTGATTTTAACATCGTATGTTCCGACTGATTTGATGTTGTCGCATACTACTTTTCTCTTGTCAACATTTACTCCCGCTTCTTTATTGATGATATCCGCAATTTCCTGGTTGGTTATAGCTCCGTAAAGCTTTCCGCCACCACCGCACTTAACTTTGAGGGTGTATGTTTTGGAATTAATCTTTTCCTTTATGCTTTCAGCTTCAGCCTTTATCATTGCTTCGTGTGCTGCGATTTCGGCAAGTTCCTGTTTGAGAATTTCCATATTTTCGTCATTTGCGACAACTGCCAATTTTTTCTTAAATAAGAAATTCTTTGCATAACCGTCTTTAACTTCGACAACTTGCATTTTTTTACCGATATCGATTACATCTTCTTTTAATATTACTTTCATTTTGTTTCCTCTCTTCAAATAATGTATTTTTCCGATATATCGCCGCATATGGCAGCGGTTGGTGTTATAATTAAGGTATGTGGGTGGGGAATCCACACCTATTTACGCCAACGGAGTTGGCGATATGTCGGTAAGTGCCTCTGCTGAGCCTGCCGGCATTGTACCGATTTTAGTGGCAATAAAAATCTACTGTAATAATATATTATACCACATCACCGCCCAAAGAGGAAGAAATGAGTTTATACGATATACAAAAAATTTCGGAATGTTTAGTAAAAGAAAATAAAAAAATTGATATACTGCTGTTGAAAAGCGTATCTTCCACCAACGATTACGCAAAGAAGTTGGTTTTTGATGATGAAAAAAACACGAATTATTTGGTGCTGGCTCGTGAGCAGACTAAGGGACGGGGGCAATACGACAGAAAGTTTTATTCTCCTCTCGACTCAGGCATATACATGAGTTTGGCACTTCAGCCCGAAAAAATCAAATCGGAGGAACTTTCTTTTATTACGCTCATGTGCGGAGTGTGCGTAAGAGATGCTCTTGAAAATATTTGCGGTTTGGATTGCAAGCTGAAATATGTAAACGATGTGATTTATAACGGAAAAAAACTTTGCGGCATTTTGACGGAGGCAGTGTTTGAAGAAAATGTGTGCAAAGGTGTGGTGATGGGGATAGGCATAAATGTAAAAAAATGTGATTATCCGATTGATATTTTAGATAGAGTTTGTACTATAGAAGAAAATATAAGAAATGATGTTGATGTAAACAAATTGATTGCGGAAATCGTAAATAATATCTATAACAAGATTAAGAATTTTGATATAGATGAAATAAAAAGAGCTTATTTTAAATATGTACTTGAATTACATGAAACTAATTTGGTAGAATAAGACTATGTTAGATTTATTTTTTCAAAAGGTATTGCCGGTAATTATAGAAATTATTGAAATTATGGGAATTACCATAATTGTTTACGGCACAATTAAAGCATTTATTTTCTATGTAATAAATATTTTCGCAAAGAAAGATCTTCCCGTTAAATTCGTTTTGACCTCTGCAATGGCAATGGGGCTTGAATTTAAAATCGCATCTGAGATATTAAGAACTGTTTTGGTGCAGACATTGAAAGAATTTTTGCTTGTTGGCTGCATTATAGCCCTTAGGGCAATCCTGTCAATCTTGATACATTACGATGTGAAAAAGGACAGGGAAGAAGAGGAGCTTCTTAAGAAAGAGGGAGAGTAAATATATTTATTGGTGGCGTGAGGCTTCTCACGCTTTTTTTTTTTGTGGAAAAACTTCCCCACGAACCTTTTTATGCAAACTCCGTTTACGTATAGGGGTGTGGGGAACTCCCTCACAATACTGTTGACTTTGTTAGCAAAACGGGGGAGCGGGGGAGCATGCCGAGGCTTTTCAGAAGCGTGGCAAATACCGAAGAAAAAATATTTCTTATTGCACTATCATCATCAAGTACGGGCTTTTCGATATGCAAATCGGGAGTGAATACTTTATCGGGGTTATTTAATTTGTTCTCATTAGTAGTTTCATTCATAATTATTCCTCCTCGGGGAGATATTTTAGGATATCCCCGGGTTGGCAGTCGAGTGCTTTGCAGATGGCTTCTAAAGTGGAAAAGCGGACTGCCTTTGCCTTTCCCGTTTTGAGAATGGACAAATTTGCCTGAGTGATACCAATTTTTTCGGCAAGTTCGCCGGAAGTCATTTTTCTTATTGCGAGCATTACATCTAAATTTACTTCTATCATATTCTACCTCATATGGTTAAATCATTTTCTGTTTGTATTTTTACTGCCTTTTCGAATACTATCTTGATGACTCTGATTATCATTCCGATAAAGCCGGATGCGGTAGATATTACCAAAAGTGCAAACATACTGTGGCAGAAAATTACGCCTAATAAGGTAATTAAGCACACCCCGAAGCAATACCACGAAAGGCAGCCCAGATGCTTAACATTTGACATAATAAAGATATCGTCATTTTTTATGTTAAGCAGCAGTTTAATCAAGGAATACAGTGCAAAATATGCCAATATAATGCATGGGTAGAAACACATACTCATGGTGTTTAGCAGATTGTTGCGAATTTGCGAATCGGTTACCAAGCGGTAAGAAATAAAGTAATATTTGATTAATTTAGGGTAAATAATCAACACTATAAATAGTGCTATGGCTATCACAACCGATACAATAAGTGATATTGTTACAGATCTATTTTTGTTGTTTTGCGGTGAGGTAGATATGGCGGTTGTTTTTATAAGCATTTTGGGTATATAAAAAGCTATGCACTGCTTAGTCGGTGTATAGCTTAATTTTTAAGCGGTTATGTTATCTTTTAATATAGCTCATACTTGTCAAGTTCTGTGCAAGGGTTTCCATGTTTATCAACCAAAACAGTCGATGAACCGGAGCACGTCAGGGCATATAAAACACCGATTTTCGTATCTTTAAGTATTCTTATATCGAAACTATCCTCGTTCGTGTAGCCATTAGTAGAATATTCACTCTTGTAATAACATGTCAATTTTTGTATTCCGACTATTTCAAATCTATCTGAATTTGGTATTATCGGTCATTTTTCATCTGGGGACATTTTGTGTTTCTCCTTATTTTATTATGATAAATTTTTGCATTTGATAAGAGATTACACATAGCGAATACTATACCTTTTGTTTTGGTATAATCCACATAAGCTTTTACAAAATAGTAACCTCTCAGGCTGTGCGTGTTGATACTGTATTTATAAATTAATTTACTTTATATGAATTTAGTTATCGTTTAAATAAACAAAGTAATAATCGGAGAGCGAAGTTGGATTGTTTTGATAAGTATCAACCGACATCGTTTTGATGTAAAATCGTTTCAATTATTAGACACTCTGAAATTTGTAAAGTCCATAAGTAATCATAATTTCACCCAAATTTTTGATTATTATATCGATTTCGTTTTTATTTTGACACCACCCCTCGCATTGCTGCAAAATCCACACTTTTATCAAATCGGCACATAGAATTATCTTTGGGTATGATATAATATGTATAAATTTTGATAAACACTTGTGTGATTCGGAGGAAAAATATGAATACTGTGCAGGCACTCGGCAGTTGGGACTTTACCCTTGCCAACTACGACTCGGTGTGGTCGGGGCTTATTCAGGCAGGGCTTTTGCTCATAGCACTGCTTTTGGGCAACATTTTAAGAAATGTTATTCCCGCATTTAAAAAAGGGCTTATCCCCTCGGCACTTATCGGGGGGACATTGCTGCTTCTTATGGAAATATTTTGCAATAAGCTTGGATATAATCTTATCGACAACCGCACTATGCAGGTAATTACATACCACGGCTTGGGCATTGGCTTTGCTGCCATGAGCCTTAAAAGCGAAAAAACGAACGGGAAAACGATAAAATCTCAAATTGTGGAATTCGGTGCTTTGCAAGGCGGCACATATATGCTGCAAGCTTTTGCGGGACTGCTCATCACGATATTATTCTTTGTTTTTACCAAAAACGGTGATAACCCCATTTCGTATATCGGAGGGTTGCTTTTACCCCTTGCATACGGTCAAGGGCCGGGGAATGCTCTCACTTGGGATGTTAACTTCACCAATACAGCACAAAGCGGTTTTTCGGGTTACGGCAGTGTGGGGCTTTCTCTTGCTTCCATAGGATTTATTGTGGCATCGGTTATAGGTGTTTTATACATTAATATAATGCGCAAAAAAGGACTAATTAATATAAGAAGATATGATAAAGCCCTTGATAACATCAACCACTTAAACCCAACCGGCAACGAAATTCCGGATAATGAATCGGTGGATAAGTTCTCCATTCAGGTGGGCTTTGTGGCATTGGTGTACATGATTTCGTTTGCTTTTATGTGCCTTTTGGCTGCTATTTCCGATTTTACCAACAGCATTGCATGGGGCTTTAACTTCCTTTGGGCAGCCATTGCCGCCATGGGTATAAGAGCAATAGTTAAAGTTTTGAGAAACAAAAATGTGTTAAAGCGTGATTACATCAATAATTATCAAATGGATAGAATATCGGGCTTTGCCTTCGATTTGATGATTGTAGCAGGTGTTGCCGCAATCGAAATAAATAATATAAAGGACTACATTATCCCTATAATCGTTCTTTCTGTAGTGGGGGCAATTATCACTCACATATATATCGAAAAGGTATCAAAGGAATGTTTTGAAGGCTTCCACCACGAATTTTATCTTATGTGCTTCGGCACTCTCACCGGAACAGCATCAAACGGCATGATTTTGTTAAAAGAGATAGACCCAAACTTAAAAACACCGACTTCGAACCTTTACATATTATCCACATTCCCGGCAATGGTAATGATAGCGCCGCTGCTCTTGATGTTAAAATTTGCGGCAAGCTCCTTTACGAATGCTTGTATATGCTGCATAATATTCTTTGCTCTTTGGGCTATATACAGCATATATTTGTTCAGAAGGCGCATATTTAAAAGAAAGTATAAAGACACTCCGAAAAATATTTGGATAGAAGAATAATTTTAAGCTCCCAATTTGGGAGCTTTTGTTTTATAAGGCAGCATTATGAAAAATTATTGGAGTTCGGTGTAAAACAAGTTATTTGCGTATTGGCATATTTTTGTATCGAATTTATATATTTATAGGGCTCTGCGAAGTTTGTGTAGATAAAAGGTGCAAATAATAGGATAAAAAACACCAAAAGGTGCAAATTATAATAGAAGGATATGTATAATGCATATTTGCTATTCTATGATATGTCCGAATAATATAAACCAAAAGCCCCCAACCCAATCGGGTTAGAGGCTTTCGCTTTTTTAATAATCAAATCAAAACTATTTGTCAACAACTTCCAATATACCCATCGGGCATGCTTTAGCACAGATGCCGCATGAAGTACATTTTGTTGTGTATTCGTTTTCTTCGCTTTTGCATATTGTGTCTGTCGGGCAAACTTCCGCACATTTGCCGCAGCCTACGCATTTTTTCTTATCGATCATGTAAACGCCTGTTTTAGCGTTCTGTGTGATTGCTTCGTGTTCGCAAACATCCATACATTTTCCGCACTGTAAACATACGAAAGGTTTGGTCGAACCGTCTTTTTTAGTGCCGATCTTGATGCATGATAATGCCGGATCGAATTTTTTGTAATAAGCCTGTGAACATGCTACTTCGCATGCAAGACAAGCCATGCATTGTGATGCGTCTTTTACTACTAATTTTTTCATATTTTTCTCCTGAAGATATATGTTTAATTATTA
>CAZXWI010000029.1:0-17935 GCA_964644555.1 uncultured Lachnospiraceae bacterium | reverse complement strand
GGGGTTGATGCCTTCTCTTGAAGCTCTTGTTTTGGCTTCGAAAATACCGAAACCTACGATTGAAACTTTTTCACCTTGTTTCAATGTTTCTGTTACTGTATCGGTGAAAGCAAGAAGCATTCTCTCTGTATCTTTTTTTGTTAAATTTGTTTTTTCGGCAATAGCGGCAATAAGCTCTACCTTGTTCATAAAAACCTCCTGATTAAATAAGTAAAACTCTAAACAAACTACATAATACATATTTTATCGGCTTATAGCAATAATTTTTGTTAATTTATTTCTTTTTTCGCCGAATTCCAATAATTATTTAAAGAATTTATATCGAGTTCATCTACCGATTTGTTTTCAGCTGTTATGGCTTTCTCCATTTTTTCAAATCGGTGTATGAATTTTTCGGTGCTTTTTCTTAAGCAGTCCTCACCGTCGAGGTGAGAAATCCTGATAACATTTACAACGGCAAACAAAAGATCTCCTGCTTCTTCTTCGATTTTTTTGATATCGTTTAGTTTTATTGCTTCCGATAATTCATCGGCTTCTTCGTAGACTTTGTTGAGTGCCTCCGAACTGTCTTTAAAATCAAAATTCACTTTTGCTGCCTTTGACTGAATCTTGTCCGAATATGTGAGAGCGGGCAAATATTTTGCCACATCAAGCATATTTTCCGAAATAGATTTGTAGTTATGTTCTTTTTGTTTTATTTCGTCCCATTGCTTGTAAAGGTCTTCTTCTTTTTGAGAATTTGCGAAAACATGGGGATGACGGCGTATCATTTTTTCGCTTATGCTTTTTATTACATCACCCACATCAAACATACAATTCTCTTTGGCAATTTGAGCGTGAAGCATTACTTGCAAAAGCAAGTCGCCAAGCTCTTCGCAAAGGTTGTCGTAATTTTGTTCTTTTATGGCGCTGACTACTTCATAAGCTTCTTCTATGGCATAGGGTATAAGGCTTTCGTGTGTTTGCTCCATATCCCAAGGGCAACCGTTTTCGCTGCGTAATTCTTCGATTATTTTTTCAAGTGATGAAAATTCGCTTAATGTGTCCATATAATTTTGGGGCGGAATTACCAGCGATGTGAGATGATTTATATTTTCGTATCTGTCGATTTCATAAAGCTTAAGCTCTTTTATGTCTTCGTCTTCGGTAGCTGCTGCCGTAACGAGATATACCGTTGTTTCATCGTCGTAGTATTTACAAAGTTCCAGTTTTACATCTGATGCTATATCGGAATCATATACTTGACAAATGAGGTTAAGACAAGTTGTATCGGGTTTTTGCGTATCAAGGCTTAACGCATCAAGCATTTTGAATGAGTGTATCGCATCTATTTTCATTGAGGCAAAAACTCCGTCTATAAAGCTGACTGCCGGAATTATCTTTATTTCACATTCAGCAGCTTGAAGCATGAGCAAAACGCTTTTTTCCGCAATAAGTGCGCTTCCCGGAACGATATAGCTTATTATATCTTCGCTTGAAGATAAAACGGTATCGCATATCTTTTGATAAATATTGTCAAAAGACTCCTCCGATTCGTATAAATAATCAAAAGATGAATACTCAATATTATATTCGTCGAGTATGCATGCCGAGGGGTGAATTTTTGTTCTTGCATATACTTTATCGCTTGACTTTAATATATCTATTGTTTTAAGGGTTATGTCGGATTTATCACCGCATCCGAAACCGAGTATGTATAATTTCTTCATTTGGACTCTCCGTATTTTTTCTATAATTTTATCACATAAACTAAAAAATACATATTAATAGCTCGATTATATTCATAACATAAGCACCCTTTGACATATAATTAAATGCTATGAATAATTATTTATCCGATAAAATTTCAGCTGTCAGCGAAAAACTTTCAATTCCCGAGGGGATACTCGGCGATGATGCCGTAATAGAGCTTGTCAATAATAAAAAAATAAGAATAGAAAACCACAAGGGTATTTACCGCTATTCGCCCAGCGAAGTAATTATCAAAACAAATGATATGAAAGTGGCTATAGTAGGGGATTCTCTTATGATAAACGAGTATATTTCAGAAGAAATAATAATCAGTGGGCGTATTGATAATATAAGCTTTATGTAGAGGAATATATGTTTATTAAATACCTTAATAATTGTAAAACTTATAATGTGATTTCGGTAAATACTCTATATCCCGAAAAAGTATTGAATTTATTGCAGCTGAATGGCATTATAGTTTGGAATGTTGTATACGAAGATAATTCACTGCTTTTTACATCGTTAAACAAAGATTTAGAAAAAATAAAAGCACTATCTTCCCAATTCGGCTGCAATATTTTTATTAAAGAACAAAGCGGATTTATAAAACGATTTTTGAAGATAAAAAGCCAAGCTGCATTGATATGTATGCTGGGTGTGGTTTTGGCTGTAATTATGTTTTTATCTTTAAGAATATGGAATATATCGCTTGAAGCAGATAAATATGAGAGCGAACTGCTTAACTTTTTATATTCGGAAAATATTAAGCAGTCGATAAAAAAGAATGAAATTGACATTGATAAATTAAATATTGCAATATTAAAGGAGTTTGATGATTTTTCATCCGTTAACATAAGTATAAAAGGAACTACCTTGTATATTGAGGCTGTCATTAGGGAAAACCCAATTTACGAATATAAAAAGACCGAACCAGTCAATTTGGTGGCAAAAGAGGATGCTCTAATCGATTCGGTTAAGGTGTATAACGGGGTTTTAATGGTAAATGAGGGCGACTATGTAAAAAAAGGGGATATTTTAATAAGCGGTGAAGTAATATACAACACTTTTTTGGATGATACTGTCGTTACGAAAAAGGTGCATGCCATGGGTGAAGTAAATGCATACCAAGAAGAAAAAATCAGTGACATAACCCTTGATATGTATATTCCCAAAAGCGGCAGTTTATACGAATCCGAATACGATGTTTATATCGGGAATCATATATTTTCCTATTCGGAATGTGATGATAAAGACAATAAAGTTTCTTTCAGCGAAAAAAACAAAAAAGTAAAGATAGCATGGTTTGAAATTCCTGTTTTATATGATGAAATAAAGTGGTATAATATTAACGACTGTATACAAAAAAGCGAATATGAAATAGCAAGCGAGATAAATGACATCATAAGTGAAAAAATCATAGTGGATAAATCTATCTTGGATATTACATATTCAACGAAAGTAAATAAGTTAAATCAGCTTGAAGCGGATGCTACAGTCCGTTATTTATATAATATAGCGATAGAAGAAATTATAAAGTAAAACAGTGAGGTTTATGAAAAAAGAATACGAATTGAGAATAGGTATCCCGTATGATATCGACTATGCGGAGTTATTCGGAATCGGAAATGTTAATATTACGGAGCTTGAAGAAAAATACGATGTTGAGATATCGCAATATTCCGAAGAGGTTTCAATTTCTGGAGAAGAAGATGCGGTCTGTATGGCGGCAAATGCGATAAAGGCTTTTATTGCATTACTTACAAAAGGACAAGCCGTGGATGCAACCGCAAGAAATTATGTAAATGCCAAAGTTGAAAAAACAGGAGAATTCGATTTATCGTATATTAATGATGTTGTTTGCCACACATATAGGGGCAAGGCAATAAAATGTAAAACCCAAGGACAGCGTGAGTATGTAGACGCAATCGAGAAAAATGACATTGTATTTAGCATAGGTCCTGCCGGCACGGGCAAAACATACCTTGCCGTGGCTATGGCGGTAAATGCATTCAAAAAAGGCGATGTTGAGAGAATAGTATTGGTAAGACCTGCCATAGAAGCTGGAGAACATTTGGGATTTTTACCGGGAGATTTAAAAGAGAAAGTCGATCCGTATCTGCGCCCGATGTATGATGCGTTATACGATGTAATGGGAAGCGAAGTTTGTGAGAGAAATATTGCCAAAAAGAGTATCGAAATAGCGCCTTTGGCTTATATGAGAGGGAGAACACTGGATAACAGCTTTATTATAATGGATGAAGCTCAAAATACCACATCGGAACAAATGAAGATGTTTTTGACTCGTTTGGGATTTTCTTCGAAAGCGGTAATCACAGGGGATAGAACTCAAACGGATTTACCATTTAAAGAGCGTTCCGGACTTAATGATATAGAAAAAATATTGGGAAATGTAAAAGGTATAAAGTTTGTTAACTTGACGAATGAAGATGTGGTAAGAAATCCAATAGTGCAAAGGATAATAGATGCATATGAAAAGTATGAAAGATAGTATTGCAGAAAAAGGTAAAATCATAAGAGCATTTATTTTTGCTGTTTTTTATATTTTAATATTTCTTATTGCGTTTATAGGTCTAACGCCTACAGGGGTATCGTATTCCGTGGGAGATATAGCAAACGAAAGCGTTATAGCTCCAAAGCGTATAATAAACGAACGCATGACGGAGAATTTGCGAAATCAGGCTGAGAACACCACAGCACCCGTTTATGACTACATTGCCACAGCGCAGGAAAACGCACAAAACAGTCTTAACGGCTTTTTCGGCGGTGTTTCGGGAATGTATATGGAATATTTGGATTTAAAAGCGGTGGATGCGGCAAACAGCGTATATTCGCAAGATTTGAGCATAGATGACTACAAATATTTGCTTGGATTATCATCGGCTGAAATTGAAATACTTCATTCTGCGGCAAGAGATGCACTGGATAATGTATACTTAAACAACGAAGTTATTTCTTCCAATATGGATGAATACAAAGCATTTGCAGATAATTTTATTCAGAATACCGCACTGAATAAAACTCAAAAGCAAATAGTGTCTCAAGTGGTAAAAAATTACATTTATCCGAATATGCTACTTAACGAATCGGCAACGAAAATTGCCAAGCAGGCTGCTCGTGACAGCGTTTACGAAGTAGTCTATGAGGCAGGGCAAACCATTATAAATAAAGGCGATGTCATAACGGAAGACGATATCAGACTTTTAAAGGACAACGGCCTTATAAAAACAGGGCTTTTCGATAAATCGTTTTCGACTATCGGACTTCCGGTGCTTTTATTATTAGTTGCGGTGTTGTTTTTGGGATTCGTAAAAGAATACTATCCGAATATTTATTACTCAACAAAGAAGATGACCGTAATCGGAATAACCTGTATTGTGGCACTGCTGATAAGCCAAATAAGCATACGCTTTTCGATATATTTATTGCCTGCCGCATTGTTTTCCATGACAATGTGTTTGATGTTTGGAACAAAGGCGGCGCTGTTATTCAACTTCTTTTTTGTCGTTTTTATTTCGATAGCCACCCAGCTTGATTCGGACTCGGTAATATTTTTGACCGTATCAAGTTACGCTGGGATAATAAAATTAAGAAGCATAAGATCCCGATTCGACATTTTTAAGTCGGGGGCATTAGTTTGCACGGTAAATGCTTTGGTGGTAATCTTTATAGGAGTTGCCAGAAACAATGTATTTTCGTTTTATATGCTGAAAAATATTACTTATTGCATAGGCAGCGGTTTGATTTCGACATTAGTCACCAATGCATTGAATTTGGTTTGGGAAACCGTTTTCGGTATGCTCACTCCATTCAAGCTATTGGAAATGTCGGGAGCGAATGATGATGCGATACAGCGATTGGTAAATGTAGCTCCTGGAACATACCATCACAGCCTTATTGTAAGTAATTTGGCGGAGAGTGCTGCTGCGGCAATCAATGCAAATCCTCTTCTTGCAAGGGTTGGTGCGTATTATCACGATATAGGCAAGTCTGAAAAACCGTTGTATTTCAGCGAAAATCAAGCTAATACTGAGAATTTCTTGGGAAATTTGCCTGCCGAAGCAAGTGCAAAAATAATAAAGAACCATGTAACCGACGGTGTATATATTGCACAAAAGTACAATATCCCGAAAGAGATAATCGAATTTATAATAACTCATCACGGAACGAGCGAGATAACCTATTTTAAGGTAAAAGCACAGTCCGAGGGATATAAGGGTGAAGAAAATTTTCACTACAGCGGCAAATTGCCGGAATCGAAAGAAACGGGAATAGTAATGTTTGCAGATTCCGTAGAGGCTGCTGTAAGAAGTTTGAGTAATCCGAATGCCGAAAATATAAGAAACATTATAGACTCTGTGGTAAATAAAAAAATAAACGAGGGGCAACTTCTTAAAAGCCACTTGACATTTAAGGATATTGAAACCATAAAGCAGGAATTTTGGGAAGTCTTGTGCAATGTATATCACGAGAGGGTAAAATACCCCGGTCAGGAGGAAAAAGAGTAATATATGATAGAAGAAATATATTTTGAAAACCGAACCGATAATGAATTTGATAATTTGACATACGAAGAAATTACGAATGCCGTTAAAGGAGCATCGGAGTTTTTCGATTTCGATACGGGGTATCAGGTGAGTATTTCCATTGTTGATAAAAACGAAATTCATGAACTAAACGCTAAATTCAGAGGAGTGGACAGCCCAACCGATGTATTATCCTTTCCTATGGAAGAAACCGATCCACGAGGAGTTGAGATACTCGGTGATATAGTGCTTTGTATTGATGTGGCAAAAGAGCAAGCTGAAAGCTTCGGACATAGTTTTCAAAGGGAGCTTGCATATTTGAGCGTTCATTCGTTTTTGCATTTGATGGGGTATGACCATATGACTGAAGAGGACAAGCTCGAAATGCGTGGTATGGAAAAAGAAATAATGAAAAAGCTCGGCATTTTCAAAAACGAAATGCAAGGATAAAGTAAACACAAAACAAATTATAAGATAAGGATATATTAATGGATAACGATTTTAAATCAGGATTTATAGCCGTTGCCGGAAGAACCAATGTAGGCAAAAGCACTCTTTTGAACGCTTTGGTCGGACAAAAACTCTCCATTGTTTCGGACAAACCGCAGACTACAAGAAACATAATTCGCCTCGTGAGAACCTCAGAACGCTCACAAATGGTTTTTTTGGACGCACCGGGATTCCATAAGCCGAAAAATAAATTAGGCACTTTTATGACCGATGTTGCCGACAGTTCGCTGAATGATGTGGATGTGGTATTGTTTTTGGTGGAAGAAGATATTTCCATAGGCCCCGGTGACAGAAGAATTTTGGAGAGGCTTAAAAATGCGCAAACTCCCGTAATTTTGGTAATCAACAAAATCGATAAGGTAAAAAGGGAAGAGATATTAAAAAAGATAGAAATGTATTCTCAATATGAGTGGATAGACGAAATAGTGCCTGTTTCCGCATACAAGGGAATCAATATAGATACTTTGGTAGAAGTTATCGAAAAATATCTGCCCGTAGGTCCAAGATTCTTCCCTGACGATGTGGTAACGGATCGTACGGAGAAATTTTTTACCGCAGAAATACTCAGAGAAAAAATATTAAGGCTTCTTAACGATGAAATCCCTCACGGAATAGCCGTTGAAATAACCAAAATGAGCGAGAGGGGAAATATACTTGATGTGGATGCCGAAATATATTGCGAAAAGAAGTCGCATAAGGCCATAATCATAGGCAAAAACGGCGAAATGCTAAAGCGAATAGCCACCAAAGCAAGGCTCGATATAGAGGAACTCACCGATATGAAAGTCAATTTGAATGTTTGGGTTAAGGTAAAGAGTGATTGGCGAGAACGAGATTACGATTTAAAAGAATTCGGATACATTAAAGACGAAAATTATTAAAAGGAACTGTTATGAGCGTAAAATACGAATTGATAAAAGAATGCCCTTACACACACGCAAGGGCGGGAATAGTACATACTCCCCACGGAGATATAAAAACACCGGTATTTATGCCTGTCGGAACAAAGGCTTCCGTTAAGGCTGTTCTTCCTGAAACCTTAAAAGAACATGAAGTGCAAATTATTTTGTCAAATACTTATCATTTGCATTTAAGACCCGGAGAAGATATAGTAAAAAAAGCCGGTGGGCTTCACAAATTCATGAACTGGGATCGCCCCATTTTAACGGACAGCGGTGGATTTCAGGTGTTCAGTTTGGGTAAAATAAACCAAATCACTTCAGACGGAGTTGAATTCCGCAGTCACATTGACGGAAGTAAGCACTTTATTTCTCCCGAAAAATCCATTCAGATACAAAATGACCTCGGGGCTGATATAATTATGGCTTTTGATGAATGTGTTCCATATCCTGCGGATTACAACTACACAAAAAAATCTCTCGATATGACACTAAACTGGTTGGATAGGTGTAAAGCTGCTCATAAAAACACCGAGGCTCAGTCGTTATTCGGAATAATTCAAGGCGGAATGTATAAAGATTTAAGAAGAATTGCCGTAGAAGAAACATGCTCAAGGGATTTACCCGGGTATTCTGTAGGGGGACTTAGCGTAGGCGAACCGAGAGAATTGATGTTTGAGATGATGAACTACACCGTGCCGCTCATGCCTAAAGACAAACCGAGATATTTAATGGGCGTGGGAAGCTTTGATATGCTTGTGGAAGGGGTTGCATCGGGGCTTGATATGTTTGATTGCGTAATGCAAACCCGAATGGGCAGAAACGGCACAGCGCTTACCAGAAGCGGCAGAATAAATTTACGAAATGCTAAGTATAAAGAGGACTTTACACCGCTTGACAGCGACTGCGATTGTTATACATGCAGAAATTATACCAAAGCGTATTTGAGACATTTGGTAGTTGCTGAAGAGATAGAAGCTTCCATGCTTTTAAGCATTCATAACATTGCCGTAACCACAAAACTAATGCAGGAAATGCGAGAAAGCATAATTAATAATAATTTTGTAGATTTTAAGCGTAACTTTGAAAAAGTATGGTATAATCATTAATCATTACAAGGAGGATTTCTTAATGTTAAACGGAATATTGCTTGGAGCAGTAAATCAATCTTCACTCATGTTGCTCGTGCTCGTGGCTGTAATGTTCATTCCCATGATTTTCACATCAAAGAATCAGAAAAAACAGGCACAGCAGAGAAACGATATGCTCGATTCATTGAAAAAAGGTGATGAAATCTTGACAATCGGCGGATTCTACGGTGTCGTAAGAAGCAGAAAAGACGATAGATTCGTTATCGAACTTCTTCCCGACAAAGTTAAAGTCGAAATCAGAAAAGATGCAGTTGCAAATAAAGTAGTTCAGGAAGCAGCTGAAGAAGCAGCAGAAGAACTTGAGTATGATGTTGTTTTAGACGATACAGATGAAACACCTACAGAAGAATAAAGAGTTATTATAATGAATAATACAGCAAAACTTTACAGTTTATTTGTTTATTGTTGTATTGGTGCGGCCGTAATGATTGCATTTGCAGTCATTTCGGCTGTATTTCGGATAAAACGAAAAAAAGCGCCGATGCAAACCGAGGAATGTGTGGATTTGGTAAAATATCCGAAAAATAAAGTCGTAAAACCGATAGTGCCGAAATTGTTTTCGTTTATCGGGGTTTTGTGCTTTATTTTTTCATTTTGCCTATCGGGCATAATATTTTTGAGAAGTGAATTGCCATATTTTGCTTCACTCGTAATAAGCATATGCTTTGCTTTGGCGGTCGAGGTGGCAATAAGCAATTTGAAATATGCCTTTGATGTTAAAACAAACCCCGATATCATATTCGTTCCGAGAACGGCAGGATATGACGGGAAAGTGGTAAAAGATATCCCTGCAGGAAAAAGAGGGGAAGGTCTTATAAGAATATTTATAAATAATAAGGTGTGCGAAATAAGAGCATTGAGTTTGGACGAAGTAACTCTTGCCGTAGGAAGTGATGTTACTATCATGTACGCATACAGCGACTGTACGGTTATAGTCGAAAGAAAATAATACCGAAAGACAACATATTTTGATCCCTAGCAAAAGCTAAGGTGGGTTATCTGCTTTGAACTTCTGTTATCCTCCGATATAAATGAGGCCCAACATAGGCACAAAGACGCGAAGTCCCGTAGAAAAAGTGTAGGTTCAAAATAAGTTTAACGTCTTTCGGTATTATTATTATAACCCGATACAGAGAAAAATTCAATCTTAATTTACAACAAAAAATATATATATTATATTCGGCTTATTACGATTGTTTTAGTATGGTAAGTATGTTAAAATTAATATATTATTTTCTTTGCATTTAGGAGATATTATGCGAAAAAAAACATTGATTTCGATTGTTTTGATCGTGCTTTTGATGTTAAGCCCCACTACTGTGTTGGCTGATGGTGAGTATGTTGATATAAGTTTAAGCTGCGGCGAATACATAAGCCAAAACGAAGACTTTATATTGAATATAACCTTGTCGTGCAATGAGTTTACTTCTACAGAGGCTAAAGCCGAAATAAGCTTGCCTGCTGAATTTGAAATAGTGGGAGTGAGCGGAGCTAACCTAAGCGGCAAAATGCTTTCTTGGAATACTTCCGAAGAAGTATCCTCATTCAGTGCAACAGTCAGCATAAGGTGTTCATCTTCTTTTACAAATGAAAAAACTATATCGGTAAAAGGATCATGCGTATCCGAGGGGAATGTAAGCATTTCATCTCAGAGTGCATCTGCAAAAGTAAGTATGATGTCATCTGATAATACATTGTCGGAACTTAAAATAAACGGGAATTCGGTAAATGCATTTTCTCCTACCAAAACCACCTATACACTCTCCGACACAAAAGAAGCAAGCATTTTCATTGATGCCAAGGCAAACGATAAAAATGCCACAGTGAGCGGACTGGGCAGTGTAAATTTGGAATACGGAACAAATAATATTAAAGTAACCGTTACAGCAGAAAACGGAGTGCAAAGAACATATTTTCTTGTAATCAAACGAATTGATGAACGAAACTCCGACAATACATTGAAATCACTGACTACCGATAAAGGAGATTTCATATTCAGCTCCGTCAGAACATCGTACAATGTATATGTAAATTACGATGTAACTAAGATAGAGGTAAAGGCACAAGTTAATAACGAAAAAGCGAAGATTGTTTCCGGTGTTGGTAAGCACGATCTTGTTGTCGGTTCTAACACGATAGAGGTTGTTGTGGAAGCCGAAAATGAAACACAAAAGACATATACCATATATGTAACACGAAAGAATCTTGACGGGCAGAGCGTGGAACTGTCTAAAAACAATCTTTTATCCTCATTGGAAGTGTCTTACGATATTGCGGTGGGGGAGGTTCTCGCAAGGCAGAAAATAGACATCGGTTTTGACGGCAATAAGCTTGAATACACATTTTTCGTTCCCAACGAAGTAAATAAAATTTATATAAACGCCAAGGCTGCTAATATCAATGCCAAAGTAGAAGTGGAAAATGTGGAGAAGCTTCAAGTAGGAAAAAATGTAATAAAGGTCCGTACTGTGAATGGTAGTGCTAATGAATATATATTAAATGTTATAAGATATGACAATACATTACATATAAATATCAAAGATGTTTTATCTGTACTTGGTAATACTACAGAAAAGATAATAACGCTTGATTTTTCCGACACGGGCAGCCAAGTTTTGGACTACGAAATATTTGCACTTTTGAATGAATTTGATAAGACCTTGGTGGTCAATAAATATGAAAAAGGCGAAATAAGTTATTCGTGGAAGTTTGTAGGAGGGTATTTGCCTTTCGACAAAGCATTTGACAGCGCATTGAATTTTACTGAACCGTCCGATGAAAAGTATATAAAAGCAAAGGACGAAACTAGCGGAATTGATATTGATTTTGCATACAGGGGCAATTTGTGCGATGGTGTGAGCGTATCGATATATGTAGGGGATAAATACAACGACAACAGTATTTTGAACATCTACAAATACGACAGCACAAAAAACAAAATGGAGCTTGTAACCGACAAAGCTTCGGTTAAAGACGGATATGTAAAATATAATTTCCCAACAGGAGATATGTACTACATTACCGATGAAAAAATAAGCGAAGTAGATTGGTTTATACTCGGCATAATCGCAGGAAGTTCAGCCTTTATCATCATGCTGTTTTGCGTGATTGCACTTATTAAGAAAAAACGTTCACAATATAAGCATAATGCCGAAAATGATTTGGAAAACTATGACGAATACGCTGATACAATAAGCCCCGAAATAAATGACGATGTTATTGAGATTCCCGAAGAAAAGCCCATTGATTTACCTTTAGGTGAAAAAGATACCCTTGATATCGGCTCTACAGCTAAAATCGAAGATACCATAAATAAAAAAGCAGAGAAAATTAAAGAATCCGACGAAGAAATAGAACAACAAGCAAAGGAAATAAACGATTTGCTTGAAAGCTTGGATATGCTCTTCGGTGAAGAGAAGAAATAAGGGGAGAGGCTGTACAAATTAATATACAAATATAGAAAACAGGGTTTATTTAAACCCTGTTTTATTATTTAGTATGTGAAGTCGCAATGGATATTTTGGATATTTCAATGTCGCAATTTCGATTTACAATATCCTGAATTTGTGCGGCTTGCTGAGGGGTGATTTCACTGCTGTTTAAGACTACATTAGCATAATCATCATGGATAAATACTATACAGTCCGTAAAGCCTTTCGCTTTGATTTGGTTTTCAACGCTGAGTTCAAGTTCCGACTGTTTAACAAGTTCTACCATGGCAGACTGCGCACTTTGTACACTTTGATTATCTTTATTATCCGAATTTGCTATATCTTCCAAAAGTGCAATGTTTTCGCTTCGTGTTTGCTCTCTGAGTGTTCTGTATTCGGTAAAAAATGCATTGTCGATTATCGTCTTTCCCGACATTACGCTTTCTTCGCTGATATTGCTGACGAATTCGGCATTAAGCGGTGCTTGTTCGTCAATTGAAGCTACCTGCTTGTTGTCGGGAGTGAAGTATTTGTAGTTTACAAAACTCACCACCGCCAATACTACAAGCAAAGCCGCCAATGAAAGAGCTTTCTTGTTTAAATTCAATTTTTTGATTACCATATTATCCTCCTAATCTCCTTTCGGTAAAACAACTATTTTATGTGCCGGCACTTCCAATGCGGCTTTGACTGCTTGAATTATGTATGATTTGATTATCGGTTCATCCGCTCCCGTTGCCACAACAATAACTCCTGTTACACATGGGTATTTATCCGATACCGTATATGGGGCAGAACCTTGGGAATCTTTTATCATAACTGCTTCTTTTTTTGAATTTATCTCGGTCGTGTTTTTTTCGTTCGAATTACTTGATGTGCTTTCCGAAATTGATTCGTTAAACAGAACCGATTGGTTAAACTCGCTTTCCAATGTTATCATCACATCAATCTCACCGATTCCGGTTACTTGCGATAATATATCTTCCAGTTGACTTTCCAACTCCTGCTTATATTTTGATGATGTTTGGTTGATGCTCTCTTGCGATGATTTATTGCTTTTATTTGACATAGGCAAAGTTATGAATATCAGACCTAATATAAATATTGCCGCAAGAAACAATACCTTGTCTTTCATTGTCATTTTTTTAAAAAAGTTAAAATTGATTTTCATTATCGCCTCACAATGCTTGTATTAAAATATTATCGCTTGATATATTGTAATTTTCACTCACTGCTTTAAGTAAATCGACTTTATCGCTTTCGGATAGTAGAGTATATGATATTACTATTTTATTTATGCTCCCGAAATCAGAACTGCTTGTGTTTTTTTCGTAATCAAATTTTACTTCTCCTTCAAATGCTATATCGGTTTGCTCTATAAGAAGGAAAAAAGATTCTGTAAGCTTGTTTTCGAACTCTTTGTTAAGTATATCGTCATATATATCAAAGCCGCTTTGCTCATACGAATGGACATCGAATTCATCCATATAATTTATTGCATCATCAATATCCATGGAAAAATCTCCCCAAATCTCGATAAAAGGCGAAACTATCGAGGTAACGAGAATAAAAGTGCATGCGGTATTTATGTATTTTTTATTGCTGTTTTCGGCTGAGATAAGATCTATTATAAGAATGAACATCATACCGAATACTATAGAAATTATCTGTTCTTTCATATTTACCTGTATTTTAAAATGTTGTTTGCAAATATCAGCATAAGCCCGATTATCACTATCAGCATCATTGCAGTAAAAGCAATGCATGAAAAAATGAAAAACAAATGTTGGGCAGTATCGTCAAGAGCTTGCGATATTCTCGGTTCGGCAAAGGGCTGAAGCACTATAGCACATATTTTCACACAAAAGTACATTGTAAGTAATTTTAATGTCGGCACAAACATTATCGTTATTACGCATATCGCACCGAAGAATCCAAAAGAGCTTTTTATTATTCCCAAAAATCCGTTTATAACATCTGCCGAATCCGCAATGAATTTGCCTATAACAGGAACGAGCGACGACACAGTATATTTGATTGTGTTTGAACTTGCCGAATCAATGGAAGAAAATGCAATCCCCTCAAAGGTAACGATAATTCCGAACAATGTGAAGCTTGCACCTAAAACAAAATAAGCGAATTTTTTGATAAACTTTACAAAATAGGAAAAATCAACCGTGGTTATTATTTTGCTGTAGAGCGAAAGCACATATCCGCTTGATGATAGGGGAATTATAAAATTTTCTATAACGGAATTTATCATACTTGTATAAAAAAGCATTACAGGATATATTACCGACGAAGTCATAATTCCGCCTGTAGTGGAGAGCAGCAAAAAGAACATTGGAGTAAAGTTTTTTATGAAAGATACCAGATTATTTATTACGCTAACCGATGAACTGACAGCATCAAATACCGCATTGATAATAAGTGTGATAAGCGAAATATACACAGCGCAAAATGTGATTTTCTCCACATCGTTTTTCAGATATGCACTGCCCGCATTATTGATTAAACTGTAGATTATGCTTATAGCTAAAATATTGATTGTAAGGGAAAGATACTTAGTAAAATGTTCTTTGAAGGTTGTTATGATATTTGTGAATAATTCTTTTATGCTTAAATTAAAATTGCCTTGCAATAAATCAATGAAAAGTTCTTTAATATTTGTATATCCTGTGATTTGATATATTGCCGAGGTGTCTATTTCTGCGTTGAGGGTTTCAAAACCCAATTCTTCGACTAAGCTCTCGCCGATTTGCAAAACAGAAGTGTTATCGGCAAATGCCAAGCAGGGAATCATAATTAAAATCGTAACCAATATACATATCTTTTTTATCATAAGTCTATCGAATTTAAAAAATCAAAAAATGTCATAATAATCGGCAGGGATAAATATAGAATAATAAACTTAGATGCAATATCGACTTTACCTGCCAGTGATTTTTGATTTGCGTCATTGCATATATCGGAAGCAAATTGGGCAATGTAGGAAGTGAGTATTATTTTTACGGTTGCTTTTATTTGTGGTTGTGAAAAATCGATTTTATCAGTAAAGGCGCTTAATGCATTAAAAACATAAATAATGTAATCAAAACAAAATGCCAATATGATAATGCCGCTTATTATGGCAATATAAACCGAGTATTCTTTGTTGTTTGAACCTTGAAAATACAAACACATAACGCAGGATAATAAGGCTATCAAGCATATTTTTACAATATCCATTTAATATAGGTTAAATGTAGTTTTAAGTGTAACGAAGAAATCGCTTATTATTTCTATTACCACCATCAATACTATTATTATTCCGACTAAAGTTACTATCGTTGCCATATCGTCCCGTCCGTTTTTGGAAAGAATCTGATTGATAACCGTTATTACTATGCCTATTCCCGCTATTTTAAATATAATATCTATATCCATATTTATCTCCTATATAAAAATAATTACCGTCATTACGGATGCAAGCTTCATTAATTTGGTATACATTTCTATCTTAGATGCACCGTCTTTAATGAGTGTATCTTTGTAGATTTGGGCATTTGAGTATATAAGTTTTAATTTACCCTGTATGGCTTCTGTGTTTGGCAGCTCGAAAGATAAGGCAGTTTCTTTGATAAATTCGGCTATGTTTTCATCTGTATTTTCGATAAGTGCTTTAGATACAGCTTCGTAAAAGCTCAAGTTTTCATTTGTAACCAGTTCAAGGCAGTGTCCGAAAATAGTATCAAAAGGAGCATACTTCTTATTTTTCAGGTATCTTAATATCTCATAAACATCGAATGGATATTTTTCAAGCATATTATCTATATCGGATAAAATATATAAAAACACTTTTATTTGATTTGTTTCATTTTTATATTGTCGGTGCATAACAAAAGAAAAAACATAAGATGAGAGCAGAATAAGTATTATTCCTATAATTTTGTTAACCATATGAAACCTCGGTGGAATTTGTGTGTATTTGTAAAGGATAAATTATATTGTCAACTCTATGTATGACAATGTAATTTTCGAATGCATTTAGGCTTATTATCTGTGGCATTTTGCGAAATATATCTTCAAACGATGCTCCGTGGGCGCTTGCCAAAATTTTGACTCCGGATAAAAGTGCTTTTTTAATTGAGCTGACATCGTTATCAGTGCCTATTTCATCAGTAACTATTATTTCCGGCGACATACTTCGTATTGCCATATTTATGCCATCTGACTTATCTATCATATAAAATATGTCGGTTCTTGCTCCCACATCCATTTGCGATACTCCGTCAACACAGGAAGATATTTCGTTTCGCTCATCTATAAGGCTGATTTTATAAGATCTGTTATAGGCACTTCCTTCGCTTAAGTGCTTTGTAAGTTCCCTAAGCAGGGTGGTCTTGCCGACTCCCGGAGGAGATATTATCAGGCTTGATTGAAATTCATTGTTTGTTATGAGCTTTGGCAAAATATTTATATCTGCGTTTTTAACTTGATGAGCGAGCCTAATATTGAGCGAATTGAAGTTGCCGAGGGAAGCAAGAACATTTTGTTTGTAGGCGGCTTGTCCCGAAAACCCTATTCGATGTCCGCCATTTAGAGTTATAAAGCCGTTTGATAATTCTTTGTCGTGAGCATAGAGCGAATAATGAAATGCTTTTTGCATTATATTAATAATGTCATCTGATGAAACCGTAAAATCTATTTGATAAAATTCTCTGTTAGATACTATTTCCGTTTTTTGATATGCTCTTAAACGAATTTCTTCTGCGATATGTATGGACTTATGATTTTTGATGAGTTGTGCGAGTTCATAGGGTAAAATACTAAAAACAGAAGCTAAATTTCGCATTTTTGTTATCCTTTCTCAGTTAAGATACTATAATCGAAGTTAAAAAAATGTAAAAAAACGAATTAGCAATTAATAAATCACATATTTGTGATATGATAAATTAAGTTAGGAGATTAAGTATTGGAAAGACTGCTTTTAGACGAAAGATTAAACCGAATAATTAAAAAAGATATAAAAATGAGCGAACATACCACTTTCAGAACGGGAGGGGTTGCCTCATACGCAGCATTTCCGAAAAGTATCGAAGAGCTTCGATTACTTTTGGAAAAGCTTAACGAATACGAAAAAAACTATATCGTTTTGGGAAACGGCTCCAATGTATTGGTGTCCGATAAGGGTATAAAAGATCCTGTGATTTTCTTAGGTGAACTTAAAGGTGTAAATGTTTCGGAGAATAAGATAGAATCGCTAAGCGGAAATATGATGAGCGAAGTAGCCAAAATAGCTATGCGAAATTCACTTACGGGAATGGAATTTCTTTCGGGAATTCCTGGGTGTATAGGTGGCGGAGTATATATGAACGCAGGAGCTTATTCCGGAGAAATAAAAGATATAATTGAAAATGTAAAATGTATGGATAGATTCGGAAATATAAAAGTGTATGACAAAACCGAAGCACAGTTTTCATACAGAAAAAGTATATTTTCTGAAAATGATGATATTATCATCGGTGCAACTTTCGTTTTGCAAAAAGGAAATGAAGATGAAATACGAAATAAGATGAACGAACTCAACAAAAGTCGCAGGGAGAAGCAGCCCTTGAATTACCCCAATGCAGGCAGCACCTTTAAAAGACCTGTTGATAATTTTGCAGGTAAGCTGATTGAAGATGCCG
>CAZXWI010000028.1:0-18282 GCA_964644555.1 uncultured Lachnospiraceae bacterium | reverse complement strand
ATATAAAATTTTAAATTAAAGCTGTTTGTCAATTAAGGCAAACAGCTTTTTGATATGATGAATGTATATTGAGAAATGATGTAAAATTAAAAACGAAACTCTCGTTATCTTTTAAATGTTTTCGTTGCGGGTCTTAATAACTTTTTATTCCACCGCAATCGTAACAATGAAAAAAAAGAATATATGAGGGAAAAATATTTTTACAATTAAAGGGAATTTTGGTATAATGTAATGAATATAAATTTTGAATATTATCTTCTCCCATCTCGAAATGCACCTGCAAAGACCGAATACTTTGCAGGTGCATATTTTAGCGGCGGTAGCTTTTTACAAGGTGAGATTTTTTCATTTTGCTTTTTACTCTTATGAATGCTAACAATAGCATAAAAAGAATAAGTAAAAGAAATATCATTACATATTTTTCTATTTGTTTTGCGGGCGGTATTTCTTCGGCAGTCGGTTCTTCTTGGCTTTGCGCTGCAGCGGATGCTGCAAGGGTTTGTTCCCTTTGGGCAATGAGTGCCTTGGCGGAATCTTTATCAAGGGAGGCACTTTCCGTTATTTTGCCTTTGAGCCTCTCTCCGTATCCATCTCCGGGGACTGCCCAGCCAACTCCGTTGGGGTTGTCGTTATAGCCTAGATACTCCACAAACACAGCCTTTTCTCTGAGCGTGTCGCTCCAGCGTGGGTCTTTGCATGGCAGGGAGAGCGGCTCATTTGATGCGTAGCATTTAAGGTGCTGAATAACGGCAAGTATGCCGTCATCCATTGTGTCAAAGTATGCCCCTTTAATTCCGCCTCCCGTAGTGCCGAGCCCTCCGAAATTATTTTGTTCCGCAAGTACATCACCTCCGAAATTAAGAAAGCCCGTTTCATGCATTATGAGTGCAAAAACCACATCGTGGTTGACGCCCTCCTCTTTTGAATATTTTATGATTGAATTTACGAAATTCTTTGCATATTCTTCGCTTATGGGGTTTATGCCGCCTATATCGTTATTTAACAATAAATACATATACATACTATCGCTATCGAGCGAACCCTCGCCCATAATGGGCATTAAAATATCATTACAATGCCCGTAACTATTGGGAATTACGCAAATAAAGGTTAAAATTAATAAGATAATGACAATTTTTTTCATGACTCTACCTGATAATATACATTATAAACACCATGAGGTAATTTTTATGGCGAAAGAAAGAAAAAAATTAACATCAAGACAAAAGAAAGCCAAACAACGAAAGAGAAAAAAGATACTCATCATAACACTCACTACTCTATTCGTTATTTTTGCGGGCATATTTTCGGTATTATTTTCCCATTTGCCCGATATAAATTCTTATACATACCGTGAGCCGTCTTCCACTGTGGTGGTGTCTTCGGATGGTGTTGAAGTGGGGAATATAGAAAGCAAAAAGATAACATATTTGCAAAGGGAGGAAATTCCCGATAATCTTATCAATGCTGTAATATCTGTGGAGGACAAGCGTTTTTATAAGCATAACGGAGTTGATGTGATAAGTATAGGACGAGCCTTTTTCAGAAATCTCAAAGCAGGAGAAATCGTTGAGGGCGGTTCGAGCATTACTCAGCAATTGGCGAAGCTGCTCTTTTTCTCTTCGGAACAGTCTTATATGCGAAAGATAGAGGAAGCAATTACAGCACTGCGACTTGAAATTAAATACGATAAAGACGAAATCATAACGATGTATCTCAACGAAATATATCTGGGTGGCGGTGCTTTCGGTGTGTATGAGGCATCTATGCTGTATTTCGGGGTAGAGCCGAAAGAACTCAGCATTGCTCAATGCGCAATGATAGCAGGAATTATTCAAGCCCCCAGTGCTTATTGCCCCTTGGACGAACAGGGCTTTGTATATGCAACTGAGCGAAAAGAGAAAGTTCTTTTGTGTATGTATGAGCAGGAGATGATAAGCGAAGAGGAATATAATGCGGCACTTTGCGAAGAAATAATTATTTCGCCTGCCAACAGGGGAGAGGCGAGCTTTGATTACGGCACTTGTTTAAGTGGTTATCGAAGCTATATGAACAAAGTTTTTTTGCAGGCTAAGGATATCTTAGGCGAGTATTACGAAAAAACTTTGGGATATAGTCCCTCCGAGGCTCTCAATAAAGCCGAAAACACACTTCTAACTCAAAACTTAACAATAAATGCCACAATAAATCATACAATGCAGCAAAATGCATTGGAAGCCATATACGATAACATCACTTCCGATGATGCAAATGCGGGCTGTGCATACATCAGCATAGATTCGAAAAACGGAAACATTCTTTCATATTTCGGAGCGGATAATATTTCGTATATAGATATGGTGGATACTCCCCGACAGCCGGGCAGCACGATAAAACCTTTGTATATGCTTAATCTTTTGGAGAGCGGCAAGGCAACGACAGACAGTGTGGTTTATGATGGACGATTCGAAGTCGGTGGATATTCTCCCTCCAATTACGGAGCTTACTACGGCTATGTTACCATGCGGGAAACCTTGGTAAAGTCGCTGAATACCGCATCCCTTCGCTTTTTTTGTATGGACAGTGTAAATTCGCAAATAAATTTTGTGAAATCGTTGGGAATAACCACTATAACCGATGAAGATTACAACTATGCGTTTTCTTTAGGCGGGCTAAGCGAGGGAATAAAGCCGCTGGAACTTTGCAAAGCATATTGCGCAATAGGCAACGGAGGAGTTTTATATAATGAAAACTATGTCGTTTCGGTGCAGTTGGAGGACGGGACTTTGCTCTTTGCGAAGCGTGAGTCGGAAAAAGTATTCAGCGAAAGAACATCTGCCGAAATGAAAAGCTGTTTGACAAGCGTGGTCATAAGAGGAACAGCAACTGCCGCTTCTCAGGACTATGCCACATTCGGTAAAACAGGCACGACCGATAATTACCGAGATTGCTGGTTTGTGGGCGGCACTGGGAATGTGGTTACAGCCATTTGGGTTGGTGATGTCAGCGGAGGATATATCGACAACTTATCAACAGCTTGGTGCACCTATACTTACGAGCAGGCTATATCATCAAGCCTTGATGACGGCGCAATATCATCGGAATATTTACAAGATTACTATTCCGAGTCGGTCAGTGAAATATGCATAATAAAGCCCGATGCAAGTGTGAACGGTGAAATAACGAGCGATGATATAACATATATAACTGTTTTGACATCGAGAGTTGATAATTTTAATTCTAATAGAGTGGTGGAACTTGCAATTGATACCACAACGGGCAAGATTGCTACCGAAAAATGCCCCAAAAACAATGTGCAAACCAAATATTACAGGCTAAACGCTGCCCCGAGTGAATATTGCGACGCAACGCATAAACTCAGTTTCATTGAAGAAGTGGAGGACTGGTTTACGCAGTGGTGGTAGAAAATAAACGGATATTTTAACCTTAATTAAACTGCAAAATATTATAATAAAACATAAAACCTACATACCGTGTGGTATGTAGGTTTTTGATTATACCTTCTTTAATTCCACCATTTTGGGCATTATTTTTTTAATGCCGAGTCCTGCAAACGCAATGGCATAAATGGTGTCATCACCGCTACCCATAATATCGATTATAGTGCCAACTCCCCATTTGGGATGTTCGACTTTATCGGCAACTTCGAAATGAGCTTTATTTGATGAATTGCTCTTAGAAGGTGAAACCGGTTTCGTGTAGGTGGGGCGAGTATAGGTTTTTTCGTATGTCTTGTTGTATTCGCTTTGCATTGCGAATTTTTGCATATCGGATACCATACCGCTTCTGGCATCGGTCAATTCGGGAGGAATTTCTCCCAAGAATCGGGACGGCCTTGCCGAACGGGTGGTGCCGTATTGGCGACGCTGTGCCGTGTAGGATAAATAAAGTTCTTTCATGGCTCTCGTCATGGCTACATAGCAAAGGCGGCGTTCTTCTTCCAATGTGCTGTTTTGTTCGCAGGCATTTGGCAACGGGAACAAGCCCTCTTCCACACCTGCTACGAATACGCACTTAAATTCAAGCCCTTTTGAGTTATGAATACTCATTAAAAGCACTTGTCCGTTGTCGTCATCGATATTATCGACTCCGGCAATGAGTGCGGCATTTTCGAGGAATGCATTAAGCGAATTATCTTCGCTGGAGGCTTCGAAATCGGCAGCGGCATTGATAAGTTCGTTTAAGTTATCGATTCGTGATTCGGCACTTTCCGGCTGAGAAACTTTGATAAAGTCGATATATCCGCTTTTGTTTACTGCCGCTTTTACCGCTGCGGCAAGCCCCGAATGAGCTTCTTCGTAAATTATTTGATCTATTATTTCGGTGTAGGCGAGTATTTTGGTTTTAAGAGTTGCACTTACCGATGATATCTCATTTACCGATTTTGCGGCATCTAACACACTGCATTGTTTAAACTGGGCATATTGGGAAAGTTTATCTATGCATGAAGCACCCACACCCCGTTTGGGTGTTTGGATTGAACGGGTGAATGATACGCTGTCGTACGGATTAACTGCTACCCTCAAATACGACATAATATCCTTTATTTCAAGGCGCTCGTAGAATCGTGTACCGCTGACTATCTGATATGGGATATTTGCACGGATAAGTGCTTCTTCTATGACACGGCTTTGGGCATTGGTTCGATACAAAACTGCAAAGTCGGAGTAGTGGTAGCCGTCTAATAACTTTTTATTTATTTCCGAGGCAATGCGTTCGCCCTCTTCGATATCGCGCATATTTTCGAGAATGTGTATTTTTTCTCCGTCAGTGCCATCCGTCCAAAGATTTTTGCCTTTTCTGTTTTTATTGTGCTTGATGACTGCATTAGCTCCGTTTAAGATATTGGCTGTGCTTCGGTAGTTTTGCTCAAGGCGAACTACATTAGCATTCGGGAAATCCTCTTCGAATTCCAGAATGTTTCTTATATCTGCGCCCCTCCAGCCGTAGATGGATTGGTCGTCATCACCGCATACGCAAATGTTTTTGTGTTTTTTTGCAATCAAAGCGACTATCTCATATTGGAGCTTGTTGGTATCTTGATACTCGTCAACCAAAATATGCAAGAATCTGTTTTGATAATACTCAAGCACATCGGGCTTTGTGGTAAAGAGAGTGTATGTATTAAAGAGTAAATCGTCAAAGTCCATTGCATTGTTCTCTTTGAGCTTTCTTTGATAAAGCCTATAGGCGGCGGTGATGTCCTTTGCTCTGTAGAGATATTCATATTCCTTGAAAAAATCATCTACTCCGACGGAATTATTCTTGGCGCTGCTAATCATATTCAAAACGCTGTCAGGGCTTAATTTTTTATCGGATATATCGAGTTCGGCAAGGCATTGTTTGATCAATGACTTGGAGTCAGAGCTGTCGTAGATGGTGAAGGCACGCTCAAAGCCTATTTCCGATGCATGAATTCTGAGGATACGCGCGCAAATGGAGTGGAATGTGCCCATCCACATTTCTTCGGTATAGGGTATGTTGAATTTTTCTATACGGCTGCGCATTTCGCCTGCCGCCTTGTTGGTAAAGGTGAGGGCGAGTATTTGATATGGTTTAACATTGCAATTTGAAAGAAGGTGTGCGATTCGGTATATGACGGTTCTTGTTTTTCCGCTTCCCGCACCTGCCAAGATAAGCAGAGGCCCTTCGGTTATTTCAGCAGCTTTTCGCTGCATTGGATTCAGTTCGTTGAGTAGTTCCATATGATTCCTTTTTACTAAATATTTTCATTGACTATCTTATCATAAAATCATATCAATTTCCATACATGGGTTTTGTTAAATAAAAATATAATATGGCTTTTCGCTCGAATGAACAAAAGAGTTTGTTTTAAATAATTCAATGGTTTCAAGCAAATATCAAGCGATTGGGGTAGAAAATGCAAAAAACAAAATCTGCGATAAATAAAGCAAAAATAACATCGAAATATGAAGTATAACACTTTACAACCAATATAATAAATGATAAAATCATCTATATACATATACAAAATAGGTAATGTGTCTTTCTATGTTGTTTATGTGTGGATTAAGTAAAATTTCGGCAGTTAATTTATGCCGAATTAAGAAATAAAACAGTAGAAAGATTTAAGAAATATATCAACATAGGCATCTTTGGAAAAGCATAAAAATGAGGAATAAAGTATTTAGCAAAGGGATTTTCAAAAAAAGCACGGCAGCGGTAATTACAGTATTTTTTATGGTAATGTTGGTATTTACTCCTGTTTGGGCTGATAATTTAATAGACGAAGATAAGGGCGATGGCGTCGTTTTGCAGCTTTATGCTCAAAATGAGTCGGCAAGCGCTTCTTTTAATGCCTCTAATTTATTCCCCGGTGATAGAGTAAATAAAAGCTACAATATTAAAGTATCGCATAGGGAAAATATAGAAATATTTTTTACTTCAAATATAAAAGGTGGAAGTGAAAAACTTGCCGAAGTATTGCAAATTGTCGTAAAAAACGATGGCGAAGTTATTTATGACGATCTTATGAAAGATATGCCTACATTGAAATACTTAATGCCGGAAGGTGAAAGCAAAACAGTATTTGATATTGAAGTATATCTTGATAACAGCGTGGGCAATGAATACATGAACCAATCTCTTTCGGCGGATTTCATCTGGTGTGTTGATGACGAAGAAGCTTTAAGCCCGAAAACAGGGGATAGCTCGAATGTTTTATGTTACATTTCGGGAATTATTGTGATAAGCATAGTAGTAATTCTTTTGATAAAACGAAAAAAGGAGGAATGCAATGGACAAGACTGAACATAACCACTTTAAGCACATGGTATTCAGTGCCTTGGCGGTAATTGTTTTGGTATTCGGATTATGTGCCGTAACATATGCATTCACAAACCTTACGGTGGAATCAAAGGACAATTATTTTCAAACGGGCAATATAAAAATAAACCTCAATGATGGAAATTCCGTTATAAATGAAGATAAGTTCGAACCGGGGATGACAGTAAACAGAGAATTTTTCATTGAAAACCAAGGCAGCATGGATGTATATTACAAAATATATTTTCAAGATGTTGAGGGAACACTTGTCGATGTATTAAACATTACGATAAGAAATAATGACAAGGTCTTGTTTGAAGGGAAAGCCGATGAATTTAGCGAAGAAACTGTTAATGCCTTTGACGATGTTTTGGCTGTAGGCGAAAAAAGAGTTCTTACAATTTCGTTTTATTACCCGAAATCGGAGGAGAACAAATCCGAGGCGCAGACACTTTCCTTTAAGCTTGCCGCAAAAGCTGTGCAAACAAAAAACAATGATGAGAAGCTGTTTGAATAATTAAGGGACATCGAATGGCTAAGACATACATAAAAAGAAAGCGTGTAGTAAAGAAAAAGAACCTTAAGCGAGCATTGCAAACGCTTCAAGAGATTGCCGCAAGACTTGTTATGGCAATAACGGCAGTGATTATGGTGTTTACGATATTCTCTGTGGCTACATTCGATAAAAACAACAGGAGTATATTCGGATACCGATTTTATATAGTGCGTTCGGATTCAATGAGTGCCACGGATTTTGATGCGGGAGATATAATTTTTGTTAAAACAGTTGATCCCAATACTTTGACGGAGGGCGATATTATTGCATATACTTCGCAAAACTTATCAAATTACGGAGAAACCGTAACGCATAAAATCAGAGTTAAAACCGTTAATCCAAACGGCGAAGTCGGATTTATAACCTACGGTACAACGACGGGAATAAATGATGAAACGGTGGTAACATATCCGTATATACTCGGCAAATATACAGGCAAAATTGCCAACGCAGGAGAGTTTTTCGCTTTTTTGAAAACGACAAAAGGGTATATATTATGCATACTCTTACCGTTTTTGGCACTTATCGGATATAACGGAGTGAACTGCGTAGTCTTATTTAAAAAATATAAAAAAGAAAAGACTGCGGAACTGAATTCAGAAAAAGAAAAGCTTATTGCCGAGCGAAAGAAAACCGAAGAAATGCTAAAAGAATTGGAAATGCTTCGCAGAGAACTTGGCAAGGCGGATACGAATAAAAATCAGTAATATAATGTTTGCTCTCCGATTTCGGAGAGGCAATCAAAGGGTATAAAGCTTATTTATATCTTTTGATTGCCTAAAGGCAAAAATACTTTAGCCTCTTAACTGGGGATAAGCATTAATTAATTACAACATAGAATTGTTGGGAGGAAACATGAAAAGCAAAAGAACAAAGAAAGCTCTTCTTGCAAGCGTACTAACGCTTTTATTGTGTTTTGCAATGCTTCTCGGAAGCACATTCGCATGGTTTACAGACGAAGCAGTAGCAAGTGTAAACACAATTCAAGCAGGAAATCTTAAAATCGAGATGCTTGATGAAGAAGGCAATTCGCTTGAGGGGCAAACCCTTGCTTGGCAGAAAGCCACAGGGCATGAAAACGAAGCTATTTTGTGGGAACCGGGTGTTACATACAATCTTCAGCCTGTAAAGATTAAAAACAACGGAGATTTGGCACTCAGCTACAGAATCGAGATTACCGGATTAAACCAAAACAAATTAAATGAAGTTTTGGAATGGAATATTGATAAGGCTCCTACTGATAACATGCTTAGAGCAGGGGAAGAAAGTGTAATCAATATTTCGGCACATATGTCGGAAGATGCAGGAAACGAATACATGGGTCTTAGCATTTCGAATATCGGAATTACCGTTTATGCATCACAGGCTCCGTATGAATACGACAGCACAACGAACGAGTATGACAAGTATGCGTATTGCGATATCCGTGATTATGAGAGCATTAATAAAGCAATAGGTGCAGGATTTGATACTTTGATGTTTGACAAAGAAGTAACCGTAGATGTTTACGAAGAAGGCGGGGATGGCTGGTCGGCATTAAAATTCAACAAAACCAAACAGCCGAACATGGCAGATCAAATAATTCTTGACGGTAAAGATGGCAGCAAGGTTGAAAGCAACCGTTTTGTCATTTGGGCAGGCGAAGGCGCCGACATTACTATCAAGGGCGGCACATATGAAACTACAGGCGATACTCATTTGATTTATGTAAACATGGGTGGTAAAGTTACCATAGAAGGTGGTACATTTATTAAAGCCCCAGGGGATCTGATGTTTAATATGGCAAACTATGACGGTAAGAACGGACAGATTATCATTAAGGGTGGTCTTTACAATGTGGATCCGTCTACGCAGATCGCATATAATGATAGATGGAACGGCACAGTCGGTATAAAGATTGAGGACGGATATAAAGTTGTGGAAGTCGATGTGGACGGAACAACTTGGTATCAGGTAGTAGCCGAATAATGCGCTACATACGATACATTTAAGCAAGAAATCAGGATAATAATTGGCACTCTTTGCTTAATGCAAAGAGGCTATCAAAGGGCATAAGCGATGCTTATGTCTTTTGGTAGTCTTACAGTGGTTTATCGCATGAAAGGGGAATTGGCTTAATTGAAAGACAAAAGCAAGTTGAAAGGACATAATTCGAATAGATTAAACAGAGCGGATATTAAAACGAAACCTGTGCTTTTGGCATTAGCTGTATTAATTTGCTTTACGGTGATATGTTCTGCAACATATGCCTATTTTGCAGATGAGCAGACTTCGAGCGTTGCTCCTGTAACAGCGGCAAGTTATGAATTAAAGATATGTGTGGGGGATGATGAAATAGGGCTTTGCAACGCTGTGAATGAAAATGTTGAATACATTTGCCCCCTTGCCGAAAACGATATGCATTTGTTTAAATTAAGCGCTGTGGGAAATGCCGAGAAAGGGTATTGCAAAATTTCGATTGGCGATAAAATATATGCTACAACCGAGATACCAAGCGGCAGCGAATTCAGCTTGTATATACAGGCGGCATCAGGGGATAAGATAATATTCTCTCATAGCTGGGGAAATTACAGCGGAGAGGCTGCTGTAGGAAATGGCGGAAGTATTTTGTATTCGGTCAGCCCGTATGAAGAATATACGGTAGAAGAGGGTGTAAGTTTGGAAATGCTCGCTGAACATTACGGCGTTGATAGAAACGATATTTTACTATATAACGGAATAAGCGAATTAAGCGTGGGTGAGGCTATAAAGATACCGAATCCGAGCGTGAGCGGAGCTTTTTTGATGACGGATGAACTGAGTGATGACACAGGGATCGGGTCTAAAGGTGAAAACCAAAATGAAAACGAGGGAAATGAAGCAAATGTTGACTTGGGTGCAGATGATAATTCCGGAGAACCGATCAAGCCGGATACGATAAGTGGGGCGGAGGATAAAAATATAGACTCCAACACTACCGAGGGACCGGGGCAGAACGAAAATTTGCCGAAAAACGGCGAAGATAGTGGCTTAGATAGTGAAAAAACAATAGAATAGAAGAATTATAAAGAACTGCCGCAGGATACTTCGGCGGTTTTTATTTGGGGTGGAGAAAAAATGGTGTTTTATGGGTAAAACTTGGAGAAAATTCGTAGACACTCCTCCCAAAATACCCCACAAATTTACCAAACCATCCTCCTAATGGGTTAATATTCGCATCGGTTATGCTATAATACAAGCGAGGAAATGCACTATGATAAAACCGATAATCCATAATAGAGAATTTTTGAGCGAAGTAAGCACTCCTGCCACAAAGGACGATATTTCGATTGCACAGGATATGAAAGACACCCTTAATTTTCATAAGGGTGATTGTGTCGGAATGGCGGCAAACATGATAGGGGTGAAAAAGAGGATAATTGTATTTGAAGATGAGAGCGAAATCATGGTTATGTTCAATCCCGAAATTATCAATAAGGAGCGCCCATACCCCACTAAAGAAGGGTGCTTATCTCTAATCGGGCAAGTAACGGAAGTGGTTCGCTTTGATAAAATAAAAGTCAGATATTATAATGAGCATTTCAAAATGAAAGTAGGCACATACAGTGGGCTAAGCGCCCAAATAATACAGCACGAAATCGACCATTGCGACGGCATTTTAGTATAGAGTAAGGAGCATTGGAGGAAATATAAACTATGAAAATATCGAAAAAAGATTCACTTATGTGGTTTGAATTTTTCTCGGAATATATGAGTGAGGAGTATCTCTCGGTTAAGCAGCAGGAGCTTGTGTATGCGGTTCTCTCTCAAATAGAGGAAGCTGTAGATGCGAAAAATGCACAACTTATGTCTGAAATAAAAAACCTTAAGAGCCTTTCATCACGAACATATTTTGTGGGAGATGAAGCAAAGTTCTCCCAAGGGTGCATTAGCTGCCTTACGGGGTGTGGTTTAACGACGATACGAAAAACCAATAAGTGCAATGTAGAGTGTAAATTCTGCTATAACTATGGTGAATTGAACCTTCAAGAACCGATAGGCGAAGGGATGTGGGAGATTGGTTCGGGCAGATTCCGTGAAAATGATTTAGATCTGCTCTTTGATGTGTATGGCAAGCCGAATGCCGTAGCTTATGTGTATTTGGAACCGTTTATGGAAATCGAGGTATATTATTCCATGATAAAAAAATTCGCTTCTGCCGGAGTTTATCAGCATATGTATACCAACGGCACCCTTGCCACAGAAGAAAATCTTAAAGCATTGGGTGAAGCAGGGCTTAACGAGCTACGCTTTAATTTGGGTGCTACGACTTGTTCGGATAAGATAATAAAGAATATGGCGATAGCAAAGAAATACATTCCGAAAGTTGGCATAGAAACACCAATGACTCCCGAATTTTACAATGCATTCAATGAAAAGAAAGATAAAATTTTATCCACGGGACTTGATCTTATAAACTGTGCAGAGCTGCATTTGAACCCGAATAATATATGTAATTACTACGGTGAAAATCTGTATATGTCACGCCAGGGCTATATATCTCCGATATACAGTAGAGAAATAAGCTTGAAAATGCTAAAGCAAGCAGATGATGAGAACTGGAACATTTTAGTGCATGACTGTTCAAATCGTACCAAATTTGCGAGGGGGCTAAATCTTAAGAAAAAAGAGGGTGCATTTTTCGGCGATAATGCGTACGGGTGCGAATTCGACGTCATTCCTTATGAATACTTTCTGCCCGTATTAAAAGACGAGGGCTTTAAATTTATTACAGAAGAAGAATTGCCTGAGGAATATCAGGTGGGGATGGTATATTGATGGGGTAAAAAAGGCGTTTTAAACGCCTTTTTTGATTACAGTTACAAATCCCCCGCATCCTGCAGCGGTACCTCAAATTTATCTTTGCACACCCCCGTATAACTGCCAAATGGCTCAAATGGCGAATAAACATTTGGAGGCGGGTAGGTTTCTTCAAAGGCTTTCGCTTTATTTTATTTTTCTTCTTATCATATATTTTCATAACCGTATTTTGCCCGAATTTCAAAGGAATATGCGAATTTGACAAAGCATAAAATACGTGATATGCTTATAAAAAAGGAGGTGAAGCCTATGAATAAAGAACAAATGATTTTTGATTACATCAAACCGTCCGTAGCAAAGTACAAAGTAAGAGGTTTTCTGCTTTTATGCGGAATCGTGGTTATGGCATTAAAATTTGTATTTTCCGCTCTTTCTTCTAGAGCTGATCTATTTAAACAAGATAAATAGATGCGAAATGAATGAAAATATTTAGATTAATTAAATAAAATACCGATGATATCGGTATTTTATTTTGTGTTTTTTTTTAATATTCCGAAAAAAGATGTTATATCGGAATGTCTGCTTATATAAAAAGTTTTAAGAAGAGTGTTTCATCACAATATTTTCGAATACACAAAATAATTGTAATTTATTGAATAGACAAAGGCTTATAACATGGTATAATATACATAAAATTGACTAACTGTGCCTTGCTGGTTAGGGGAGTGTAAACTTCGCTCGAGACTAATGGCTAAGGCATAAACATGCTTTATTATAAAACGGAGGCAATATGAAAAGCGATACTTATAAATCCAGACTCAAACAGGCATTTTTGCCCGTAAGCTGTCTTGTATTTACATATTTGGTATTCACACCATTTGATTTGGTCAAAGGGAACCAGTCGTATTTGTCATTTACGGCAAACGATTTTATATGGCAATTCTTGGCTTTGGCTCTTATTTTGAGTGTTGTCGGAAGTCTTGTAATGGCGCTGTTTAGGGGAAAAGTTTTTAAATTTTTCCTGTGCGGTGTATGCGGTCTTATTTTGGCAACATATATCCAAGCGCTGTTTTTAAATAATAACCTTGGCACATTGGACGGAACAGAACTGCCTTGGAGCGAAATGAAAACGGACATGCTCATTAACGGCATTATCTGGCTGGTTTTGATACTCTCACAATATGTATTATCGCATTTTGTAAAGGAAAGCTACAAAACAGTCGCATTCGTTTTGGCACTTGCCATTTTCGGCTCACAGCTGATTTCTTGCGTAACTCTTATTCTTACAGGGCATGAAGAGGCACACGAAATGTATATCCTTGACGGCAATCAGCAATATACAGTTTCTTCGAAAGACAATATAATCGTATTTTCACTGGATTATTTTTCGAAAAATTATCTTGATGAAATCCTTGAAAAATATCCTCAAACTTATGACGAATTTAAGGATTTTACATATTATGACAACACATCGGGAAACTATTTAAGCACTTTCCCATCATTGGCTGCTCTTTATACGGGAGAGCTGCATGACGGAACTATTCCTGCAATAGATTACTTAAACAGCTCTTGGCACAGCGAAAAGGCAGCGGCATTTTATGATACATTGCATGAAAACGATTATCATGTTAATATTTTCGCCGATGCCAATTATTCGGCAGGATATGCGGAAAATATGCTGGGCAAAGTAGATAATGTCAATGAATGCAACGGAGTTAATTTAGATAAAGATTTGACAAAAGGGATAATAAAGGTGTCGTTGTTCAGAACACTTCCGCTTTGCGCTAAGCAATATGTATGGTTGACTACCGATGGACTTAACTCACGCGTTAAATACGATACTGCCGATGAGATAGAATCAATCAAAGCCGATTCGGATTTTTATGCAGCATACCTCTCAAAAGGACTCAGCGTAACCGATGAATACAATATCTATTCGTGGCACCACCTGCTTGGAGCTCATGTTCCGTATTCGACAAACGAAGTATTTGAATATACCGGTGAAGAAACCGATCCTGTAACGCAATCAAGAGGGTATTTGTACGCAATAAGTCAATACATAAACGAGATGAAAGAATTGGGTGTTTACGATAACGCAACTATCGTTGTAACCGCCGACCACGGTGACGGCGCTAACCCATTCGTTGCGCTTATGATAAAAGAGCCGAATGAACGCCACGACACATTGCAAATAAATTCATCACCGATTATGCACAATGATTTAATGCCCACATTGATATCAACTCTCGGAGAGGACAGCTCTTATTTCGGAAGAACTGTTCACGAAGTGGAAGAAAACGAATTAAGATCTCGCACATTCAGATATCACACATACGATGCCGAATATAAGTCCACAGGCTGGGCAGGAGAACTCGGTCAGTGGAATGTAGGCAGAGATGGCGAAGAACGATATAATGTATATCGTGTGTTCACATTTACGGGAAATCAGGATACATTGTATGAAATGATGAAAAATAAAGACTACGAAACCGTGCAGATGGTAGATTCGTTCTATTAAAATATATAAATTACTCGGAGAAGAAAAAATGCAAGCAATTACCGAATTTATAGCACTGCTTTTATCGTATGTCATAAAACTTTGTTTTATGGTAGTTAAAAATTACGGTGCGGTAATAATTTTATTCACCCTGCTGAGCAAAGTCGTGCTTTTGCCGCTCTCGGTCTGGGTTCACAAAAACGGTATCAAGCTGATAAAAATGCAGCCCGATATCAATTTTATCAAAGTAAATCATTATGGTGATGCCGACGGCATTGCAGAGAAAACATCGGAGCTTTATAAAAAGGAGAAATACAGTCCCCTTGCTTCCACAATACCGCTTCTCATTCAGCTGGTTATCTTATTCGGGCTGGTGGAAGTAATCTATAATCCTTTGACATATATCGTAAATATGCCGAAAGATTTGGCAAATGCTTTTGTGGAGCTTACATGCGTTCTCACCGGAGCCGACAAAGGCTCATCTTCCGTTCAGATGGCTGTTGTCAATGCGGTGCAAAATTCTAAGTATTTACAATCGTTTCAGGCTTTGGCAAGCGAATTTTCAGCCTATGATGTAGTAGGGTATATTGATAAGATATCCGAAATAGGAATGAAATTTTTAGGCTTTGATTTGTCATGGATAGCCGTTTATACAAAGGGCATATCGTATTTAGTGCCTGTTTTTGCGGGCTTTTCAGCATGGCTTATGTGCGCTGCGCAGAATGTTTCGCAAGTTTTGCAATCGGAACAGGGTAAGCTCAATAAATACTCAACGATGATAATTTCCGTATTGCTCTCTTTGTATCTCGGAGCGTTCGTGCCTGCAGGGATAGGACTTTATTGGATAGCATCGAATCTGTTTGCCATAGTGCAAATGTATATACTCAATTTTGCCATAGATCCGAAAAAATATATCGATTACGCAAAATTGGAAGAAAGCAAGAAAGCTTTGGACGAATTACAATCACTGGATTCCCCGAAAAAAGGACTCTTTTCAAAAGACGAAAACGCACGAAGAGAGAAAGAAGATTACAAGAGATTTTTCTCCGTTGCCAATAAGCATATTGTGTTCTATTCTGAAAAGAGCGGATTCTGGAAATATTTCGAGAACTTTATCAATGAGCTTTTAGCTAAATCGAATGTGGTTATTCACTATGTTACCAACGACCCGAACGATGCCATATTCGAAAAAGCAAAAACAGAACCGAGAATTAAACCGTATTACATTGGGCAGAAAAAACTTATCACACTCATGATGAAAATGGATTCGGATATAGTGGTAATGACAACGCCCGATTTGGAAACTTTCTACATAAAGCGTTCGTATGTAAGAGATGATATCGAATACATTTATGTGCCGCATGACCCTTTGAGTGTACATGCCGGATTCAGAGAAGGCTCAATGGATCACTTCGATACGATATTCTGTGTCGGTCCTCAGCAGATTGAAGAGATACGAAAGACCGAAGAAGTTTATAATCTACCTGCCAAAAACCTTATTAAGTGCGGATATGTTTTGACAGATAATCTGCTCAAAGGCTACGAAGAAGTCAAAACAGACGAGAATGACCGAAAGAGAATTCTTATCGCACCGACTTGGAACGAAGATAATATTTTGGACAGCTGCATAGATGAAATGCTTTCCAAGCTTTTGTGCGATGAATATAAAGTCGTTGTGCGCCCTCATCCGGAGTACATAAAGAGATATACGGCTAAATTCGAAGCGTTCAAAAATCGTTGGGCTGATAAAGTCGGAGAGGAATTTGAAATAGAAGAAGACTTTTCATCAAACTCATCTATCTTTACATCGGACTTACTCATAACGGACTGGTCGGGAATCGCTTATGAATATTCATACACCACCAAACGACCGACACTGTTCATCAATACGAAAAAGAAGATACTTAACGAAAATTGGGAGAAAATCGGCATTACTCCTTTGGAAATGTCCCTAAGATCCCGTATAGGAAATGCGCTTGAAAAGAGCGAGGTTGTAAATATAGATAAAACCGTAGAAGAAATGATACAAAATCATTCCGCCTACGAAAAGAGAATCACCGAAGTGCTAGAAGAGAATGTGTTTAACATCGGACATAGTGGTGAAGTAGGTGCTGATTATATATTAAAAAGATTAGTTGAAATTGCACAAAACAAGAAAGCAAAAAAAGGAGAATAAAAATGAAGAAAAATATTTTATCGAAATTGGTAATTGCCGCATATTTTGCACTTTGCGCAAATCTTCTGGTAGTTAAGGTTGCAAACGCTTATATTGACCCCTCAACCACCACATACCTCATTCAGGCTGTGGCAGGCGTTGCCATTGCAGTGGGTGCAGCTGTAACCATTTATTTCAGAAAAGCAAAGAAAAAAGTGGTTGAAAAGCTCGGTATTGACGAAAATAGCAAAAAAGAAGTTGAAGATGAGATCATAATACTTGACAAAGAGGAAAAATAAGTTCATAATGCATATAGTTAGCTCCCTAAAATGAACACGGGAGTTAATTATATATTCTTTTTAGCATTTGTTTGTTCACTTATATCGATTCTTGCTATAATGTTCGAACAATAGGAGGTTAGTAATATGAAAAAAAGTATTAAATCGGTATGCATTCTGCTTTTGGCTGTTGTAATGCTCGGTTGCTTTGCAGGCTGCGGTGGTTCTGCAAAAGAAAAGATTGTAATTTATACAAGTGCCGAAGATTACAGAATGGATTTCATTCAAGAAAAAATGGATGAAAAATTCCCTGATTACGACATAGTTATCGAATATATTTCCACAAGTAACTGTGCAGCAAAGCTTCTTGCCGAAGAAGGTTCGGGCGAATGTGATATAGTATGGTCAATCGAATACGGCTATCTTCAGCAGCTTGAAAATGCAGGTCTTTTAGCTGATTTGGACGGCAAACATGATTTCTCGGTATTCCTTGATGATATGCTCGTAAGCACATATATCGCTCCGGAATTAAGAAACGGCGGAGCTGTAGTAGTTAATAAGGGATTATTGCAAGAAAAGGGTCTTGATTATCCCACAAGCTATGAAGACTTGTTAAAGCCCGAATACAAAGGACTTATCTCAATGCCGGATCCTGCATCATCGGGAACAGGTTATATGTTCTACTTAAGCCTTGTTAACGCAATGGGTGAAACAGAAGCACTCAACTACTTCAAAGCACTTTCCGAAAATGTTTTGCAGTTCACTTCATCGGGTTCAGGCCCTGTAAATGCACTTGTGCAAGGTGAGGCAGCTATCGGTCTTGCAATGACTGCACAGGCTGTAACCCAGATAAATGAGGGTGCTGACTTTGATATCTTGTTCTTCGAAGAAGGTTCACCTTACTCAACATATGGTAATGCTATTTTGAAGAAAAACGAAGATAACGCAGCAGTTCTCGATGTATTTGAATTTTTGTCAACGGAATGCAATATGGAAATGAACCGTTTGTATTTCCCCGAACAGGTATACAAAGATGTTGTTTACGAAGTAGAAAATTATCCGACAAATATCAATTATGCCGATATGAGCAATGATACTTTGGATAGAAAATTGGATCTTATCGAAAAATGGAACAACACCATTATAAATCAGTAATTAAAATATGGAAAATAAATTAGTAATTGAAAATTTAAGTAAAGAATATTCCGGAAAGCTCGCATTGAATGATGTG
>CAZXWI010000027.1:0-18287 GCA_964644555.1 uncultured Lachnospiraceae bacterium | reverse complement strand
ATATTATATATTCTAATCATATGTTAATATATTCAACACATATGATATATGAAATCAGCTTAATTACCAAGGCTTTTATACTCTTTAACGCTGTATTTGTGTTATCATTTGTATATACTACCGATTTCAACTTAAAGTGAGGCTTATATATTATGTATAAAGATTATCGTATCAACGAAATTAGCATTAAAAAACCCGATAATATTTCCCTTGATGATTACCATAAAGAAAAGTATGATTTATTTACAAAAGAATTTATCAAAACTGCTTTTAGCGGAATAAAAGACGAAAACGCACTCTTTTCGGTGGCAAATATTTATCTTGTATTAAATATGCTTACAGAAATCACCGCCGGCACATCCCAAAATCAAATATTGCAAGCGCTGCATTCGTTAAATGATTCTTCAGGTGAAATTCGTTCAATATCGCAGGAAATCGGCAATTCATTTTACAAAGAAAACGATGAATGTAAAAGCAATATCGCAAACTCATTATGGATAACAAAAGATATTTCATGCGATAAAAATGCCATTAGCAATGTATCGGATCATATGTGCGATATCTTTGCAGGAGAATTTAATAATAGCGACTATATATCTGCAATCAAGCACTGGCTGAATGACAAAACGGGAAATATGCTAAAAGAAAGCATTGATAACATAGATTTTAATTCGCAAACCGCCGCTGCCCTTATAAGCACATTATTTTTATCGTGTGCTTGGTATGAACAATTCCCAAAAGAAAATACAACCGATAAAACATTTTACGGCACCGTAAAAAACTCGCTCATTCCTTTTATGCATATGACTTCTCCCATGGAAATCTTTTATTGCGATGGCGGGGCTTGTATTGCGAAAGGCTTATCAAATAACGGCAATATGTGGTTTATTTTACCAAATGAGGAGCAGGACATAGAGGAGCTTATCCAAAAGGGTGATTTTATAAAAATCATAACAAAGCCCAATGATTGGCAAAATGTTTCTTCATGCAAGGTATCAATGAGCATTCCTCAAATGGATGTATCCTGCGATAATGACCTCATCAGCTTATTGAAAACAATGGGAATATGTGATATTTTCGATATATCAAAAGCCGATTTTTCGCCACTTGACAAAAAGAACAGCTTATTTATCAACAAAGCTTTGCAGTCATTTAGACTCACTCTTGACGAAAACGGCATAAGGGCAGCATCGTATACGGTGATGGGAATTTCCAGATGCTCGCTTTTGCCGGAAGAAATAATAGAATTTAACTTAACCCGCCCCTTTATTTTGGCACTCACTAACGAAGATAATGTCGTATTATTTGCGGGGATAATAAATAATTTGTAAAAGCATTATCAATACTCTAATCTTAGCTTATTGTCAATCGGTAAGTAAAAATAAAATCTAATTTTCATATTTATAACATTTGAGAGTATTCGGGTTTATAAGCAAAATATTGCGATTTTTTTCTTTCGCATAATTTATTGTGTTTAATGTGCCGGAAGCCTTGTTGCTACACACGGCAATCAGGTATTTGGCACGCTCCACCATATATACATTTCTTTTCATCATGCAGTCTTTCGTATATTCTTTGCGAATATAGCTGATCATATCGGAAGAGTTTAATATTGCTTCGTATTCGGCTTTTGCTTGCCTCGAAAACTTTCTACTTTGGTTTTCGCATGGGATTGCACATTCCAAGCTGATATTATAGTGCTTTTTTAAATCAAGCACGATTTTTGCCGCATACATATCCACCCCTTGCGCCATACCGGATATAAAATGATTCACATTTTTATTTTCTATAAGATATACACAATATCGGTAAAGAATACGATTTAAGTTAACACACCTCTCGTCCGATTCATCATAACCCCATGGCAAATTTTTCGGGCGGTGTCCGCTGAAAGCACAGCACTGCTTAATAGAATCGCTATCCATTTTGTCGTAACCTCAAAATATGCTTTTACGAACAAAATAATACGAAATTTTCAATGTGAAGTTTGTCGAAGTATGGAAAGGGCAAACTAAAAGAGTATATAAATCTCAAAAGTAATATCATAAAGAGAATTAATTGATTTTATATTTACAAATCAGCGTTTTTTTGGTATTCTGATACTTATTGCACTATTTTACATTAACGGGTATTTAATATGGAAAACACAACGAATATGACCGAGGGCAAACCTCTCAAAATACTTTTCAGCTTTGCTTTACCGCTTATGCTGGGGAATATATTTCAGCAAATGTACACCGTTACCGATACTGCCATAGTGGGCAAAGGAGTCGGGCTTACGGCTCTTGCCGCCATAGGCACGGTGGACTGGCTGAACTGGATGTTTTTAAGCATTGCACAAGGTTTTTCGCAAGGCTTCTGCGTTCGCATTTCGCAAAAATACGGAGAGGGTAATAAATCGGCGGTTAAGCATTTAATAGGGCAGTCGGCAGTGCTGACGCTTATTTTATCTGTTATCGTAGTTATGGTTGCGCAAATTGGGTTGCCTTTATTCATGCAGCTATTGAGAGTCCCCGATGAGCTTTATCATATGGCAGAATTATATACGAGGATACTCGCTTCCGGGCTTATTGCCGTATTTTTTTATAACTACGTATCAAGCGTATTACGTGCAGTGGGCAACAGCAAAACACCCCTTATGGCAATGATAATCGCCTCCGTAACGAATATTGTTTTGGACTGCGTTGCCGTCTTTATCTTCGATTGGGGCATTGCGGGAGCCGCAGGCGCTACGGTTTTTGCGCAATGTGTCGCTTGCATGATATGCATACTAAAGCTTATCAATTCCGAGGAAATTAAGCCCGGAAAGTCCGATTTTAAAAAAGACTTTTCATCTAAAAGTGACCTATTAAAACTCGGCGCACCCATCACATTTAAAAACATCATCATTTCTTTTGGAGGGATGGCAGTTCAAGCGATAGTAAACGGATTTGCAATGAGCTTTATCGCAGGCTTTACAGCCACCAACAAGCTTTACGGACTTTTGGAGATTGCCGCAATATCCTACGGATACGCAGTTTCGACATATGTGGGGCAAAACTACGGAGCCATGAAATACGACCGAATAAAATCGGGCATGAAATCGGCTGTTAAACTCTCAATAATTACGGCACTGATCATTGCCGTGGTTATGATAGCTTTCGGTAGAGAAATCACAATGATCTTCATTTCTACCGATGATCCCATTACGGCTTTAGCCGCATCGGACACCGCATATCTGTTTTTGATATGCATGAGCGTATGCCTGCCTGTATTGTATTTACTTTATGTACACCAATCAGCTCTTCAGGGCATGGGATATACATATGTTTCCATGGTTTCCGGCACGATAGAATTTGTATTAAGGGTAGGAATAGGGTTGATAGTCGGCTTTACAGGATTCGAAAACGGAATATTCGCTTCCGAAGTTTTGGCATGGGTTGGAGCTGAAATTTATATGTTTATAAAATATCAACGAACTTTGAAACAAGACGAAATAGCATTAATGAAAAAATCATTATAAAAATTGAGGCGGTACTTACCGCCTCAATTTATTATAGACTTCTTTTGTTATTTTAACTGCTTTGTTTATTTCTTCGGGTGTGGTAAAGCGACTTAAACTGTAGCGTACAGCCGCCCCATAGCTCTCGGCACCCATTGCCTTTATAACATGGGATATTTCCAAACTTCCTGCACTGCAAGCGCTTCCTGCCGATACGCAAAGCCCCTCTCTGTCAAGAGCGTAGAGCATTTTATCAAAGTCTACTCCCTGAAATGAAAAATTGACTATGCACGGGATCCTGTCGGCTCCCTCGGCATTCAGCCTAGCACATGGTATCTCTTTTTTGATGCTTTCTATAAGCATATTTTGTAAAAACAAAATATCATTTTCTTTACCGAAAGATACTTCCAAAGCCTTTGCCATTGCGGATATTGCCGAGGTATTTACGGTCCCGGGGCGCATACCTCGCTCTTGAGAACCACCGAAAGTTACATTATTTACCTTTATACCTTTTTTAATATAGATAAAACCTACACCTCTCGGTCCATGAAACTTATGAGCGGATGAACTGAGCATATCTATACCCAAATCTTTAACATCTATCTTTATTTTGCCCATTGCCTGCACTGCATCACAATGATATACTCCGCCGTATCTGTGAACGACTTCGGCTATTTTTTTTACCGGATTTATCGTACCGACTTCGTTATTCGTGTGCATAATGCTGACTAATGGTTTTTCTCCCAAAGATAAAGCCTTTTCCAATTCATCAAGAGAAATTTCGCAATTTTCATTGACTTTCAAATAATCGACTCTGTGATTTCTTTCGGATAAATACTTTACAGTATTTAGAACCGCAGGATGTTCCACCTCGCTCGTTATTATGCTGAAATTTTCTTTATTAGCACCGGCATACCCCCTTAGGCAGATATTGTTTCCCTCGGTAGCGCCGCAGGTAAAATATATTTCGTCGGGAGATGCTCCTATATTGTAAGCAATTATATCCCTTGCTTCTTCCACTTTTGCCGCAGCTTTCTGCCCCCTTGAATGCAGAGATGAGGCATTGGCGTAAAACTCATTTTCGCATTTTATAAATTCGTTGAGTGATTCTTCACATATTTTGGTCGTTGCCGCATTATCAAGATAAATACTTTCCATAGATATGATTTTAGCATATTATCTCGTAATTTCAAGAGCTAAAATATATAGCAAAGTAAAATATAATAAGAAAAAGGGGGTTATTTCATTGCACTCATTATTCTGTCGGCTGCATTGGTAATGGATGCTATAGCTCCGTCTACCGCATCGTCCACCATATCAGTAAATTCTCTTTTTAGTTTCGAGTTTTTACCGCAATTACAACCAAGTGCGCAAACCATGGATGTGAGTAAAATCCCGCAGCCTGCACAACACATTATTTTTTTCATATCTTTCATAACTGAACCTCCTGAAATAATATATTGTAGTTTAGCCATGAAATGAGCGTGTTATACACATAATACACATAATAAACAGAATTGAAAATGCAATCTATTACTTATCTGCAATAATTAAAGGATTTGCCTTTTATCATATCCCAAACTTCATCACATTTTGCCATCACTTCGGAAGAAAGCATGGTTTCATCCATATATTCTATGTTTTGTATGGCATGCTCGTACTTGCTCACTCCACAAATAATGCTGTCCACCGATTCCTTTGCTGCAAGCCATTTCAGGGCAAGCTTCGTCATCGGGATATCGTATTCGCTAGAGATTTCACGAAGCCTTTCCACGGCATCCAAGTTTAAGTCGTTCCAATATCTCATTCGGTAACCTTTTTCCAATGAAAATCTTGTATTTTCAACCGCGTATTCTCTGCTGTGCTTACCTGTAAGTAAACCACCTGCCAAAGGATTGAATACAGTCATACCCATATTGTATTCCTTTAAAAATGGAATCATTTCGGTTTCTACATTTCGGGTTATTATATTATACACGCTCTCACTCACCACAGGTGGCACAGCATTCATTTCTTTCGCCCTGTGTATAAACGAACAGCATTGCCAAGCCGAAAAATTGCTTGTCCCGTAGTATCTTATTTTACCGCTTCGAACCAAATTCGTCATCGTTTCTATACATTCTTCCAAAGGCGTAACCTTATCGGGAAAATGCATATACAAAATATCAATATAATCCGTATTTAAACGCTTTAAACTCTCATCAACATTTTGTATAATATGCTTTCTGCCAAGTCCTGACCCATTGGGAGCTTTTTTCACAGGACCGCATACTTTAGTTGCAATAACCAAATTATCCCTTATTGCCTTAGTGGCTTTTCCGAGTATTTTTTCGCTTTCTCCGCCATTGTATATATCAGCGGTATCAAAAAAGTTTACTCCGTTATCCACTGCATATTCAATAATTCGAATGGCTTCTTTTTCATCGGTCTGTGAACCGAATGTCATAGTGCCCAAGCACAATTCAGAAACGCTGAGTCCCGTACCTTTGATATTCTTGTACTTCATAAAATATACTCCTTTGCACATTAAAAAGTTTATATATAAGATTAAGAGCGAATTTAATTAAATTCGCTCTTAATATCCCTACGGAATAATCCGTCCAAAGTTTCTTTAACATCGGCATCTTCGTACAATACCTTATATACGGCTTCGCATATGGGAAGCTCAACATTTAATTTTTTGCTGATTTTCATAAGAGCAACTACCGTGTAGTATCCCTCTGCCAAACTTGAAAATTCTTCTTTTCGGGCAAAACATTCACCGAACATTCTGTTGTGGCTGAATTTGGAAAATACCGTTGCCTCGTAATCGCCTAAGTGGCATAATCCGTAAGCGGAAAGTTCGTTGCCACCCATTGCTTTGATAAGGCGAGCGACCTCTCTTGTGCCGCGAGACATCAAAGCACCTTTAAGGCTTGAAAGCCCCAATGCATCAAGCATACCTGCGGCAATGCCGATAACATTTTTAGCGGCAGCACCTATTTCGTTGCCTATGAGATCCTCTCCGTAATAGAAACGAATCAAATCGGAAGTAAATTCGTTTACCAAAAACTCTTTTACCTTTTTATCATTACTGTCGATAACCATGCAATTTGGAACACCTCTGTAAAATTCCTGCACATGCCCCGGACCTATCCATACGGCAACCTTATTTTGAGGAGATAAATTTTCTTCCGCAATTTCAGATAAGCGCTTACCTGTATCTATGTCAATACCTTTCATGCAAAGCACAAAAATTTTATCTTTGAAATTGTATGGCTTTATTTCGTCCATAAAACCGCGCAAGTTTTGCGAATTTATGGATATTACCACAACTTGCGCATCAATTAAATCATCTAAATCCGAAGTTAATTTAACACTTTCGGGAAGAGTCAAATAATCGTTTTTGCGTTCTTTACGATACCTTACCATTTCAGGGCAATCCTTTATGCCGTATAGCTTTACATCATGCCCTTTCCTATCTAAATACCATGTAATCAAAGAGCCCCAACGGCCGGGGCCAACAACTGTGATTTTCATATTTATTTCTCCGTAAATAATTCTGTTGTTACTTCTTTACCAATATCCAATACGCATATTTTATCGTTTTCTCTAAGATAAAATAAGTCTTTAAATAGCTCCAGCGAACCGTCAACATATATCGGCTCCACATTCATTATTCCTGCCATTTGCTCGACCTTTTGCTTATCCTCTTCGCTGATAGCGTCGCCTAAGTTCATATATGCCACATGCTTATAATTCTTATACATGGTTTCGTAAATCAATTTGGTGCGGCGTTCTCCGTACTTTTCAAGGCTTCTTTCGTACTCGGAAAGGGAATTTCGTGTTGTTGAAAGCCAGCCGTGGCTTAAAAAAATGCTTGAACGTCTGAGGGCAGCGTAATCCGATCTATAGCACAGATTCGCACAAATGCAATCATCGCCTTTAATGAATCTTAAACGGGCATTATTGCTTTTTATGCCCAAAAGAGCATTTCCGCAAAGCATATAAGCCAGAATTATTTCATCATAATCGTTGAGTTCATCTATTTTTTCCTGTAAAACCTTGTTAAGATTTTCGGGAAATTCGTGTAATTTTTCATCAAGCCAGAAAATATCCGCTTCATAGGGCAAATCATTGAGTAAATGCTCAATATCCCTTTTGATGATTCCGCAGCCTACTATCGCTCTTTTCATTTTTACATCTCCTTATCCCAAATATATTCTCGGCGTACTCTTTTATTTACATCACACATTATTTCGTAAGGAATGGTTTCGGAAAGTTCCGCCAATTCACAAGCGCTGATATTATCGCCGAAAAGCTCGACTTTATCACCGACTTTTACCTTATCTATGTCGGTAATATCGACCATGAGCATATCCATGCAGATATTGCCTACCACGCTAGCTCTATAGCCGTTTATATACACGCTTGATTTATTCGATAATATTCTTGGGTAACCGTCGGCATAACCTACGCACACAACAGCTATTTTTCTATCGGATAATGCCCTGTATTTTCTGGCATAACCGAGATCCGCCCCTTTCGGAAGATCGAATATATTCGCAACATTTGACATAAATTCCATAACGGGTTTGAGATGTTCTTGCCCTTCCAGATTGGGAAGAGGCGAAATGCCGTACAATACAAGACCAGGTCTGTAGGCATTTGATATCTCGCAATCAAAACACAGTGAAGCTGCCGAATTCGATATATGTATAAGTTCAAAATCAATGCCGATATCCTGCATTCTTTTTACCGCATCTGTAAAAATTTGTCTTTGCATTCTGCTGTATGTCAAATCGGTTTCATCAGCCGTGGAATAATGGGAGAAAACTCCTTTTATGTTTATGTTTGATAATTCATGAACCTTTTTTATTTTATTTACAAAATCCGCTTTTTCGGGAGAAAAACCGAGGCGGTTCATGCCCGTATTGAGTTTGATATGAACATCGGCTGTAGTATTTAAATTTTGGCATACCTCATCTAATCTCTTTGCAAAGCAATAAGAATACACGCTGTAAATGATGTTGTATTTCAAGGATTCTTCTATTCTATCAAGAGGAATATATCCCAAAACGAGAATATGAGAATCTATGCCGAAATCTCTCAAAGCTATCGCTTCATCAAGGCTGGCAACGGCAAAGTATTCCACTCCGCATGATGCCAAAGCCTTTGCACATTCGCCCGCACCATGCCCGTAAGCATCTGCCTTGACGATGCAAATAGGTGTCTTATCGGGGTTTAGAGAATTAACATATTTAAAATTATCTATTAAATTATTGAGTTTTATTCTTGCGTAAGCATTTGTATGTTCCATAGTTTAATTATATTATATTTACTCGAAATTAATAAGTGTTTTATTTACTTTTATTAAGACAAATGCCGATAATAATAAGAGTTGAACCCACCAAAGCAGGTAATGTGGCCTTTTCGCCTAACAAAACGACTCCGCTTATAAGCGTAATTACAAAAGTCAGATTGCTCATAATGCCGCTTAGTCGAATACTTATTTTGGAGATAGTGTAGTTATTGAGTATATATACAATGGTAATACTACATACCGAAACATAAAATAAACTTAAAATATCAAAAAAACCGATTTCGGATAATATATTACCGAAATTTTCGGCAAACGAAATTCCCTCAAATATCAAAGCGGCAAGCGTAAACCAAACAAAACCCCATAGCATTTGAGCAAAACTCAACTCTAAGAAAGAATAATTTCCCGACTGTTTTTTCGACAGCACGGCATAAATGCTTCGGCAAATGAGTGCAGCCAAAATCAGAAGCGAACCAAGCCCGATAATGGAAGAATTGCCACCCTTTGAGGCAATCAAAACCGTGCCGGCTACCACAAGTGCAAGGGATAATATTTGACTTTTGCTGATCTTTTCTTTTAAAACGAGCCACCCTGCCATAACGGTGATTGCAGGTCCGATACTGCTCACATAGCCAACGGTCGTTACATCGCAAAGCGCTACTCCGTAGGTCTGCGCCATAATATTGCAAAACGGAGCTATCAAACTAAAAAGTATCATCTTTTTATTAAATGCTTTTTTAAAAGCACTCTTTGGAATAAAAAAGATTATCGCAATAAGAGCAATAAAAAAACGAAGAGCGATAAATGATAATAGATTCTTTGAAAATATCTTCGTTAAGCCTTTGATAAAATAAAATTGAAGTCCTATTATCACCGACATAACAATCGATGCAATAACCCCTTTGTAAGATGTTGTTTTCATTTTATCAGTTTTCCCGAGCAGGCATATTTTATTAAGAAATATCATATCATTTGGTATAAAATGCGAAAGGAAAACAAAATGAAAACCTCAAAAAAAGTTATTGGGAGATTAAATAAATACAATATACTTTGCCTAGTTTTACTATGTGCAATACTATCTCAAATAATATCAATAGTGCTAAAGAGTAACGCAGTTAAAGTAAACAGCGATGTTATAGACTGGGGGTTGTCATATAGGGAAGAACACGCAGTGCCTATCGGAAATGCCGAAAACGAAAATTTACTAACCTATGATGCTTGCTACACAGCCCCCGATGCAGAATCAAATGCTGTTTATCTCACATTCGATGCAGGGTACGAAAACGGATATACCGAAATCATTTTGGACACATTAAAACAGAGCAATGTAAAAGCCGCATTCTTTCTAACGGGAAATTATTTTAACACATACCCTGATTTGGCAAAGAGAATGTTTGAAGATGGGCATTTGGTATGCAGCCACACAATGACTCACCCCGACACAACTCGTCTTACAAAAGATGAGTTTGTATCACAACTTACCGATCTTGAAAAGCTATGCCTTGACACTACGGGCTACAGCCTTTCGAAATACTACAGACCACCCTCCGGCAGATTTGACGAAACTACCCTAACTTATGCCAAAGAACTCGGTTATAAAACCGTGCTTTGGTCGGTTACATATCTTGACTGGGACAATGACAACCAAAAAAACCATGATGAAGCACTCACAACCCTTAACAAGCGAATGCACAACGGAGCCGTGATACTTCTTCATGCAACGAGCAAGACAAACAGCGAAATATTAAAAGACTTTATTTCAGATGTAAGAAATGCAGGGTACGAATTCAAAACCCTTGATGGGCTGTTTTAGGTGAAGTATGTTTTTAAAAAAGAAAAATTTGATAATCGGCGGTGTGATTTTTGTCCTTACGATAATATTGGCAAGTTATTTTAATTCATCGAGCAAAAAATTACCCGTTTCGAGTGAAGTAAAAGAATATTCTCTGCCGATAATAATGTATCATTCGGTGAGGGAAGATGAATCATACAGTGGCAAGTATGTAATAACACCTAAACTTTTGAGGGAAGATATTGAGTATCTGCTAGAGTGCGGCTACACTCCAATAGGGGTAGCTGATATAATAAATTTTACCGAAAATGATTTAATTTTGCCCGAAAAACCGATACTTCTCACATTTGATGATGGGTATTACAATAATTACGCATATGTTTTCCCTCTTTTGAAAGAATACGGTATAAAGGCTGTGTTCTCCGTTGTGGGATATTATACACAGAATTATTCCCTAGAAGAGCAAGCCACAGCCTATTCGTACCTCACATGGGAGCAGATAAAAGAGTTAAACGACTCGTGCCTTGTGGAGATAGGCAATCACTCATACAATATGCATGACTCCGACACTCGCATGGGAATACGAAAAAAAGAAACAGAAAGCACCGAAGAATATGTTGAAGCCATAAGTGACGATATCACCAAAATGCAGGATTTATTAAAAGAAAATTGCGGTATTGACTGCATTATTTTTACATACCCTTTCGGCAATTACGACAAAACAGGCGCACAAACCATAAAAGATTTGGGATTTATCTGCTCACTTTCATGCGAAGAGGGGATAAACACAATAAAAAAAGGCAGCGATTTGCACCTGTTAAAGAGGTATAACAGAGAAAGCGGGGTATCGTCACAGGAATATTTTCAAAGGATGGGTGTGGATTAGTGGGGGGTACTCACCCCCCCTATTTATCAACAAAGTCAGCAGTATTGTGGGGTATTCCCACATAAGACCTCATATGCAGCAGTATCCACAAACGGCATTCGAGATTATTAATATTAAATTTACTTATATAATAACACGTCTTTAATAATTGCAACAATTTTTTATTTAGTATAATAATTTACATATTCTTTACTTATATCATCCCTGCTACAAGCTGCAAAAATGCGAGAACTAAGCCTAAAATCGTCAAGGTATTGACCAGGCGGTTGGTGCTGGTTTGATATAGTAAATCCAGTTCGGATTCCAAAAGCTCCAATAAATACTTCATTTTATCGATAACAGATGTTATTTCAAGCCCGTCTATAACGAGTTTATCAAGTTCACCAAGCTCCGCTATTTGTACGATGTTTTCCAATTTGTTTAATATAATTATCAATTCTTTTCTTAAACTCTTTGTGTATTGAATCTCTTGGCGGGTCTTTTCGGAAGTATTGTGCTTGGCAGAAAATTTATTCTCCAAAACATTTTCGGATATCGTTTTGGCAATAAGCCCTGTTTCGCAGGAAAGCATCATTCCGTGATTTACTCCCGCAATTTGGCAATCCATAAAGAAATAGGGGTTTGCTCCGTTGTAATATTTGCCGCCGAACTCATTTTGTCTGTTATAATATTTCGAAATCTTATCTCCCTTATTAAAATTAATAAGCATGAAATTATTTCGGTACACCACAGCCTTTACGAAATTTCTGCTCGACCAATTATTCGCCATTCTGGTTTCATAAAGGGAACTCGGCACGAATGAATATCCTTCATCGCCTGTCAGCACGCCGTATAATTTATCGGAATTTGCGCTGAAAAGATTATCCGGTTCATCAAAGCCATTCCACTTGTTTATTTCCACCATATAACCTATTTGAGCCTTTGAAGAATTGGTGCCGAGAGGAGCGAATATATCATCGGCAATGCCCATAATGCTCTTATCACCGCAAACGAATGTGGGGGATAAAAATAACTGCCTTAAATAAACGAGTTCGTCTACATTGGTATTTTCAAGGGTAAAATACACCCCAACTTCGCATATGCCCACACTTTCAAAAACAGATGCAACCACATGACCATCACTGACTTCGCCACCCTGAACATTGATATCGTAATTATCGAAAACGCATCTTCTGCACGGGAACTTAACATTATCACCATAAAGGAAATCAACACAGGTTTTCATATCGTCCAAAACTGCGTGATTGTTCGTTGCGCCGCTGATGCCCATAATTTTATCGTATGCCAAATCGGGATTATCGATATACGCAAAGAACATATATCCGACTTTGGCTTTTATATTATCATTTTGCATAACACACCTCAAAATAGATTATATTATTTAAAAATTTTACCACACAATCCGATTCATATATATATGATTTGTATAAAACTTTATATCCTTATTGCAATTACACTGCAATTTCAGCTACACAACCCGACTATCATCTTCGTTTAAGTCCTCAAGAGTAAATTTAACTACGGAAATAACAAATGAAAAAAGCTACAATCCTTACCGCATACGGCATATTCGATTTTTTGAATGACGTCATTGGGAAAACGAATGATTATAACAACATTGGCAGAATTCTAAATGGATTCATGAACAAATTACTCGGCTCAACACTATATCATTTTAGAAGAACTGTATTTATGAAAAGGGTATACTGCTTACAAACACATAATAATCGGTGAAAAGCTCTACCTTTAATCAAAAAAATAAGACCGAATCACCTCCGGGCTTATTTCTTATTTTTGTTTTGATTATTCTGCTCATTTATAGCGCCGACAAGCCTCATAAATTCGGATACCGACACCATCATAAATATACAGCCGAATATCGTAATCATTTGCTTGTAGGAAGCCGTATCGGGTACGAATTTACCGATAAGTGCTACGGCTATAAGCATTACGGTAGCGGCAATAAACAAAAATCTGCCTTGTTTTGTTCTAAAAGCCGTAAAAAACGGATTTTCTTCTTTATTGTCCATTGCAAAACCTCACTTATTTAAAAAGACTGCCTTAATTAAAAGGCAGTCTGTAATTTTCTTAATTATTCAGCTTTAGGAGCGTTTGCTGCTCTTAAATCAGCCATGTATTTCTCTGTAAGAGGATAGAGAATGAATACGAGTGCTGCAACTACAGAAACTGCTGCTGAACCGAATGTCATAAGGTTAGCAATACCCTGAATGCTTTCAGCTGTAGGAGCTGCTGCATCAAAGCCAACTGCAACCATACCGAATGATGCGATAACACCACCGAGGAAAGCACCGAGCTGTGTTACGATACCACCGATTGAGTATACAACGCCTGCTGCTGCGCCACCCTTTGTGAGCATACCGTATTCTGCAACGTCTGCCATGAATGCGGGAACGAGAGCTGATGCGAAGATACCTGTGAACTGCCATACGCACATGATTACGATAAATCCAACTTTAGCTGTGATGAATTTAGCAGCAATAAGGCATACTGCAGAGAACAATGTGGAAACGATGAATGTCGGTTTTTTGCCGAATTTGTTTGTGATAGGCTGAACGAACATAGCACCGATGAATCCGATGAAGTATGTAGCCATCATGTAACCTGTGATGATTGTAGGATCGCCAAGGTACAAGTTTACATAGTAAACCAAAAGTGTCGGAACGATAGCAACAACAGAAATTCTGAAGAGCATTGAAATGATGAATACGATCATCGGTTTGTTAGCGATGTTGTCAAGGATAACTCTGCCTGAGAGTTTAGCTTTAGCCTGTTTCTGAGCGGCAACTGCCTGTTTCTCAGCATTGTCGTATTTCTTTGTGATAGCTGAAACAGCGATCATGCAGATGAGGATGATAACTGTGAAGAGACCACCTACTACTGAGTAACCTGTAGCCTGTGAACCTGTTGCATTTGCAACCATGTTAACGATACCAACTGCACCGAATACATAGAAGATTCTTGCGAGAGCACCCATAGCTGCTGAAGCAGTTGAAAGTGAAACTTTATCTTCAGGTGTTGAGCACATAGGATCCATAAGTCCTCTGTAAGAAACCCACATAAGACCATATCCTAAGTAGCAGATAAAGAAGAAGATAAGGTATACAACTGCGTAAGCAACGCCCGGTTCCATAATCTTTGTGAAGCAAACTGTACCACCGATTACCATAAGAGCAGCACCGATGATAAGCCAAGGACGATATTTGCCGCCTTTGAGCTGTTTAGCATCAATAATAGTACCTGCCATAGGCATTGTAACCCATTTAATGATGTTTGTGCATGTGTAAATTGTTGCTGCGAGAGCTGTTGTGAAACCTGCGATATTTGTTAAGAATACCATTAAGTAGTAAGCGAGGAATGTTATAAAGAAGTTATAACCGAATTCGCCTAAGCCGTAACCGTAGGTAACACCGAATGATAAAGTTTTGTTTGAATTACCTTTGTTCATTGTAATTTCCTTTCATAATATTTTTAAAATAAATTAAGTCTGAATAATAACATAGTTTATTTTTGTATTATGTTATTATTAACATAATATAATTATATCGGTAAAATCGGATTCAGTCAAGCGATTATTCTTGCCAAAGGGATTAAAAAATGCCATTAATCAAAACGCATAAATCAAATTAATTAAATTAATCTGCAAATAATGTTTGATTTTGATTTTTTTATTTGTAGTGCAAAAATACACCACCTTAAATCACCACCACCTCATACCAAGGCTGTAACAGCATAAAAAAAGAACATATTGCAATCTTTTTATATATGTTAAACACATACAATTCATGCAATATGTTCTTTTTAAATTAATTCATATTAACTATTTCGACTCTTACGGTGTTAGTATGTTTCTGTTCTCCTGCCGGCAGACCGCTTGTAATAATTACCAAATCATCATTTTTCACATAACCGTTCTTTGAGGCAACCGCAATACTTTCCTTTACCGTGGATTCAAAGTCGGGCATATGCTTGTGTTCCAATGGGATAACGCCCCTTGTCAACGAAAGCTGTCTTACAACATATTTATTTACGCTTACTGCGATTATTGACGAATTAGGTCTGTACTTTGATACCATTCTCGGAGTGTATCCCGATGTGGTGGGGGTTATTATTGCTTTTGCTCCAAGGCGGTTTGCGCTGGTGCAAGTGGCATGAGCGATTATATTGGTTATGGATTCATCTCCGTAGAATTCCGATACATTTCTCGAATATTCTTCTTCGGCACTCTCGGCTATTCTTGCCATCATCTTCACGGCTTCCACCGGGTATTTGCCTGCTGCAGTTTCTCCTGAGAGCATAACGGCATCGGCTCCGTCCAAAACCGCATTCGCCACATCGGCTGTTTCCGCTCTGGTGGGGCGTGGGTTTCTTATCATGCTGTCAAGCATTTGAGTTGCAATGATTACGGGCTTACCTGCTTCGTTACATTTTTTTACGAATTTCTTTTGCACCATCGGGACTTCTTCGGGAGGAATTTCAACCCCCAAGTCTCCTCTTGCAACCATAACTCCGTCGGCTTTTAAGAGAATATCATCAATATTATCAACTCCTTGGCGATTCTCTATCTTGGCGATTATCTTTGTTCTGTTTCCACCGTTGGAATCCAAAAATTCTCTTATTTGCGCTACATCATCTCCGCTTCTGACAAACGAAGCAGCCACAAAATCGATTTCGTTTTTTATGCCGAAGAGAAGATCCGATTTATCTTTGTCGGTCAATGCGGGAAGAGGCACAGCAACTCCGGGGATATTGATGCTCTTGTTATTTTTAAGCTCCCCTCCCGAAATTACTTTTGTTACTATTTCGTCTTTTAAAATTTCGGTAACGCAAAGCTCTATCAAACCGTCGTCAATCAGAACCGTATCTCCTACGGAGAGTTTTTCGTCAAGCCCTTCGTAGGTTATACTGACTCCGTGTTCATCTCCTTTGTAATCTTTGCAATATAAGCTGAAGCTTTCGCCCTCTTTAAGAAATACGGTTCCGCTTTCAAATTGCTTAATTCTTATTTCCGGACCTTTGGTATCCAATATCAAGGCGATGGTTTTGCCTAAATCGTCTACAATACGCTTTAAATTATCTATTCTTTTTTGATGTTCCTCGTGGCTACCGTGCGAAAAATTAAATCTTGCGGCATTCATTCCCGAAAGGAGGATATTTTTCAAAACTTCGTCGTTATCGGTCGACGGGCCCATTGTACATACTATCTTGGTTTTTCTCATATAATATTCCTTAATTAAATACTTAACTCTATTGCAGTTTGATATACGCTTTCGTCAAAAGAATATTCCATGCTGAGTGCCTGCTTCAGATCCATTCCCATATAACGGTTGTCCTTTAAGCAAATGGCTTTGTTTTTCTCCCCTGCCAAAAGCAGTTCCACCGCATGAGCCCCCATACGGCTTGCCAATATTCTATCAAATGCCGTGGGGCTACCTCCTCTTTGAGTATATCCCAAAATGGTGACCCTCGTTTCAATTTGAGTTATTTCTTCCAACTTATGGCAAAAATCAACCGCATTGCCGCACCCCTCGGCAAAAACAACGATACTGTGCATCTTGCCCTTTTCTTTACCGAGCATTATTTTTTCTGCTATTGCATGAGCGCTGAAAGGAATTTCAGGAACGACTATCGCCTCCGCTCCTCCGGCAAGCCCAGAATAGAGAGCCAAGTTTCCGCAATTACGCCCCATAACCTGCACAACATTTATTCTGTTATGAGAACTTGAAGTATCCCTTATTTTGCCTATTGCTTCAACTGCGGTATTGAGTGCGGTATCATAACCTATGCAATAATCCGTGCAGGGAATATCGTTATCGATAGTGCCGGGAATTGTCATCACATTAATGCCGTATTCCGACAAAGCCCATGCCCCTTTGTAGGTACCGTCACCGCCTATTGCGATAAGCCCGTCTATGCCGTATCCGCTGAGGAGTTCGGCGGCTCTTTTCGCTCCGCCCTCCGCAGTCATTTCCTTACAGCGGTCGGTATAAAGAACCGTTCCTCCTTTATGGATTATATCTGCTACGGAATATCGATTCATCTCATGTATTTGGCCATCAAATATACCCTTATAACCATGATCAATACCGTATATTCTTACATTATTATATACACAGCTTCTTACTACGGCTCTAAGCGCCGCATTCATTCCCGGAGAATCTCCTCCGCTTGTCAATACAGCAAAACTTTTCATTTCATACCTCGCTATATTTTTAATACATAATAATTATACAACAAAAGGCTGTAAAATACAGTAGAAAATTTTTATTATTCCCAAGAATAATTAACCTTGCCGAATAGGCAAGTTTTGCTTATTGATAAATCTCACCATTTCGGCATTGAGTCTTTCGGGATATGGATAATTATTTTTCGTTCCACATCCTAAGAACCTCCAAAACTTCCTCTATATCAAGGTACTTAGCCAATTTATTCTTAACTCGGCAAAGTGCATTATCCACTCTTTTAGTTGGAATTCCCATCTTTTTTGCTATTTCGCTATAAGATAATCCTTTTATGTACAAAATCAAGCAAGTTCTTTCAAGGTAAGACAAGCAATTTTCTATTTTCTCCTGCAAATGCCTTGTGGACTCCTGCCTCATCATATATCGCTCGGGAGATTCTTCTATATGTTCGGTTTTTATTTTATTCCAAACATAAAGGCTATCGTCAATATTTTCATTTGTTTGATAATGCGATTTTTTGGTTAAAGCCTCTTTGACAATCTTCCGCAAAAGGGTATCCACCGCAGATTTATAATATGTGCTGAATAAAAATCCGTATTCGGGATTAAAACCGAGTGCTGCTTTAT
>CAZXWI010000026.1:0-18319 GCA_964644555.1 uncultured Lachnospiraceae bacterium | reverse complement strand
CCTCCGTAAGTTATATTTAAATATATTTACAAAGGTATATATTTATTACATTATTTCATTTAAAAAACTCTTTCCGTTTTCTTGCATTTCCAAGTCAAAATACTCCGCAATACTTGCTCCTACATCGCAAAAGGAAGTTCGTATTCCCAAATTTACACTTTTTGCCTTCTTTGAATATACCAATAACGGAACATATTCCCTTGTATGATCGGTGCTTTGGGTAAAGTGAGGGTCGCAGCCGTGATCTGCCGTAATTATCAAAATATCATCTTCTTTACAAAGCGAAAGTATTTCATCTAATCGCAAGTCGAAATATTTTAAGGCATCCGAGTATCCTATCGGGTCGTTACGATGCCCGTAAAGCATATCAAAGTCCACCAAATTTGCAAAAATAAGTCCGTTGGAAGTGGATTTCATCATGTCTATGATTTCGTCTATTCCTTCTTTATTGGAACTTGTATGAATGCTTTCTGATATGCCGCAGTTTGCAAAGATATCGCTTATTTTACCTATTCCGATTACGGGAATGCCATGAGTATTCAGTTTGTCCAAAACCGTAGGGGCAAAAGGCTTTAGAGAGAAATCTTTTCTGTTTGGAGTACGAACAAAGTTTTTTGGATTATCGCCTATGAATGGTCGTGCAATAACTCTGCCAATGTTGTACTTGTTGAGCATTGCTCTTGTTTTTGTGCATATATCATATAATTCATTAAGCGGAATAATACCTTCATGTGCTGCAATTTGAAATACGCTGTCCGCAGAAGTATATACTATGAGCTTTTTTGTTTTAATATGGTCCATGCCGTAGTCTTTTATGACTTCAGTGCCGCTGTAGGGTTTGTTGCACAAAAAATCATAACCGGTGATCGACTTAAACTCATTCATTATTTCATCATCAAAGCCGTTTGGATATACATTGAAAGGCTTTTCGCTTATTAGCCCTGTCATTTCCCAATGTCCTGTGGTGGTATCTTTACCTAAGCTTTTTTCTGCCATTTTAGCGTATGAAGAAGTAGGATGAGTGATTTTGGGAATATAATCAACTCCGTCAATATACGAAAGTCCCATTTTTTCCATATTCGGTAGGCGAAAGCCCGAAATATTTTTATAAAGCTTTCCCAGTGTGTCGGCTTCGAAGTCTCCATAATTTGCAGCATCGGGCATTTGGCCTATGCCGACACTGTCCAGTACGATTAAAATAACTCTTTTGTTCATATATGCCCCCTATATTTTTATTATACCATATTTCGTGCAATACCGATTATCAAACGAGGACTGATGTAGGCTTCGTAGAGTATGCCGATAAAATATACTGCGATTGATATAAAAACCAAAATCGAAAACGCACCCACTGATTTGATACTTCGAAAGCTCGATTTCGTATTTGATAAAGCGCATATGCACGAACATAAAAATGAAGAAGATATTATTTCGAATATAAGGGGAGGGAATAATACATATATATTGAATAAAAAACCTTTGATAAGGTATGCTTCAATAAAAACGCACGAAGTAAAACCGAAAGTAAATCCTTTAAGAATTATAAATAAAAAGGCTATGTATTTTCCTATATTTGTAAATGCCAATAAATATATGGACAGAAAAATCAAAAGAGTTTCTTTCATAAGTCCGATAAGTATTTGTTTTGAATCCGATTCTTCAAAAGCAAATGAACTCATATATGAATTTACATATGTTGTCAGTTCCGACAATTTGTCCTCTTTCATGATATATACAATCAGGAATCCTGATAATATTCCGAGAGTAAAGCCAAAAAGCGATAGTATGTATTTATCGGCATTGATAACAAAATGAGATGTGATTTTTTCTTTCATTTTAAGCCCGCCTTTACATTGTAAAAATAAAACAGCATATTTAATAATATGCTGTTTTATATGTTATATTACTTTCTTTCTTTTAGTATTTTTTCAAGTTCGTCCATGAATGTATTCACATCTTTAAATTGTCTGTATACTGAGGCGAATCTGACATATGCAATTTCGTCGAGGTCCTTTAGTTTGTTCATTACGAGTTCACCTATTTCATCTGAAGTAATCTCGCTTTGTGTTGTCGAAAAAAGATCCGATTCTATATCGGAAGTTACATCCTCTATTTGCTGCATCGAAATCGGTCTTTTTTCGCAGGCTTTCATGATTCCTTTGATGATTTTGGTGCGGTCATATTCTTCTCTTGTATTGTCTTTTTTGATTACCGACAGCGATAATGTTTCGGTTCTTTCGTAGGTAGTAAATCTGTATTTACATTCTACACATTCTCTTCTTCGCTTTATCGTTGCGTAATCATCATATGGTCTGGAATCCAGTACTTTACTTTCTATACAATTACATTTTGGGCATTTCATACCATGAATTATATAATTAATTGGGCTTTTTTCATAGTATTTTAAATGATAAATTATCTTATTTTCAGCCGTATAACCTGCTTTTTATGTTTTCAAGAGCTGTTTTTTCTATTCTGGATACTTGCGCTTGAGAGATACCTATTTTATCGGCAACTTTGGACTGGGTTATTCCTTTGTAGTATCGCATATTTATTATTTGCTTTTCTTTTGGCGATAGATATTTGAAGGCTTGGGTGAGAGCAATATTCTCTATCCAATTTTCTTCGGTATTTTTTTCGTCTTTGATTTGATTCATAATGCAAACTTCGCTATTGTCGGATTGATATAAAGTTTCGCTTAAAGAACATGGTTCGCATATGGCTCGCATTGCTTCGTCAACAAGAATCGTATCAATGCCAAGTATCTTTGCGATTTGCGAATTTTGCAAGTTTTCGTTTTGCATTTGCTCCTTTACTTTCAACGCCTTATAAGCTACATCTTTAACGGAACGGCTGATTTGTATCATGCCCGAATCCCTGAGATAGCGTTTGATTTCTCCCTCGATCATAGGTACTGCATAAGTGGAGAATTTGACATTATATTTTAAATCGAAATTATCTATTGCTTTCAAAAGTCCTATACAGCCTATTTGGAAAATATCATCTATATTTTCTTTATTCGATGCGAATTTTTGCACAATGCTGAGTACGAGCCTCAGATTTGCCTTTACAAAATCGTCTTTTACTGAGTAATCGCCGTTTTTCAGCCGAGTTATCATCATTTCTATTTCCACCGGAGTCTTTTTAGGAAGCGATGAAGTTGATACACCGCATATTTCTACTCTTTTATACATAGTTTTGCCTCCGAAAATATTTTTGGCAATTCTCGGTGAAATATACTTAAATAGAAATATATCAAATGAATTAAATTGAGCTTTTGCAAACTTTATTTTATGTTATAGCAGCAGTACAGATTTTTTAAATGAGAGGAGGACAATGAACAAAATAATAAGAACCTCATTTAAGAGGTTCTTATTTCGGCATATTTATTAAAATTAAGAGGGGAAAATAATTTACATTGCTATTTTAGAATACGAAGCTTTAATAAAACTTAAAAAGTGAAAAAAATGTTTGGTAATTAACCGATTTTGTATTACAATACTACTTGTTGACGCTGTAGCTCAGCTGGAAGAGCGCTACCTTGACACGGTAGAGGTCATCGGTTCAAGCCCGGTCAGCGTCACCATTTGCGAATCGTTATCAAAAATTGTTTTGGTAAGGTTCTTTTTTTATGTATGGGGCGTTTTAGTAGATATATAAATTGTTTGTCAATATAATTTTAAATAAAAAGGGTTGCACTGTTGGGTTTTACTTTATATTTAATTGCATATGTGATATAATAATATGTCAAAGAAAATGAAATGAGGTGGACAATTTGAAAGAAAGAAAACTTAACCTCGCAACCGATTATTATCAGCTTAGTGTCGGCAATGTGTATTATCAATGCGGCATGGAGGATAATGTAGGCGTTTTTGATGTATTTATTCGCAAAAATCCGTTTGAAGGCGGATATACGGTTTTTGCAGGTACGGAGCAGATAGTCGAGTATATCGAAAGTCTGCATTTTTCGGAAGAAGATGTGGAACTCCTTAGAAAAAATCATCCGGAATTATGCGAAGAATATTTGGAATTTTTACGAAATTTTAAATTTACAGGTGATATTTATGCGGTAGCGGAAGGTAGCATTGTTTTCCCGCAGGAGCCTTTGGTAAGGGTAAAAGCACCTATGGCTCAGGCGCATATAGTAGAAACGGCGCTTTTGGCAATAGTAAATCATGAGTCCCTCATTGCCACAAAAGCTTCAAGGGTATGTGCTGCGGCTAAAGGCGACAGCGTTTTGGATTTCGGTATGAGAAGAGCCCACGGCACTGAAGCAGGATTGTTTGCCGCAAGAGCTGCAATGATAGGCGGTTGCAGTGGAACGAGCGATGTGGAGGCCGAATACAGATTTGACTGTGTGTCAAAAGGCACTATGTCGCACGCTTATGTAATGAGTTTTGAAAGCGAATATGAAGCATTTGAGAAATTCGCACAGTTTAACCCCGATAATGTAGTGCTTTTACTTGATACATACGATACGCTTAACAGCGGACTTCCCAATGCTATTAAATTATTTGAAAAACTCAGAGATGAAAATAAATTAAACGGCATATACGGCATAAGGCTTGATTCGGGGGACTTGGCATATTTGTCAAAAGAAGTAAGAGCCGCTTTTGATGCACACGGTTTACACAAAGCTGTAATATCGGCATCAAATGACTTGGACGAATATATGATTGCCGATTTGAAAGCACAGGGTGCAAAAATAGATATGTGGGGAGTCGGCACAAAAATGATAACCGCATACGATTGCCCTGCTCTCGGAGGAGTCTATAAGCTCTCGATACTTATAGACAAAGACGGAAATGAACATCATAAGATAAAGATTTCTGATGACCCAATAAAAATCACCAACCCCGGCTACAAGAAAATAGTGCGTTTGATAAGTAATAAAACAAATAAAGCTTTAGTGGATCTTATCACCTTAGATGATGAAGAAATACAGCAAGGTAAAGCCATAAAAGTTTATCATCCGTTATTTACATATAAGCAAAGGGTATTGAGTGATTTCCATACGCAAGAACTTCTCGAATGTATTTACAAAGACGGAGAACTTTGTTACGAACCGAAGAGCGTAAAAGAAATAGCCGAGTATCACAAAAAACAGCGAGAATTGTTCTGGGAAGAAAATTTAAGGTTTGTTAAACCTGATGAATATCATGTAGATTTATCGGATAAATTGTATGATTTAAAAAAGGAGCTTATTGTAAAACATACTTACAAATAAAAGAAATTATGGAAAACAAAATTAATGTCGGTATAATTTTCGGAGGCAAAAGCGGTGAGCATGATGTGTCGCTTATGTCTGCTTACAATGTAATAACTTCCATTGACAGAACCAAATTCGATGTTACCCTAATAGGCATAGATCGTGAGGGTGTGTGGAGCATTTTTACGGGTGATGCCAATCAAATCAAGGACGATACATGGGAAGAAGATGAGATACACAATAAAAGGAATTTCTCCTTTACCGAAGATGAAGCATTTACTTCAACCGATATCTTATTTCCTGTTCTTCACGGCACATTCGGTGAGGACGGCACCATACAAGGATTGTTTGAAATGCTTGATAAAGCTTATGTCGGATGTGGCGTATTGGCTTCATCGGCGGCAATGGACAAAGATATCGCAAAGCGCCTTTTCGAAAGTGTGGGTATTCCTGTGGCAAAAGGCATTACTTTGTTTAAGGGTAACATTATAAGCGATATTGAAAATGCAGTAGCCGAAGTAGAAGAAAAATTTGTTTATCCTGTATTCGTTAAACCTGCTAACATGGGTTCAAGCGTAGGTATTAATAAAGCTCATAATAAACAAGAATTGATGTTTGCTCTTAATGATGCCGCTAAATACGATACGAAGATATTGGTAGAAGAATTCGTTGATGCATACGAAATAGAGATTGCCTCACTCGGCAATGATGATGTAAAGATGTCTTGCCCCGGTATGATAGTGCCATGTAACGAATTTTATGATTACGAAGCAAAATATCTTACAGGCGACAGCTCCAAAATAATCATTCCCGCACCTATTGACGAAGAAAAAACGAAGAGTATCAAGGAATACGCAACTAAAGCATTTAATGTTTTGGGCTGCAGCGGACTGTCGAGAATAGACTTTTTCCTTACTAAAGACGACGGAAAAATAATGCTCAACGAAATTAATACGCTTCCCGGATTTACTAACATAAGTATGTATTCCAAACTCTGGGCGGCAAGCGGAATAGAATATAAAGATTTAATCACCGAATTGATAAATTTGGGATTTGAAAGATATAATACACGAAAGGAACTTAAATTCAAAAAATAATTATGCTTAACGGAAAATCAGAACTTGAAAGATTGGTATCCATAGATATCAAAAATGCGATAGATGTATTATGTCAAACAAAATCAATAACTATTCCCGATAATTTTTCGGTGGAACTCGAAGAACCTAAGGATAAGAAGTTCGGAGATTTGTCAACCAACAGCGCAATGAAGCTTAGTAAAGCATTCTCTATGAATCCGAGAGCGCTTGCCGATTTGATTATAGCCGAGCTTCCGAAATCGGATATGGTAGATAAGGTTGAAATAGCAGGACCGGGTTTTATTAACTTTTATATTTCAAAGAGTTGGTTGTATTGCGAACTTGGCGAAATCCTCGACAAAAAAGAAAACTACGGTTCGGTAATTTGTGATGAACCGAAGTCGATAAATGTCGAATTCGTCAGTGCCAACCCGACAGGTCCTTTGCACATAGGAAATGCAAGGGGCGGAGCAATCGGCGATGTTATAGCAAATATTTACAAAAAAGCCGGTTGGAATGTTACAAAAGAATTTTATCTTAACGATGCCGGAAACCAGATAGTTAAGTTCGGTGAATCATTATACGCAAGATTTTGCCAAATTGAAAATCCCGATTACGAAATGCCCGAAAACGCATACTTGGGTGATGATATAAGACTTGCGGCTGTGGATTTCAAAGAGAAATACCCCGATAGCGTAAATTGGACTAAAGACGAAGTTACCGAAAAGCTCACGGCATTTGCGCTTAATAACAATATCGACAATTTGCATACGGTTTTGGAAAACTACGGCATAAATTACGATGTATGGTTTAAAGAATCGGCTCTTCATGAAAGTGGAGATGTTAATAAGGCTATAGAACTTCTTAGAAATAATGACGCAGTATATGAAAAAGACGGCGCCGTATGGTTTAAGGCAACGGATTACGACTGCGAAAAAGACGAGGTTTTGATTAGAGCAAACGGCATTCCCACTTATTACGCCGCCGATATAGCATATCATTTGAATAAGCTGGTTGAGCGAAAATTCGATATGGCGGTAAATGTTTGGGGTGCGGATCACCACGGCCATGTACACCGTTTGAAGATGGCTCTCAAGGCAGCAGGGGTGAAGCCCGAGAGATTGGAAATTATTTTGATGCAGCTTGTGCATTTGGTAAAAGGAAATGAATCTGTCAGAATTTCAAAGCGAAGAGGCGATATGGTAACATTGGACGAATTGCTTTCGGAAGTAAAAAGAGATGCAGTTAGATTTATTTTCAACTCCACTACCCCCAGCTCACATCTTGAATTTGATTTGGATTTGGCGGTAAAAGAATCCAACGACAACCCTGTATTCTATGTGCAATACGCACATGCTCGAATTTGCTCGATACTACGAAATGTGGAATATGCCGATTGCCAGGCTGATTATAATAAATTGACCGACAAAACGGAACTTGCACTTATTATGAAAATGACGGATTTCTCAAAAGAAATTCTCAATGCGGCAAGCGAATACGATCCGTCGAAAATTACGAAATATGCGTATGATTTGGCATCGTTGTTCCACAGCTTCTACAATGTATGCAGAGTTAAAAACGAGGATACTTCTCTTATGAATGCAAGACTTGATTTGGTTAAAGCTTGCAGATATGTGCTTAAAAGCGCACTTGATGTTTTGGGTGTGGAAGCGCCCGAAGAAATGTAGTTACGTAATTAAAACGGCAGAATTATTCTGTCGTTTTTTATATGCTGAAACTCTACGAAGCGTTTATTGAATATTTTTTGGTAATAATTTATAATTTGATTCGAAAGGAGATAACCTTTATGGATAATACTAAAATCGGAAGACTTATTACAAAGCTTCGTAAAGAGAATAATTTGACTCAATTGCAGCTTGCGAATATGATGCATATAAGTGATAAAACCGTTTCGAAATGGGAGAGGGGAGTCGGCTGCCCCGATGTGGAGTTGTTAAAAAATTTGTCGCAAATATTCGGTGTGAATATGGAAAAGTTACTGTCGGGTGAATTAAATGAAAACGATAAATTAAACGGTAATATGCGCAAAATGAAGTTTTACATTTGCCCCGAATGCGGAAATATTATTACTGCAATGACCGAAACCGATATTTTTTGTTGCGGCAAAAAACGTAAGCCCGAAGTCTTACATGAATCGGATGATGAAGAGATCTTTCCCGTTGAAATTTCCGATAATGAATTTGTAATAACATCTAAGCACGAAATGCACAGAGAACACTACATCACATTCGGAGCGTTTTTAACTACCGACTGCATGATTATCAAAAAGCAATATCCCGAATGGGAATTTATATTCAGAACGCCTATTTCGCAGGGAGTATTTATATGGCATTGCGTTAAGCATGGGTTGCTATATAAAAATGAGAATGTAAAAAGGAGAGATAGCTGAATCTCTCCTTTTGTGTATTTTTTGATTGTTAATAATACTGCTGTTATACTTCGAAATACTCAAGCCCTTTTGGGTTTATTTTGTTAAGGCGAATATCAAGCGAAATCTTATTATCGAGAAGTTCTTTCTTGATTTTGGGTAAAACCTTGTCATTACTTGCTACGGCAACCATTGTCGGACCTGCTCCACTGAGGTAACAGCCGAGTGCACCGCTGTTTTTACATATTTTTACTATTTTGTCATAGTTTTCGATGAGCGGCGCTCTGTAGGGCTGATGAAGCTTGTCGGACAGAGCATCACGAAGAAGCGATTCATTTCCGCTGATGAGAGCCAAAACCATTATGCTTGCGTGTGAAATATTAAATACACAGTCCTTTGCGCTATATTCTTCGGGCAGAACGCTTCTTGCCTTTTGTGTAGATAATTTATATTGCGGTATGAGTGTTATGAAGCTGAATTTGTCAGAAATTCCGAATTTGGCTGTTTTATATTTGCCCTTATCCGTGTAGGATATGCTTGCACCTCCGAATAAGTTCGGTGCTACATTGTCGGGATGTCCTTCGATTTGAGTGGATATTTCGAAAATTTCGCTTTTATTAACTTTGTTTTTTGATAAAAGATAAGCTGCGGTTACTCCTGCTGTAATACAAGATGCACTGCTGCCTAACCCTCTGGAAACGGGTATTCCCGATTTTACATCTATTTTTACTCCTTTGGGGTTGTATCCTAAAATTTCGGATGCTTTATAAAAGCTTTTTGCTATAAGATTTTCCTTGTTTCTGAAAGTGTCTGCATGGTTGTTTATTACTATAGCACCGTCAAATTCTTCGAAAGTAAGCTCATTTTCCATGTTAAAGCATACACCGAACGAATCAAAGCCGGCTGCCATGTTTGCGCTTGTTGCAGGAGATATTATTTTGTACATAACGCTACCTCGTTTCAAATTTTACTATTTCTTCTTTCATGTGGTCTACTTCGATTATTGTTTCGTCGGTTGATTGGCAATTAAGTGTTTTTGTTATTTGAATCGGAATGGGTGTATTTGATATTTCGCTAAGCCTTGAAAATTTATCCGAGTCGGGTAAACATTTTTCTCCGAGAGATAATAACACTGTATCGACAAATTTGTATGGGCTTGCCGTTGAGGCAATCAAGGTATGGCAATTATCCGAATTGTCTTTTACATATTTTTTATAAGCCGATGTAGCCGTGGCTGTATGTGGGTCAATAAGATAATTGTATTGTGTGAGTATATTTTTGATTTCCTCTTGTATTTCGGTTTCGGTGGCAAAATATGCGAAGAAATTATTTAGTATTTCGCAATTATTATCGATTTCATATATGCCGGATGATGAAAGCTTCTTCATTAGTTCGTTTGTGGTTTCATCGTTTCTATCGGTAATTTCGAAAATGAGTCTTTCGAGATTGCTGGAAATCAAAATATCCATTGATGGCGAAATCGTTTTTTTGAACTCACGGTTTTTGTTGTATACTCCGGTATTGAAAAAGTCGGTCAAAACATTATTTTCGTTGGAAGCGCATATGAATTTATTTACCGGAAGCCCTGTTTTGTATGCATAATAAGCCGCTAATATATTACCGAAGTTGCCTGTGGGAACAACGATATTTATTTTATCAAAAGCTTTAATGACGGAATTTTCCACAAGTTTTGCATACGCATGGTAGTAGTATACGATTTGCGGAATGAGCCTTCCGACATTTATTGAGTTTGCGGAGGAGAAATGTATATTCTGTTTTGCAATTTCGTCTTTAAATTTGGTATCGTTGAATATTACTTTTACAGCGCTCTGTGCATCATCAAAATTACCTTTTACGGCATATGCTTTTTCGTTAGCAGCTCCGGTGGTGAGCATTTGCTTTAATTGGAAAGGTGAAACACCTCCATAGGGGTAAAATACGATTAAATCTATATTTTCTGCGTTTTTAAAGCCTTCCATTGCGGCTTTGCCTGTATCTCCCGATGTGGCGGTAAGTATGAGAGTTTTTGTTTCATCGTGTAAAGATTCTTTGGATATTTGCATTAAGTAGGGCAAGATGCTAAGTGCCGCATCTTTGAATGCAAGAGTATTGCCCGTGGTTAGATTCAAAAAACTCATATTATCAAATGAATGTACGGGGAATATATCCTCTGATGTGAAGTTATCCGATGAATATGCACCCATAACGGCTGATTCTATTTTTTTGTATGGTAAATCTGAAAAGAAAGAACTTATGACTTTTTTTGCTATGTAGGTATATGGTTTGCCCACAAAATCATTTATGTCAAAACGGATTTCTTCCAATGATTCAGGAACGAATAAGCCGCCCTCATCGGAAAGACCGTTTAAAATCGCAAATGCAGAAGTTTGTAAATTCTTTTTATTTCTCGTGCTGTAATATTTCATAGTTACCTCTCATATTTGTATTATTATACAATACTTTACCCCACACTGCAACCCCTAAAAAATCCTATAATTTCAAGGTTTTTTAATTTTCAAAGTTGCGTATTACTTGCCAAATAACGATTAATTAGTATCAAATTATTTCGCTCTCACTTCATACTCTTTCGCAAACGCTTTCACAAACTCCAATAACTCATCAATCTTCTTTTCAAGCTGTGCAAGCTTTAAGTGGGCAGGGTTCGGTTTTGCGTTAGGGTACATCATTTTTTCTTTATAAAATTTGCAAAATTCCTTTGGGTTCTTTTCAAAAAAAGCTATGCGATATTATTTCTTTCGGTGGGTAATCGTAGCTTTGGTTGTAAAGCCCATCCACGCTTCTAAAATCGGGAATGTCTCTTTCGTACATAATAAATAAAAGAGTTGTTAAAATAACAACTCACCTAAAACTAATGAGGGAACGGTGGACTTGCCACCGCCTAAGCTCAAATTGATTATAAGACATTAAATATTTTATGGCAAGAAGAATACAAAGGAATGAATAAAACCATGCTAAAAGAGTTACGCATAGAAAGAGGACTAACACAACAAGCTCTTTCAGACCTTTCAGGTGTGCCGTTAAGGACAATTCGAAAGTATGAAAACGGGAGAATGTAACATTGAAAATATTACGCTTAAAATGGCACTGAAGCTATCTAAGGCTTTAGATAGCAGCGTTGAGGATTTAATTAAATAAAACATTCCGATATTTTAGAACATTTAAGCATGCAAGAGAATAAAACATTTTACATTAAAGAATTGATTCGAGCCGATATACGAACAAATAAAAAGTAAAAAAGGGCACGAAATACTCCGTACTCTTTTTTTATTTATCTCCAAAAGTAAACTAACCCACCGCCTCCTAATATGCAAAAACAATTCAAAATTTCAATTTCTATTCTTGTAGTATATTAGTGATAAGAATAGAAATTTGTCAAGAATTGCTAACATAATCCTTGACAATGCCTCCCTCTCAACAATTTATTTATTAATTTCGGGATTGTCAGTACGCCCAAGGAGGTAGTCAACGGAACAGTTGAGGTAGTCGGCGATTCGTTCAATCTTATCGCAAGCGGGAGCAACGGATTTTTTTCTAAATCATATATGAAGTTTCGATTTATATCGCATTCTTCAAGCATTGATTTAATTGTGATTTTTTGTTGTTTACAGAGATTTTTTATTAAAGAAGATGTTAATTCATTTTGCATAATAGTACCTCATGAATAAAAAATACAGAAAAATCTGTAAATATGTATTGACATACAGAAATTTCTGTATGTCAATACAACCATAGTTTTTATTAACTAAATCATACCACAATCGGAGGTTAGACCAATGAGTAAAAAAATCAAAAAAAGTAACCAAGATGAACGCGTTGAAAAAATCATCTTGATTACTTCACTCATTAAGCTCATTGAAGTATTGATTGAATTAATCAACAAACTTCTTGAGCAGTGAGGGGGAAACCCCTCACACAGAGGATAAACGATTTTAATCTCATTGTCAATATAAATTTAAGAGAAAGGAAAAAAGAAAATGCATACATTATCTATTATTTTAAATCTTGCGGAAATTGCATTTTACATTTTTGTAATCATTTGGATTGTAAAGGGGTGGAAGAAATCCACACCAACGAGCAGAAAGATGAAAAAATGAGCAATTTTGAAATAACACACGAAACAACACTTTATGAATTACAAGAATTTTTCAAACGAAAAGTGGGATGCCATGAATGTGAATTATCCGCTGCCGAAATAGCAAGCTGCATATTTAACGAAGATACACCGAGTTGTTGGGCTATAAGCAAACCAAAAACATACAAAGAAGATTTTCTTGAGAAATTTCCGAACTCTGTTTTAGCTTTAGAGATATATGGCGAATTGTGTGTGAAATATATATATGCTTTAAAAATCGATTGTGCAGGGTCGAATTGTAAAAAATGTTGGACAATGGTTATGGAAGGAGAAAATGAGTGAAAACGAGAACAGTTTTAGAAAAAGCGATACGCTTTGTTTGCAAAATGAGGATATGTTGTTAACCATAAATATATCCGCAAACAAAGTTTGAAAAAGCTGATTGTGGTGATGCCCAATAATAATTTATGTATATAATCTCCCCATATGTTCAAAATAAAATCAATTGGGTGAAGTATGGAAAAAATAACGAAAAACATTAAATACAACGAAAAAATTATAAAAAACGAATTTGCAAACTGTTCGGATTTAGTTATGCGTAGTTTTAATATTGCGCATTTAAAATCATATCGATGCTGTGTTGTTTATCTTGACGGCTTATGCGATGGTGTGTTTATTGCCGAAAATGTGATTGAAAAGCTGATAAACTTATCGGCAATTTCTGTTATATTGGCAGGTAGCGGCAATATATCGAAACTTCTCACTCAAAGCTCGATTACCGCAGGCGGTGTTCGCATCGGAAAAGACTTTGATGAAATATTCGATTGCATTTCATTCGGTGATTGTGCGCTTTTGGTTAATGGTATGGAGGGCTTCATTGCCGTTTCGTGTAAGAAGCCTGCCAAGAGAAGCATATCCCAATCCGACAGCAAACGAAATGTGCGTGGTCCGAAAGATGCGTTTAATGAAAGCCTTAGGGATAACACCGTTTTGATACGAAGTAAAATTCTCAATAAAGACCTTAAGATTATGGATAAGACAATCGGCAGTGTATCCAATACTCATGTGGCTGTTTGCTACATTCAGGGGATAGTCAACGAAGATATATTGGAAAGAATACTCTACAGTTTAGACAGCGTTGAACTAAAGAGTGCTTTGGCATCCGGCTTTATCCAAAATGTTATCGAACGAAGAAAAAATACATTTTTTACGCAAATGGAAGCTACGGAGCGAACCGATGATGTATGCAGTGCACTTTTACAGGGCAGGGTAGTGATAATTGTGGACGGAACTCCATTTGCCATAATTTTGCCCGGTCTTTTTAAAAGTATGCTATCATCAAGCGAAGATTTTTACGAAAGCGATTACAAACGCATTTTTTTTCATATATTGAGGTTTGCTTCACTCGTCTTTACACTGCTCTTGCCTGCAATGTATATTGCAATAGTTGATTATAATCCCGATTTCGTTTCTGATAGAATCGTATCGTTTATTATGGATTATCGCAGGCAGGTGCCATTCAATGCATTTTGGGAGATAATGCTTCTGGAGATATTCTTTGAGATAATTTTGGAGGCGAGTTTGAGGCTACCCTCAAACATAAGCTTTACCGTAGGAATAGTCGGTACAATAATTTTGGGGCAGGCTCTTTCCGAGGCACATATAGTAAATTTGATGGTGAATATCATCGTGTCAATGACTGCTATTTTGGTATTCGTTATACCGAATTACTCGATGTCGTTAAGTATCCGATTGTTAAAATTCGTGTTCATGTTTGCGGCTATGCTCGGAGGTTTTTTCGGCATATTTATTGCATCTGTGATATGTGCCGTGATTTTGTGCGATATGAATACTTACGGTATAGAGTATTTATACCCGTATGTGGACAGCGAGATAGGGCTGAAAAATGTGCAGATAAAGGAGTGAAGTATGTGTTCTACAATAACATATAAGCAGTTTAAGCGATTGTTCTTTATTGCTTTTTTAGCCTTGAATTTTCTCACATACCCGGCTAAATTAAGTTCAAAGGTGAATTCCGACGGCATTATTCCTTTGATTTTGGTAACAGTCGTATCATATTTAGGGCAGTGTGCGTTTTTTAAATTGATGTCATATTATAAGGGTAAAACATTTTATGAGATACTTCGCATTATTTTTCCGAAGAAAATCGCCGTAATTATCAATGTTATATTCATGCTCAATTTTGTTTTACTAATTTCATACAGTCTAAGGCTTATAAGCGAACAGGTCTGCTTTTACATTTTGCCCGAAATGCCTCTTATATACGTGGAATCAATTTTTTTGTTGTGCGTACTTTTTTTGGTATTAAAAAGGATACGCACCTTGGGAAATTTGGCTCAGATAAGTGTCGGAGTTATTGTTTTAAATTTTTTAATCTTGGTACTGCTTTGTTTTCGTGCGTGCAATTTTGAGAATATGCTGCCAATGTTTACATCAAAGATTTCGGATTATATAAGTTCGTTCTATGACATGAGTTCGTATATGTTTTCCTCATCGCTTAGCTTAGTCTACATCATTCCGTATGTTAGTGACTATTACGAAAACGAAAAAAGAGTTTACAAAGACTTTGCTTATATTTGCTTTGGGGTGTTTTTGATATATAGCATATTTTATGTGTTGTGCTATTCCGTGTTGGGGCATGATTTCTGCTCTTTTTATGTTTTCCCTGCAATGTCGATAGTTCAAAGCGACAATGCTAAAAATATTTTTGTGGAAAGATACGAGCTTATTTTGCTCGGAAATGTTTTTTTGATGATATACCTTTACCAAGCTGTTCAGTTAAGAAGCTTGAAAGAGGCTGCAAATGCGATGTTTTGCGGTGTAAATAATAAAAAAATCGGTTTTATATGTGCTATATTGGCAGTTTTGTTACTTACGCTTATCTTTAACGAACAGACTGTGGGAGTTATCATATACCGTTTTGTGGATTCCGTAAATTTGAGCGCTAATCATATGCTGATACCGTTTTTTATCTATGCAGCACATTTGTTAAAAAGAGGTAAAGTCGATTATGAGTAAAAAAATAATTATCGCCATATTGGTAATCGCATTACTGGGGGATTACTTCGCAGATCCGCAAAGCGCATCATTAAATGAATTATACATTGTAAATTTGATGGTTGTTGATTACAAGGACAATCAAATATCGGTGGATTTTATTTCGTCCTACAAACAAAGTGATTCTTCCATATCTTCATTTAAAAGCGTATCGGCAAGCGGCAACACCATAACCGAATGTGTGAACAAGGCAGAAAATAAGCTGGGAATGAAGGTGTTTTTAGGGCATTTGAAAACTGTTTTCCTTAATGAGAAATTCTTGACAAAAGCCGAGAACTACGAGAATTTCATCGGCTTTACCAAGCGAAACAGCAGGTTTAATCATTTTGTGAGCATATTTATGATAGATGATGAAAACGGTAAATTACTATCCCAAATAAATGATGACGATAAAGCGACGAATGAATTTTTGAATACCGTGGTGTTAAAGTACCCTCCGAGAGAGATGCTGGTTGTGGAATATGTGGATATAACCAATGATTACGATACATTTGCACTTCCCAGATTGGAGTTTACTGATGATCGTTTGACTTATCAGGGGATAGGTGTAATTAAAAATGAAGTCCTTTCAAATATATACGATGAAAAAGACGAAGCACTGTATAAACTTATCACCAATCGTTCCGAGGCAGTGTTTTTCGATACGAAGTATTGTTCACTTACTGTAGTAAACAGTATTGCCAAACTAAACAGAAAAGAAGATTTGAATTTTTGTTATGATGTAGACATTTACTGCGAAATAAAGGAGCTGAAAGATATAGAACTTACGGTTAATAAAGGCGATGAAGAAGACTTGGAAAAAGAACTCGAAAAATATTTTGATGAAAATTTGACAAGTTTTACGAAGAAGTTGCAGTATAACGGCGATGATATACTAAACATGATACTATATTTTTATAAGCATGATTACAAAGAATATTTGAAATTCAGCGGTGATGCCGATGACTTATTTTCTAAAAGCCGCATCGATATAAATACAAATGTGCATATAATCCGAAACGAAATGAACAAATAAACGATGTAAATCAAAACATTCATATTATAATAAGGTATCATATAAATAATATACGGAGTAATGAATTGAAGAAAAAAGAACTTATCACGGTAGATATAATAGAAAATATTTCCATGTCTAAAAGTCTTGCTTATTATGAGGACAAAAGAGTAATAATAAGCGGCGGATGGGCAGGAGAAAAGGCTGTTGTCAGAATCAAAAAGATAAAAAATAACAGAATTGATGCGGTATTAAGTGAGGTGCTTGAGCCTGCCGAATACGAAACCAAGGGACTTTGTAAAGATTTCGGCAAATGCGGAGGGTGTTCTGCAGGGAATATTTCCTACGAAAAACAGTTGGAGTTAAAGCAAAATTATGTTAAGTCTCTTTTTGACAAAGCACAGATACCTTACGAAGAATTTGAGGATATCGTCTGCTCGCCAAGTGAATATCATTACCGCAACAAGATGGAATTTTCATTCGGAGATGAAGTCAAAGACGGCTGTTTGACACTGGGTATGCATGAAAAAGGCAAACATCACAGCATTGTTTCGGTAAAAAACTGCATGATATCTCCGAATGATTTTAATGTTATAAACGAGGCATGCGAAAATTATTTCAGATTAAACGGCACAACTTTTTATAACAAGATGAGCAAAACCGGATTTTTACGCCATTTGGTTTTGCGACACAGTGTATATGAAAACAAAATTTTAATAAATTTGGTAACTACTTCCGAGAATAAGCTCAATGAAGAAGAGTTTGTGGATATGCTTTTAAGCTTAAATCTTGAATGTGAGATTGCCGGAATAATGCACACGATCAATGATTCGTTTGCGGATGCTGTTATTGCGCAGAGTACAAAGCTTCTTTATAAAAACGATTTTATAACAGAAAGTCTTTGCGGATTGAAATTTAAAATAACTCCGTTTTCGTTCTTCCAAACGAATACAAGGGGAGCAGAAAAATTATACGAAAAAGTAAGAGAATATTGCGGTGATACATCGGATAAGTCCATATTCGATTTGTATTGCGGCACGGGAACTATTGCGCAGATAGTGTCAAAGGGTGCAAAGTCGGTATACGGCATAGAGCTTGTTGACGAAGCGGCAAAGGCAGCTACGGTAAACGCACAGCTTAATAATATAACAAACTGCACTTTTATAAGCGGAGATGTGTTAAAGGAAGTCGATAATCTGAATTTATCCGCAGATATAATTATTTTGGACCCCCCTCGAGCCGGCATTAACCCCAAGGCAGCTCAAAAAATAATCGGCTTTAACCCCGATACATTTATATATGTCAGCTGCAAAGCTCAGTCTCTGATTAACGATTTGCCCGCTTTTTTGGAAGCAGGATATGAGGTAAAAAAAGTATGCACTGTGGATATGTTCCCGCATACGGAGCATGTTGAGACGGTTGTTCAGTTGGTTAGAAAAAAGCCTGACGCATATATCGACATTACGGTTGATATGGATGA
>CAZXWI010000025.1:0-19026 GCA_964644555.1 uncultured Lachnospiraceae bacterium | reverse complement strand
AAAGTATACATTTATCGTTCAGTTTAAATAAATTTCTCAGTTTGTCCGGCGGCAAAATAATAAAAGGAGGATTCAAAAATGACAGAAAACACAAACAAAAAAGGCTTAAGTCAGCTGGTTATTTGGACATTCGGACTCTCGGAAATCGGTGCTTTGTTGGTAGCAAGCATAGGCACACAGTATTTCCCGTTTTATTTGACAAATGTATTAATGCTCTCGGCAGCAACAATGGGCTCGGTTTTATTGATAACAAGAGTATTTGACATTGTTACCATCCTGCTTTCGAGCGTTGTCGAAGAGAAAGTTGTTCTCAAATGGGGCAAATGCCGTTCATGGGTCGGCGTTATGTGTCCGCTTGCGGCAATAATCGGTATTATCCAGTATTCCGGCATCGGTTCTGGAAACGGTAAAGTGGTTATCGCCTGCATATGCTATGTATTGTTCTTCGGATTTTTTAACTTCGGAAGAACAGCTCAGATGGCTCTTTTGAATACTATCGGCAAAACTGCCGAAGAGAGAGCTCAGCTTTCAGCCAGAAAAGCACAATTTGCTTCAATAGCAGGTGTTGTATTCAACTCAACATTCCTTCCTCTTCTTCTTTTGGCAAGCGGTGCCAACTCAAAAACGGAAACAACTCAAAAGGGCTTCTTTATCGCAGTAGTGGTATTCATGGTTGTATATGTAGTATTGCAATTACTCCTTTTCGTTACATCTAAGCCTTACGACCTTCCCGGCACAGGTATGGACGAAACATCCAAGAAAGTCAGATTATCCGGTAAAGAAATGGCAGAGCAGATTTTCAAAAATCCGCCTCTCATGCTCATGCTTGTAGCCGAAACTTGTAAAACACTCACACAAAACTTGTTTAACGGATTTATTGTTTATTACTTTACCATCGTAGCTCAGGACCTTACCCTCCAGCCGAGATTCGCAACCATAATCGCAATCTTCACATTAGCAGGTTCATTGGTTATCGGTCAGTTCCTTCGTAAAAAGCTCGGTAAAAAGAACTCATATATGTTCGGCTTTACAGCTATGATAGTAGCTTTGATGTTGGCAAGACTTTTAGCAGCCACCAACACCACCTTGTTCCTCATTATTATGGGCATTGGTTTCTTCTTCTTTGCAGGTATCGCATCATGCGGTCCGGCTATGTTCGGCGATTGTGTAGAATACGGCAAATATAAAACAGGCAAAGAAGCTCGTGCATTCATTATGGGCCTTTACACACTCCCCATCAAAATCGGTGTATGGCTCCTCGGAGGCATTTCGGGATTCCTCCTTGCATCTATCGGTTATGATGCATCCGCAGCAGTTACACCCGCAATGCAAACAGGTATGTTCAATATTATGACATTCGGTCCTGCAGCATTTGCACTTATCGGACTCATTTGCACTATCGCTTATCCTTTGAGCGAAAAACGCGTTAAAGAAATCATGGAAGCAAACGCAGCTAAATAATTTAGAAATGTTGTCGCCGGGCAACAAAGATAATTATGGAGGTTTAACTACAGATGACTGATTTAAAACAGCTCAGCGAAGAAAGATTTGAGATAAACGAAAAAATCTATTCGGGGCAAATCCCCTCAAGAATTCCTTATTCATTCGGTCCTGCTTTCGAAGCATCAATAGCTTATGCAATAGAAAAAGGGGTAACACCTCAGGGCAAAACAATGAGAGATCTTTATTGGGAGCCTCAATATTGGTTTGATATTCTCGATAGGGTAAATGGAGATTTTTATTCCGACACTCCGACAGGCACGGGCGCATTGCGTTTGCCTATACTTTATCAAATACTCGATGCAAAATGCATCAATATGAGTGCAACCGGTGTTATGCAACACCCCGAGGTACACTCTCTCGAAGTAGAAGAATATGATGAATTTATCAAAGATCCTATGAGTTTTATGATGGAAAATCTCATGCCCAGACTCTACAGAGCCCTCGACACCACACCGGGCAGAAGAGCTATGGTTATGGCTGAAGCAGTAAAGGCAAATGCTGAGCATATGGCTATGGTAGGTGCTATTTCGGCAAAGATAAACGAAAAATACGGTTTCCCTCGTTCGGCAGGCGGCCGTTCCACAGCTCCTTTCGATTATTTGGCAGACTTTTTAAGAAGCTTTTCGAATATCAACAAAGATATGAGAAGATGCCCCGATAAGGTAAAAGAAGCATGCGAAGCATTAGTACCTCTTATGTTAAGAGAAGGCTTGGGAACAAACCCAGAAGCGTTACCGTCATACTATCGTATTTCAATACCTCTTCATATGGGAAGCTTTTTAAATAATAAACACTTTGAAGAATTCTGGTTCCCGTCAATGCAGAAAGTTATGAAGGGCTTGGTTAAATACGGTCATGGTGTTGATTTGTTCGTTGAAGATAACTGGATGCGCCATATGGAACTGCTTAATGAATTTGAGGGAAGTATCCGTTATCAGTTTGAATACGGTGATCCCGAATATATTAAAAAACTCTTTACGGAAAGCACACCTAAAGGCAGCACACATATTATCTACGGTTTCTACCCAATCAATACTCTCCAATACGGCACTAAAGAGCAGGTAATTGACAAAGCAAAAGAACTCATTGATATTCTTGCTCCGGGTGGCGGATATATGTTCGGCTTCGATAAGGGATTGTTCTCACTTGCAGAACCGATTGCCGAAAACGCTATCGTATTGGGCGAATATGTAAGAGATAATGCTAAATATTAATTTGAGGAGGATATAGTATGGAATTCAAAACTAAAAACTATGTAACATGGGATGAATACCTTGCAAATCATCCTGAAATTGTGGATATTGAAGCGGCAAAAAAAATTCAGGAGTATGAAGATCAGGTATTCTCATTGATGATGAGATTATTCAGATAAGCCACTCTGAAATTGATTCCCGAGCAATCTTTCGGGATTGCACGGGAATTTTTCATAAGCATAAAATTGAATTTAAATTGATTTGTTTTGTATATTTTTACTATCAGGAGTTTTAAATGAATAATGCAGTATTAAGCTTAATTATAATGGGTATATGCGTTGTATTGTTTGTTACGGAAATGCTTCCCACCTCCATAACCGCTATGCTCGGCTGTGTTTTGATGGTTTTATTTGATGTTTGTTCTTTAAGTGATGTGCTTAACGGTTTTACAAGCGATACGATATTGCTTTTATTCAGCATCAGCATTGTAAGCGAAGCAATGTTTGTTTCGGGGGCAGCCGCCATGATAGGCAAAGCGGTCGTTAAGCTCTCGGGTAATGACGAACGCAGATTGATATTGATTTCCACAACTTTTTCGGCAGTATTGAGTGCATTTTTGACGAATACAGCAGTTATCGCACTTATGATAGCCGTATGCAATGGGGTAGTGGCAGTTGATAAAAACATGAAGATGAAAAACATTGCACTTCCCGTGGCAATAGGAACTATTTTCGGAGGTGGCATCACTTTGGTCGGTTGTTCGGGTCAGTTGACAGCTACGGGCATATTGAACGAATTGACCGGACAATCCATAGAAATGTTTACAATGAGCGGAGAATGTATAATAATGAGCATAATCGCCATATTGTATGTAACATTTATCGGCTATCCCATGGGCAAGAAAATATGGGGAGGTCGTGATGAAAGCAGCTCTAATATGGATATGAATATGGACCTTAATGCTGACATAGAAAAAAAGAAAGCGTATATCGTAATGGGCATATTCGCCTTGGTAATCGTTTTGTTTTTTACAGGGCTTACCGAACCCGGTATTGCCGCAACGATAGGTGCTATATTATGCGTGGCAACCAAGGTTATTACCCACAAACAAGCCTACAGCGGAGTGGATTGGAATGTTACCATTTGGCTCAGCTGCTGTTTGGGATTGGCACGTGGGCTGAATGTCAGCGGAGGTTCGCAGCTCATTGCTGATTTCTTCCTTAATATGTTCTCGAATGTTTCATCACCGTTTTTGTTCTTTGCGGCAATGGTGCTTATAAGTATGGTTCTGAGTCAGTTTATTGCGAACCTTACTACTATAGTAATCATGCTGCCCCCTGCCATATTAACGGCAACTGCCATGGGACTCAACCCACTTACATTTGCCATAGGCATAACCTGCGGAGCAGGCTTTACATTTGCAACACCTTTGGCAAACGGATTCGTGGGAATGACGATGAGCGCAGGATATAAATTTACCGACTACCTAAAATACGGTTGGCCACTGAGCTTGATAACATATATTGCCATAATCGTGTTGGTGCCGCTGTTCCATCCGCTTTAACGGCAATATATCAGTGAGGGTTGTGGGAGATGAGCCCACTGCCCTTTTTTTTGTGGGATACTCCATGCCCTCCATATACGCTGAAGAAGTCAGCGGTATTGTGGGGAAACCCACGAAAAAAGAGATGTGGGAATCTTCTACAAAAAAAGTGTGGGAGAACCCACACAAGTTTACGAAAATTTTATTACATTATAAGTCTGAAAATCCGACTAAAAGCCCGCCTTTTTCAGCGTAGTAACTGCAAAGTGCGCTGCATGATTCTATTAAGATGTCGGCTTTGGGGAATTCTTCCAATACCATATCTTTGAGTTTGTTTGCATAATCGAGATTGAATACATGGGCTATTCTCACTTTACCGCCTTTGAAGCCTGAGTGTTTCATTTCGGAGAGTAATGTTTTCAATACTCTTTTTTCGCCGTGTATTTTATGGATTGGCTCAATAGTACCTTCGTCGCTGGCTTTTGCCACGAGTTGGATATTGAGCGCTCCTGCCAATTTGGCAACCGTCATGCTGACTCTGCCGTTACGGGCGAGGTTAGTCAGTGACTGCAGGCTGAATAACAAATGAGTATGTTTTTGGTATTCGCTAATTTTTTCTTTTATGGAAGCAAAACTTTCACCCAATTTAATATATTCCCTTAACTTTTCCATTATAAGTCGCATTTCCGGACCTGTGGATAAAGTATCGATAACGCATATATTGGTATTTGGGTTTTCGCTTAATAAATCGTCCCTTGCCTGAACTGCTGCTGAGTGGCTGCCGGAAAGATTGCTTGTGATGGTGAGGGCAAATACATTGTCGGCACCTGTGAAAGCATTTTTCCATTCATAAGCGTTTGGGCATGAGGTTGACGAAGGCCCTTGGGTATGCTGTAAGTTCTCTACCATACCTGCCACATCTAAATCGGGGGTATCAATATACTCTTTTTCTTTTGTTATTATTTTTAAAGGCACATTTATATAGTCTATATCTTCAAAATCAAACACATTTGATGATGAATCTGCTACGATTCTGTACTCCATTGTCGTACTCCTTTCAAAAGTAACGAATTTATTATATTTTACTAAAATTCACCTACCATGTCAACGGTTTTTAAAAAACTCATTATCGGTTTTGATTGACTATGTTATTTTTTTAGTGTAAAATATATTTATTGGGAAGATGAACTATGGAAAACATACAGGACACAAGAATTACCGAAGCAATTAAAAATTTTGAGCTGCCTCGCTACGAAGATATCCCCGATGTGGGTTTTTATCTTGAGCAGGTGGTAAAGTATATAGCTGAGTTTTTAGCTCCGTTTGAGAGTATAACCTTAACAGGCTCCATGATAAGCAACTATGTTAAAAAGAAGCTGATTACAAACCCCGTTAAAAAACAATACAGCCGAGAGCAGATAGCATATCTTATTTTTATTGCGGTTGCCAAAAGTGTGCTTTCCATGGAAGATTTGGATTTGTTTTTCAGGCTTCAAAAGCAGACTTATTCGAGCAAACGGGCATACGATTATTTTAGGTTGGAATTTACCAATGTTTTGCAATATGTTTTCGGGATAAAAGAAACTTTGGATAATGTGAGCAGTGTAAATACCAAAGAAAAAGAAATGCTTCGTAATACTATTATTACCGTGGCTCATAAAATATACCTTGATATGTACTTTGCTGAGTTGAAAGAACAAAATATTCAGGAGAATATAGGAGAGTAGTAAATAATCCGATTATCAAAAGATAATCGGATTATATTAATTTAGGATTGTTTTGGAACAAACTGTTAATTAAAACCCATGCACCAAAAGCCCGCTCAAAAGCTTAGGTTCAAACCATGTCGATTTCGGTGGCATAATCTTGCCCGCATCTGCAACTTCGAGCAGCTCATTTATATTGGTTGGGTAAAGGGCAAATGCCACGGCAAATTCGCCCGAATCAACTTTGTTTTCAAGCTCTTTAAGACCTCGTATGCCTCCGATGAAGTCAATGCGTTTGTCTTTGGTAACATCATCGATTTTCAAAATGGGTGTTAAAACCTTTCTTTGCAGCAGCGACACATCTAATTTTTCGATTACATCGGTTTCGTCAAAAGCCTTGGCACTGAGGCGGTACCATTTATGGTTAAGATACATTCCGAAAGTATGCGGCATTTGGGGTTTGGCCTCGTCTTTATTATTTACTTCGTCAATGGTGAAATCCTCTTTTAATTTATTTGTAAATTCTTCGGCACTAAGCCCTGCCAAGTCTTTAACTATGCGGTTGTAGTCCATTATGGTGAGCTGATTTTCAGCAAACATGACCGCAAGATAAAAATTATATTCTTCATTGGCATTATGAAGAGGGTTTTGTTCCTTTTTTATTTGTGCAGCCTTTGCCGCCGCAGCGTTTCTGTGATGCCCGTCTGCTATGTACAGATTATCGATGAGCGCAAATTCATTTTTGAGCCTTAATATGGTTTCGTTATCATCAATTACCCACATAATGTGGCGAGTATCATCATTTTTGGTGAAATCATATACGGGAGGATTTTCGGTTACTCTTTTTATGATGTCATCTATAGTATCGTTATGGCGGTAGGTCATAAATATCGGACCTGTGTGTGCTGAGCAAGCCAAAACATGATTGATGCGATCCTCTTCTTTGTCTTTTCGGGTTAATTCATGTTTTTTTATTATGTTGTTATTGTATTCATCCACGCTTACGCAAGCGGCAAGTCCTGTTTGTGCTTTGTTATCCCTTATAAGTCTGTATACATAAAGGCATGGGGTTTCATCTTGTATTAAAGCTTTGTTATCTATGAGTTCATTAAGTTTTTCATTTGCTTTGTCGTATACCTTTTTATCATGTGGGTTCGTGCCGAGGGGAAAATTTATTTCGGCTCGATCTATATATAGAAAGCTGTATGGGTTATTTTCGGCAATTTTTCTTGCTTCTGCTTCATTCATAACATCGTAGGGGAGTTCGGCTATTTTTTCTGCGTATCCTGTGTTCGGGCGGTAGGCTTTGAATTCTTTTATTGTAGGCATATCTACCCCCTTTTGATGATTCTTACTTTTATTATTCCGTCTACTGCATTGAGTTCGTTGAGCAGTTTTTCGGTTTTATCGTTTAGATTATCCACATCTATGAGTGTGTAGGCGTATTCGCCGCGGCTTTTGTTTATCATGTTGTCGATATTGACAGCTTCTTTTGCGAAAACATTGGCTATAGTGCCGACCATGTTTGGGATATTTTCGTTTATTACCGCAATTCTTGTTTTGCCCGTGTAGGGGAGAACACATTCGGGCAGGTTGACCGAATTTACTACATTGCCGTAAAGAAGATAATCATAAACTTCTTTTGCTGCCATTACAGCACAGTTCTCTTCCGATTCGGGAGTGGACGCTCCGAGGTGAGGTGTGAATACGGCATTGGGTGTATCGAGTAGTTCCACAGTTGGGAAATCTGCTACATATGCAGCGACTTTGCCGCATTCGAGGGCGGCTTTGATATCGGTTGTATTTATAAGCTCACCCCTTGCGTAGTTAATGATTCTGACATTGTCCTTGCATTTGGCTATAAATGCGGCATTTACCATTTTTTCGGTTGTTTGGTTTGCCGGCAGGTGCAGGGTGATGTAGTCGCATTTTGCTGTAAGTTCGTCAAGCTCCGTTGCTCTTATTACTCTGCTTGATAAGTGCCATGCGCCTTCCACATTCAGATAGGGGTCGTAGCCGATGACTTCCATCCCCAATTCCAATGCTGCATTGGCTACCATGACCCCTATTGCTCCAAGCCCGATAACTCCGAGGACTTTGCCTGCTATTTCCGGACCTGCAAAGGCTTTTTTGCCTTTTTCGACTTGAGCGTTTACATCTCCCTCCAAACCTTTTGCCCAGATTATACCTTGAGCTATCTTTCGGCTTGCCAAGATAAGCCCTGCAAGACTCAGCTCTTTAACCGCATTGGCATTTGCTCCGGGAGTGTTGAATACGGCAATGCCGTTTTGAGTGCATCTGTCAATGGGAATATTATTCGTTCCAGCTCCTGCACGGGCAATGCAAAGGAGATTATCCTCAAATTGCATTTCGTGCATTTTACTGCTTCTGACTAAAATCGCATGAGGGTTATCTATTTTGGTAGCGGCGGTAAACTGCTCTGCCGGGAGCTTATCAAGTCCTTTTTGTGCTATATTATCTAAAGTTAAAATGTTATACATATCATTACTCCTTTACTCTATTTATTTTTCAGCTGGAAGTCTTTCATAAATTCCACAAGCTTTTGCACACCTTCTATGGGCATTGCGTTGTAGATGCTGGCTCTCATGCCGCCTACGGTGCGGTGCCCTTTGAGGTTAACGAATCCTGCGTTTGCAGCTTGTTTGATAAAGTCGGCATTTAATTCGTCATTCGGAAGTACGAACGGCACATTCATCAAAGAACGATCCTCTTTATTGACTGTTCCGCGGAAAAATTCCGATTCATCGAGGAAGTCGTAAAGGATTTTTGCTTTTTCTTCGTTTAGTTTTTGTATTTCGTCAACGCCGCCTTTTTCTTTTACCCATTCGAATACCAAACCTGCGATATATATGCCGTAGGTGGGAGGGGTGTTATAAAGGGAGTTATTTTTGGTATGTGTTTCGTAGTTTAGCATGGTAGGAGTAATGTCCATGGCTTTACCGATTAAATCTTTGCGAATTATTACCACGCATACTCCTGCAGGGCCTATGTTTTTCTGAGCCCCTGCAAAGAGAAGCCCAAAACGTGTTACATCTATGTTCTCTGCCAATACATTGGAGCTTATGTCGGCAACTAAAGGAACATTTCCTGTGTCGGGCAGAGTAGCTGCTGTGTAATGAGTGCCGTAGATAGTGTTGTTATAGGTAATATATGCATAATCCGCATTGGGGTCAAAGTCGGCTTTGGTTGTTTTGGGAATGTAGGTATATGTTTTATCTTCCGATGATGCAACGAGCCTTACATTGCCGTAGCGAGCTGCTTCTTCCATTGCTTTTTTTGCCCATTGCCCTGTTTTGATGAAGTCGGCACGCTTATTTTTGTTGAATAAGTTGAGCGGAACCATGGAAAATTGGGTAGAGCCTCCGCCTTGCACGAAGATGATATCGTAGTTATCGGGGATATGCATAAGAAGTTTGAGATTTGCCTTTGCATTTTCCAAAATAGCTTCGAATTCGGCTGAGCGATGACTCATCTCCATAACCGACATTCCCGTATTTTGATAGCACAATAATTCATCTTGCGCTTTTTTAAGCACTTCAATGGGAAGCATTGAAGGACCTGCCGAGAAATTGTAGACTCTGTTTAATTCGTTCATAGTGAACCTCCTAATAAAATAAATTAATAAATTACTAAGGGACGGAGAAAACAAAAAACTCCCATCCCAAAAGGGACGGGAGCGTATTACCCGTGGTGCCACCCAAATTGCAAGCATATATATGCCTGCCACTTTTTGTCGCTGTAAAGGGCGAACCCTTCCGACTCATCGCCGGCAGCTAACAAGCGGAACCGTAAAACAATTCTCTGCGACTCTCACCAAATGCCGCTTCTCTGTGCAGAATATATTAAACGGCTTCTTGTATCATAGCCATTTTTGTATATTGTTTGGGATTATATCAGCATTGGTATGATTTGTCAAGAAAAAATTTTGTCGGAGGAATAATTTGTGGTAGCGATTAGTTAAGTTATGGACTTTTGAAAAACAAAAAAGCACCCAATCCTAAACTTTATTTCAAAATAAAAAATGGGCAAAGCTTGATGATTTGACACGTTGTTTCATCGGTTGAAATTCATGTTATTAAATAATAAAAAAGCAGGTTTCCCTGCTTATAATGTCAAATAAATGGTCGGAGTGAGAGGATTTGAACCTCCGGCCTCTTGGTCCCGAACCAAGCGCTCTACCAAGCTGAGCCACACCCCGACTAACTATATTATTATATACGAAAAAATCACAATGTCAAAGACTTTTGTTAAGAATATTAAAAAAACATGTGTTGAAAGTGGAATTTTACATATCAATCGGCAAGGTGCTTTACTTACCGATTGATAAAATTTAAGATTCTGTAACTCGGTTTTTGATTTTTTCTTTGACAATGCACCAAACGGTAATGGTTATTATTACTATTGCCGCACCTATCAGCGACATACCCCCCGGTTTTTCTCCGTCAAAAATAAATACCCATACAGGATTAAGCAATGGTTCCAACATTCCCAAAAGAGAGCAGGTCAGCGGTGGACATTTGCGAGATGCCTGAACAAGGAGAATATAGGGAATGCCGAGCTGAAATACTCCCAATATGATAATGAATATAACGGAGGTGGGAGTAATGACATTTTCGGTAAACAGCATAAACGGAAGCCCCACCAATGCAGTGAATGCATTGCCCCAGAATATGCCGTTCATGCGTTCTTCTTCGGTGCAATTTCCCAATGAGGTGTACATAAGTGCCAGCGTTACCGCTGAGAAAAGTCCTAGAATATTTCCGGAGAGTTTCCCTCCTCCAAGCTTATCGAAGAAAAACAGCGATATTCCCATTAGGGTGGCAATAACCGCTATAATATCTGCTTTATGCATCTTTTGCTTAAAGAAAAGATACGAAAAAATCAATATAAAAACAGGAGATGCCGATTGCAAAACTATGGCATTGGCTGCTGTAGTCATTTTGTTGGAACTGACGAACAATATAAATGTCAGGCACAAAAATATTCCCGTAGTGAGTGATTTCTTATCGGTTCTTATTTTGTAATGCGATTTTGCCATGAATAAGTAAATTATTATTGCGGCAAAGAGGCTTCTTGCTCCTGCAATAACTACCGAATTCCAATTTATCTGTTTTATGAATATGCCCGCAATGCTCCACAAAAAGGCGCAAAGGAGCATTTTTATATTTGATAGAGTTTCTTCGTTCATTACTATTTGCTTTCTTTTTTTCGTATGTATTTTTTGATAATTGCCGGATAGATTATCATTACCCAGATTATCATAATGAAATATCTGCCAAAACAAGCAAGAAGTGATGTCCCTAATATAGGTTTAAGCCCTATTTTAAGAAGCACAACGACTGCAATACCCAAAATAAGCTTAACTGTGTGCATGATAACGCTGCCGTATGTTTCGTCGAAATTTATGTATTTTGTTTCCACATAAAAGCCGATAGCGAACGCACACGCAGAACCTGCGACTTTAATAATATCTTCTGCGTAATCTATGGGAAGTATTCCGCTGTTGTTTAGAATTAAAGCATATATGCTTGCTCCCACAGCCATGGCAATGGATATTACTATCAAAATGAGGCTATTGGTTTTATTTTGTTTTGATGTGAGCGAACAAACGAACTGAGATATGATAAGCCCGATGATCAGCGCTGTGATTACATCGGCAGGTGTATGCACGCCCAAATACATTCTGGCAAAGGCAACTCCCATGGTGAGCAGGCACATGGCGGCTTTTATCCAAGTTTTTTTTGTGCTTAGTGCTATCGGCAGATAAATGGAAGAGGCTGTTTGTGTGTGTCCGCTGGGGAACGAATAGCTGGTAGCTGTTTCGGTTGCACCGTCAAGCGGAGTGAAGTCCGGATCCAAAATCCAAGGGCGAGGCACTCTGAATGTGATTTTGAGTATATTTACCGTAAGTGCTGATATAAAATATGACAAACCTATTTTATATGCCAAATTTTTGTTGTAACACCAATAGATAAAGCAAAGCACCACTATCAATACGGTTTCTTCTCCGAATGAGCTGAAAAATCTGAATACCGCATTTAGAAACGGGTTTCGTATTGCAGATAATTGCCATAAAAATTTCATTTGTTAATTCCTCTCTTCCAATGGTATGTAATTTGTATGTTTGCAAACATTTTCGTAGGCAGGTCTGATTATCTTGCCTGCATTGACAATTTCTTCGAGCCTGTGCGCCGACCAACCGACGATTCTGGACATGGCGAAAATCGGGGTGTAGAGTTCCTCGGGCAGGTTTAAGAGCTTATATACATATCCGCTGTAAAAGTCGATATTAAGGCAAAGCGGTTTGTATACTTTATTTTTTGACGCAACGACTTTCGGTGCGTACTTTGCCACCTTCTTAAATAATTCGTATTCCTCGTGAGAACCTTTTTCTTCGACGAGAGCCTCCAAGCACTCCGATAATATTTCGGCACGGGGGTCGGAATAAGCGTAAATCGCATGACCGACACCGTAGATAAGCCCTGTTTTGTCAAATGCCTGTTTGTCGGCAATTTTATTAAGGTAGCTTTCTATTTCTTCGTCATCGGTCCAATCCTTAACATTTTCTTTTATATCTTCAAACATATGTGCCGTTTTTATGTTGGCTCCGCCGTGGCGTGGCCCTTTGAGAGAGCAAAGCGCCGATGCGACTGCCGAATATGTATCGGTGCCGGTGGAAGTAACTACATGCAGGGTAAAGGTGGAGTTGTTGCCTCCGCCGTGTTCCGCATGAAGCACCAATGCCAAGTCCAAAAGGCGAGCTTCCGTTTCGGTATAATGCATATCGGCTCGGAGCATTCTGAGTATATTCTCTGCCATGGACAGGTTGGGGTCGGGCTTATGTATAATCATGCTTTCGTCGCAGAAGTAGTGCTTGTAGGCGTGGTAGCTGTATACGGAAAGCATGGGGAGAACCGAAATGAGAAATAAACTTTGCCTAAGCACATTGTCGATTCCGATATCGTTTGCTTTTTCGTCATACGAATAAAGCATAAGCACACTTCTTGCCAAAGAATTCATTATATCTACGCTGGGAGATTTCATTATTACATCCCTAACAAAGCTTTGCGGCAGGCTCATCATTGATGAAAGAGTTTCTTTGAACTTGCAAAGCTCTTTTTCATTGGGCAGTTTGCCGAACAGTAATAAGTAGGCAGTTTCTTCGAAGCCGTAGCGGTTATTGTGATAGAATCCATCTACAATATCCTCTATGCCTATTCCTCGGTATTTTAAAACTCCGTTTGTGGGTACGGCTGCTCCTGCTACGATTTTTTTCGAATAGATGTCGCTTATGTTGGTAAGACCTGTCAAAACGCCTACACCGTTTTTATCACGCAGGCCTCTGAATACTTTAAACTCATCGAAAAGCTCATTGGGTATGATATCGTTATTTTCAATCATTTGTGTGTATTGCTTTAAATCTAAGTTGTTTTCCATGAGATATTCTCCTTAATACAGATTTATCGGTATAATCTTCGGCATAGCCTCTGAATATATGTGGGTTAATTTGTTTGTAAAATATTATTTTTGGATTTTATGTTAAATGTGTACCGCTAAAGCAGATAATTAGTCTTATAATACAGCATTTGCCGGGATTATTCAATTAAAATTTAGCATATAACATTTACAAAAAATTTCATTATGTTAAAATAGAATTGAAATCGAATAATTAAGAGGGTTTGATTTGAAACTTATAATTAAAGAAAAAGCATTTACGATATTGGATCAATACGATATCAAGTACGAAAACGGTGATATCGCCTATAAGGTTAAAGGTAAACTTAATCTTACAAAGCGCCTTGATGTGTATGACAAAAATGGCGAAAAGGTCGGTAAAGTCGTTGAAAAAATGGTCAGCGTTGTGCCTCATTATAAAATATATATGTTTGATGAGTGCATCGGAGATATTTCAAAGGATATCTTTCGCCTTATAAAAGACAGCTACTCCTTTGATTACAAGGGCTGGAAAATAAAAGGTGATTTGATAAACTTCAATTATGATATCGAATCGGGAAGAAAGAAAGTTGCCAAAATATCCAGAAAAGCAATAAGGATACTCACACCCACCTATGTAATTGATGTGGAAGATGAAAAAGAGGCTTTGGCAGCGGTAATGGTAGCGGTTTGCATATTCGCTATGCAGGATGACGAAGAAAAAGAGAAAAAATCATAATAATTAAAAAGGGGAGATTTAAATGAGTTCAAGTTGTGAACACAATTGTTCGGGTTGTGCCGAAAATTGCGAAGAAAGAGATCCGAAAAGTTTTCTTGAGGAGGTTAACTCAAAAAGCCATGTAAAGAAAGTTATCGGTGTTGTAAGCGGTAAAGGCGGAGTAGGTAAGTCGCTGGTTACATCGCTTTTAGCCTCCGGCACACAGAAGAAAGGATATGCTACGGCAGTTTTGGATGCCGACATTACAGGTCCGTCAATTCCAATGATGTTCGGAGTTCATAAAAGAGCAAAAGCTTCCGAGGACGGAATAGTTCCCGAAATTACGAAAAACGGCACAAAGATAATGTCGCTGAATCTTCTTACCGACAACGAAACAGATCCTGTAATATGGAGAGGTCCTGTTATTGCAGGGTTGGTTAAGCAGTTCTGGACAGATGTTGTTTGGGGAGATATAGATGTTATGTTCATTGATATGCCTCCGGGAACGGGCGATGTTCCTCTTACGGTATTCCAATCAATACCCATTGACGGGATTGTGGTAGTTTCAACCCCTCAGGAATTGGTGGGAATGATAGTGGAAAAAGCTCTTAAAATGGCAGATAGAATGAATATACCCGTAATCGGATTGGTTGAGAATATGAGCTATGTAAAATGCCCTGATTGCGACAAAGAGATTAAGGTATTCGGAGAAAGCCATATTGATGATATTGCAGAACTTAACAACCTTAAAGTTCTTGCAAAGATTCCGCTTGAAGCAAATACTGCCGCATATTGCGATAACGGTAAAATAGAGGATCTTAATTTGGATTATCTTGATAATGCCGTTGAAATGATATGTAAATAATAAGGTAAATACAAAACCGCATAAACGAAAAAGTTTATGCGGTTTATTTTATTGACAGTTTATTTAGAAATTGGCATTTTTAAATGTCATTTCGTCCATATAGGTTTCCATGAATCCTTCTTCAAAGTTTAATTCGGTGTGGTCTGCTCCGAGCTGAACTTTTCTGCATTTTTTAACAGAACCTTTATCGAGCAGATACATTTGTACGCCGGTTCCTGCTCCGTTACCGATGCTCTTTACGGGAACACCCTCAATATCGGGGAATAATCCGATATGCTGAGCCTGCTCTACGCTTAAGTAGTTGCCGAAAGCTCCTGCAAGGCATACTTCGTGAAGTTCGGTTGGTTCAATGCCGTATTTTTTGATTATCATAAGGCAGCCTGCCATGATGGCGGCTTTTGCCTTTTGTACTTCTCTGGCATCAAGCTGAGAGAAGGTAACGGCTGTATCGCCCTCTTTGCTTAAGAGGAATGCGTTGATGTTATCAACCTTAACGAGTCTTTCGCTAATGGGGTCTTCACCGAATTTGGAGATGTATTTTTCTTTACTTAACATCTGCCCACGCTTGTTGATTACATTGTGGCGAATCAGTTCAGCGAGAATATCTATGATACCGCTACCGCATATACCGGTGGGGGTGGTGTTGCCGATTACATCGAGAGTTACGGTTTTGTCTTCGTTAATTACAAAGTGCTGGATAGCACCTTCTGCAGCTCTCATACCGCAGCTTAAGCCTGCCCCTTCTAAGGCAGGGCCACATGCCGTGGAGGCTATAACATATTTTTCAGGAGTGCCGACGGCTATTTCGCCGTTGGTGCCTAAGTCTATCATAAGGCGAGGTTTGCCATCGTCTTCGATGCCTATAAGAACCGCTGTGGTATCCGCTCCGACAAAGCCACCGAGAAGCGGCAGGAATGTGATTATACATTCGGGGTTTAAGTTAAGCGGCACTTCTTTTGCGCTGACCTGTATGGTATCGTGAGTTGTGGAAACAAACGGAGCATTGCCGAGGCTCTTTGGGAAAAGCCCGAAGAACAAATGCTGCATTGTGGAGTTGCCGCAAAGCACTGTGTGATAAATTCTGTCGGTATTGATGCCGTCTTGAGTTCTGGCTTTTTCCAAAAGTGAGTTTATCGTGTCGCAAACTTTTTGCTGCATTATTTCACAGCCGTTTTCTTCTTTTATGGCATATCCTATTCTGCTGATTACATCTGCACCGAGGGCTGTTTGAGCATTAAGCGAAGAATATGTATTGATGAGTTTAGCTTCGTTCATATCATAAAGATATGCTGCGCAAGTGGTAGAGCCTATGTCGATGGCAAGCCCGTATATGTCGTTATCGTCGTTGAAATTTATATCGATAACTTCGTCATTGAATACGACCATGTTAAAGTCGGTATCAGCTCTGTCAACGCTGGCAATGGGGGCTAACTTTTTAAGTGCATTAAGGGAAAGTTTGAGTTTGTATTTTTCCTGTATTTTGCTTGCGAAGCTGGAGCAATGATCCGGCATTATGTCGCTTGCTTTGACATGCAAATAGCTGAGCATGGGGTTGATTTGGCATTTTAATTCGCTGTTTGCCGTAAGAACATTTACCTGTCTGTCGGCACGGTTGAATATTTTTATTACCTGCAAATCTTTTTCGAGTTCGTATTCGCATGAAAGAACGGTTTGTATTTGTGAATCTATGCAAATTTCTACTGCACATTTGCCGCACTTGCCGTTGCCGCCGCATACGAGATCCTGAGCAAATCCCGCTTCAAAGCAAGCTACGGAAAGTTTTGTGCCTTTATCAAACTGCATTACTTTATCTGCAAAGGTAAAGGTTACATTTATTTTCTCCATAGATGACCTCCCAAAGGTGTTATTTATCTTAATAAATATTATACTTCCAAAACGAAAAAAAGTAAAGTTAACTTTGAAATAGATTGTAAAGATACACTTTTTACGATTGTAATTTGAATTGAATGCAGTGCCATTCTATTATTTCCGAGAAAAATTTAATTTCAAATACACAGAATATTCAAAGTTTGCGGTTTCATTGTAAAAAAACTTCCAAATGAGATAAAATTCTAGTATAATAACCCTAAAAGGCTTTATCTTATAAACAGCCACATTAATTTATAATAATTAATAAATATATATTTATCGGAGGGATACAATGATTATCATTGGTGAAAAAATCAACGGTGCTATTCCATCAATCAAAAAGGCAATAGCCGAAAGAGATTCTGAACTCATCAGAAAGAGAGTAATTGCTCAGACTCAAGCAGGTGCAGACTTCATTGACTGTGCTCCGTCAACAGACGCTGATAAAGAGTACGATGCAATGGTATGGCTTTTGGATATCATTCAGGAAGTAAGTGATGTTCCTGTATGTATCGACAGCCCCAATGAACTTCTTCTTAAGAGAATCTTCGAAGAAGGTCTTGTTAAAAAACCCGGCATGATCAACTCTGTTAACGAAGAAGGAACAAAATGCGAAACAATCTTCCCGCTTATCGCAGGCACAGAATGGGAAGTTGTAGGCTTAACATGCGACCAGGACGGTATTCCTATGGACGTTGAAAGAAAAGTTGCAATCGCTAAGAGCATGATCGACAAAGCTGTTAAATACGGCGTTGACCTCAAAAAATTCCACATTGACCCATGTGTAATGGCTCTTTCAACATCAGCTACAGCTATGGATAACTTCGAAAAATGCATCATGCAGATCCATGACTATGCTCCCGATGTAAAAATCACAGGTGCTATCTCAAATATTTCATTTGATATGCCTGTAAGAAAGATCATCAACCAGAACTGCATGGCTCTCGCTATCAAAGCAGGTCTTGATTCCGCAATCATGGATCCGTGCGACAGAGAAATGATCGGTACAATTTACGCTGCCGAAGCTCTTTGCATGATCGACAAGAGCGGTAGAAAATACAACAGAGCATACAGAAAAGGTGCTTTCGGACCTATCAAAGCCGAATAATTCTATTTTTGACAACTGCAATACCGGTCAACCGCAAGATTGACCGGTTTGTTTAGTTAGTAAAATATGATTAGTGCTGTATTTCTCACATCAATTTAATAAACATAATCAGAGTAGACAAGATGCGTAAAGTTACACAGAATGGGAGGTTGTCTGTGTCCGAAGGTTCATCCACGATATCTTGTTGCCTTCGCTGAACACGTAATAAAATACGTTTTTTTGCGAAGTGTTGCTGTAGAAAGGAAATTTTATGAACAACACTACTTCTAACGAACAAACCAAAAAAACTGCAAAAAAAACGAAAACCATCCACCTTGCCGTGGCTGCTCTTTTTGTTGCATTGGCATTGGTGGTAAAACCCTTTGAGATATATATTTTACCCGTTGCAAGATTTAATTTTGTAGGCATTCCCATTATAATGTCGGGCATTGTGCTCGGTCCGGTATGGGGTGCGGCAGTCGGCTTTATAGTCGATATAGTCAGTTTCTTATTTATGGATAAATCCGGAATGGCAATAAATCCCATTTTAACCATTGCCAACATTATGCTCGGAGCAATTCCCGGGCTTATCTTCTTAAAGAAAAAAAATTCCGAAAATGCGAAAAAGCTCAAATACAATATTTACAATGTGTGCTGCTATGTGGCTTTATTGATCGTGGTGATATTTTTGCTGGGAGCGGAAGGCACTTTGAAGCTGGGAAACGGTGCTTTTATGATTCTCAGCCCTTCAAGCGGTGAATATGCTCCTGTGGACAGTAAGATAATAGTTTTGTTGGCTGTGTCATTTATATTGTACTCCATAGCTGTAATGGTTATGCTCGGGCGTAACAAAGACAGCGCCTCAAAACAGATTATGCCGAAATTACTGTTTTCGGTTACAGCGGCTATGATAGTGGGCGATATTATAATAAGCGGTCTTGGATTGGGCATTCAGTACGGTTGGCCATTGAGCTTAATGCTGACGGTAAGAATTGTGAAAGCGTTTTTCGCAATCCCGATATATACATTATTATGTTATGTTATAAACAAGGCAACGGCAAGATTTAAAATTTAGATTAAATAAAAC
>CAZXWI010000024.1:0-19040 GCA_964644555.1 uncultured Lachnospiraceae bacterium | reverse complement strand
GAGTATTTAATATATAAAATAAAATTATAAATGAGTTTTTTAGGTTAAAGTATTTTATTGTGATAGAATATATTAATTAAACGGAGGATATTATCATGAGTATATTAGAAGCATTTGTATTAGGTTTAGTGCAGGGGCTTGCCGAATTTTTGCCCATCAGCAGTTCAGGGCATTTGGTAATAGTGCAGGCTCTTTTCGGAATAGAAGAAAACAATTTGGCATTTGCCATAATACTTCATTTAGGCACATTCTTTGCTATAGTCGCAGCATATTGGGACACTGTAAAAAATCTTATTATCGAGTTTTTTAAAATGCTCGGTGATTTATTTAAGGGCAAAGGCTTAGGCTTAAAAGAACATAAATACAGAAGATACATAATCTATATAATCATAGGCTGTATTCCGGCAGGGGTTGTGGGAGTACTGCTCAACGACTTATTTGAAGCATTATTCAGTTCCGTCTTGGTTGTGTGCATAATGCTGATTATTACGGGTTTTATTCTTATGTTATCGGAAAAATTAAGCGAAAAAAACCAATTGGAACTTAAAGACTTGGGATACAAAAAATCATTTATGGTAGGTCTGTTTCAAATGTGCGCCATAATGCCGGGGTTATCACGCTCAGGAACCACAATGACGGGCGGGCTTGTTATGGGGCTTAAAAAAGATGATGCTCTCGAATTTTCGTTTCTTTTGGCTCTTCCCACAATACTCGGTTCTGTAATACTGGATTTAGGCGATATCGCATCGGCAATTTCGCAAATTTCGATAATGCCTGTTTTGGTAGGGTTTGTAACAGCTATGGTGGTAGGATATTTATCAATAGTGCTGTTTAAGAAAGTGGTCAAACAAGGTAGTCTTATATCGTTCTCGGTATATTGTTGGGTGGTCGCTGTGGCAATTCTGCTCAACGTAGGAAAATTCTAATGAATATAAGAAAAAAAATAAAAGATAACGAAATAATTCTTCTCGATGGCTCGATGGGTGCTGTGGTCATGCAAATGGGATACTCTCCGAGCGACATATTAAAGCTAAATGTAACTACCCCCGAAGTTATCACAAATATCCACAGAGGATATCTCGCTGCAGGGTGCGATATTATAATCACCAACTCATTTGATTTAAGAAAGAGCTCTGCCGAAAAATCCGGATATGATATCGAAAAGTTAATCGAATCGGCTGTTTACAATGCAAACAAGGCAAAAGCCGAATTCGATGACAAAGCAGTGGCTTTCGGCTTAGCTCCATCGGGAGAAAAATCATATGAGGGAGCATATGAATTATATAAATATCAAATTGCGCTGGCACACTCCCATGCCGATATGATAATTGCGGAAACATTAAGTACCCTAAGCGATGCCAAAGCAGCTTATGACGCTTGCAGAGAAGTTTGTGATAAACCTATTTTCCTCAGCATGAGCTTTCGGGAGAACGAACATACCTGGTTCGGAACAAGCCTTAGCGAATATATCGAATTTATAAATTCTACCGATATTGATGCAGCAGGGATAAATTGCACACTTACTCCGAAAGAAATGCTGCCCATTTTAAAAAAGCTAAAGCAGAGTACCGACAAAGCCCTGTTTGCAGAACCGAACAGAGGTCAGCCGATAAATACGCTAAGTGGCATTTCATACCCGACTTCTTCAGAAGATTACGCAAAAGCATCAGCAGAACTTGTAAAAAACGACATACATATTATAGGAGGCTGCTGCGGTGCGGACAGTGAGTGCATGGCAAAGCTTAATAATTTAATAAGATAATTTAAAACAGGTTCCCTCATATAGGTAACCTGTTTATTTATTCTTTAATATTCTTTTCAAACTCTTTTATCATAATAAGTTTTTCGCCCCGTTCAAGGCTTTTATAGTAAGCTTCACGCTTCATTGCTTCGCTTTTGGTGTCGAACTCTTCGTAATACGCAAGTTTTACGGGTCTGCGAGTTCGTGTGTACTTTGAAGCCGTGCCTAAGTTATGGTTTTTCAGGCGGTTTTGTAGATTTACGGTATATCCGCTGTATATGGTATTATCGGAACATATCAGCATATACGAATAAAACTTTTTTTGCACTAAAGTATCACTCCGTATAACAAAATACCCAAAATTGCCGAAAGAACAATGAGTGCAATGGGGTGCAGTTTCTTAAACTTGGACGAAATCCAAAACAAAAGTGCTATTAAACCCACGGCATATATATTTATGTATGCAACTTCTCCCGAATATTCGGCAATGGCGGTTACAGTAATACTTGAAGCGGCATATGCTATCAAACCGCATACGGCAGGACGAAGAAATGAAAATACACCCTTAACATATTTATTGTCGCCGAAATTCTTAAAAAACTTGGCTATCAAAAGAATAATCAAAAACGACGGCAAAACTATTCCCAAAACAGAGCAAAAACACCCGAATGCACCGCCCATGCGATAACCCACGAATGTTGCCATATTAACGGCAAAAGGCCCCGGTGTGCTTTCGCTTACGGCAATGAAATCTATTACCGTCTGAGCGTCTATCCAGCCATGAGCAACTATCTCCTGCTGCATCAGCGGAATCATGGCATGACCTCCGCCGAATGTAAACAGCCCTACAGTGAAGAACACATAAAACAATTCCCAATAAATCATTGTTCGTTGTCCTCCTTGAGGTGAATATTAAACCTAACGGATATTATGCCGAGGAGTATGCAAGTGATGATTATGTATACTGCTTTAACATTAAACACTGCCATTAAAATGAAGGATATAAGTGCCGTAACAAGGGCAAAAGAATTTTTCTTATATTTTTTGACAAGCTTAATTACATTATTTATGAGCAAAACACAAACTGCGGCTTGTACCCCTCTGAACGCATAATCAACCCATACATTGCTGCGAAATGCCACATAAAATCCGCTTACGGCAACTATTACAATAACCGATGGCAATACCACACCCAACGTGGCAACAAATGAACCCCAAAAGCCCATTATGTTGTAGCCGATAAAGGTTGCCGAATTTATGGCAACGGGGCCGGGGGTGCTTTCACTTATAGCAAACACATCCATGAGAGTGTCTTCGTCTATCCATTTATTGTTTTCGACTACTTCTCTTTGTATCAGCGGAAGCATGGCGTATCCTCCGCCGAATGTGAACAATCCTATCTTAAAAAAGACATAAAACAACTGCCAAAACAGTTGTTTTTTGTTTTCATGCATATGATACCTCTTTAGTTAAACGCAATCTGCTCGTATGCTTTGTCGGAATCGACTTTGAGCGACTCATAAAATTTGATATCGGTTTCTTTTGCGGAATCCTTTAATTTTGTGCTTATTTCATCGCAAGCCATAAATAAGTCGGGATAAGCCAATGCATCTTCGATTATTTCGGAAGATTTTCCGCTTTGTTTGAAGCCGAATATTTCGCCCGAACCACGAAGCTGCATATCCTTTTTCGCAATTTCGAATCCGTTATCCGAATTTTTGAGCACACTTAATCTTTGCATACTCTTTTCACTCGAAGAATCTGTTTGCAAGAAACAATATGACTGCAAATTGTTTCTGCCTACTCTTCCTCTAAGCTGGTGAAGCTGAGCAAGTCCGAAGCGCTCCGCACCTCTTATCCACATAATTACGGCATTTGGCACATCAACCCCTACCTCGATTATAGAGGTCGCCACCAATATGTTGGTAGGGCCGTTGGCGAATTGCTGCATTACGGTATTTTTTTCTTCTTCTTTCATTTCGCCGGTTATAAACACCACCCTGTTGGGTGCAAGAGCTTCTTTAGCCTGTGTGTATACCCTGCTTACATTTTCCATATCAAGCGCATCTATAGCAGGGCAAACGATGTATGATTTCAGCCCTTTTTGCGCAAATTTGGATATGTATTCGTAGATTTTGTCGGTCTGAGATGGACCTACAACCATTGTTTTTATCGGCTTTCTGCCCGAGGGCAACTCGTCGATAACGCTTACATCTAAATCTTTATATATGCCGAGAGCCAGAGTTCTCGGTATGGGAGTTGCGCTCATTACCAAAACATGGGGGTTAAATCCTTTGCTCTCAAGAGCAGCCCTTTGAGCAACACCGTAGCGATGCTGTTCGTCAATGGTAATAAGGGCAAGATTTTGATACTCAACATTATCCGAGAAAAGCGCATGAGTACCGAATACAACCTTTACAACACCCTTTTTAATGGCCTCCTGCATTTTGTCACGAAGTTCCTTTTTCATGCCCGAATAAAGGATACCGCATTTATAACCGTGAGCTTCGAAATAGGGCGAATATTTTTGATAGTGTTGTTTAGCCAAAATTTCGGTGGGTGCGCATATAGCCGCTTGCATACCGTTTGCTGCAACTACATATGAAGCCATTACGCTTATCATGGTTTTTCCGCTGCCTACATCACCCTGAATGAGGCGGTTCATTTGCTTGCCGCTTGCCATATCCCTTAACACATCTTTAAGAGATGATATTTGCGAATTGGTGAGCTTGAATTTCAAAAGTTCGTTGAACTTGTTAACATGGGAAATATCAAGCTTTATGCCGTCTTTGCGAGAGTGCGCACGGCGAGCATTCATTTTAATATAGAATGAAATGAATTCCTTTGTTTTAAAATATCTGAGTCCTTTATAAGCTTCGGAGATACTCATAGGCTCATGAATAAGCCTTAGTGATTCTTCTTTTGATAAAAGAGCTAAGTCGTTATTGAGCCAAAGCGGCATATCTTCATCAAGGTGAACCTTATCGAGTGCATCGGAAATAAAGCCGGTAAATTCCTTTTGTTTGATCCCGCATTTTACCGGAATGGAATATATCGGATATACTCCCTCATTAAGATACACTGCAATGTCATCTCGCTCAAGCTGAGGTGATATCATTACCAATTTGTCTTTGTTTTTATAAAAGCGACCATACAAGCGATAAAGCTCGTTGACCTTAAGCGATGTGCTTATATAGGGCTGGTTGTAGAATATTACATCGAAAGAATCCACACCGTCCTCAAAAGTCAAAATTGATTTCGAATAACCTTTTTTCGCATATCCGCCTACGGCTATGCCTGTATATTTAGCCTTTACCAAACATAAATCGCCCTCCGCACATTCGGAGTAATCCTTAAAAATACCTCTGTCACGGTAATCGTGCGGAAAGAATTCTAGCAAATCTTTTACTGTATTGATTCCGATACTTCCAAGGGCATCTCTTTTCTTTTCCCCGACACCTTTTATTGATGAAATATCGCTTGCTTCATTAATTTTCATAATTTTTATTCAGCGCTTACTATATAGTAATAAAGAGGCTGACCTCCGTAAAATACTTCTACATCTATATCAAGATATTTCTTGGACAATAATTTTTGCATTTTTTCTGCTTGATACTTGGAAACATCACTTCCGTAGTAAATGGAAAGCATTTCCGTATCTTCATTTATCATTTTATCTGCTAAGACTTCCAGAGCTGAATCAACCGTTTTTTCGCAAACGGCAATATCCGAACCGATTATTCCTATTATGTCGCCCTCATGTATCTCAGTTCCGGAGAGGCTGGTATCTCTTACGGCATAGGTTATCTGGCCTGAGCAAACATTTGAAAGAGCTTCATTCATTGCTTCCACATTGTTTTCCAAGCTTTCTTCACAATCAAAACCTATGAGAGCGCTGATTGCTTCGGGAATATTTTTGGTGGGAACAACGGCGATGTTCTTTTCGCTTATGTTTTTTGTTTGCTCTGCTGCCATGATGATATTTTTGTTGTTCGGCAAAATTATGTAATTATCGGCATTTGTGTTATCGATAACTTCCATGAAATCCTGTGTGGAGGGGTTCATGGTCTGGCCGCCCTCAACTATATAGGTAACACCGAGGTCCTTGAGAATTTCGCTGATTCCGTCCCCTGCAGATACGCTGATGATGACATAATCGACATGTTCGCTCGAATATTCTACGGTTTTGTAGTCCTCGATATGGTTTGCTTCTTCGAAAATATTGCTATGCTGTTCACGCATATTTTCGATTTTTATTTTGGTGAAATCACCGCAGGTGCTGGCTATTTTCATGGCATTCCAAGGTTCGTTGGTATGAACATGAATCTTGATTACGCAGCCGTCCTCAATAACCAAAAGCGAATCACCCAATTTCATCAATTTATCAATTAAGAATTTCTGATATGACTCTTTTCCGTTTGTGCGAAGCAAGAATTCGGTGCAATATCCGAATTCTATATCGCTGTTTACATCGGAAGTGAACATAACCGTGTTTTCTTTTTTATCTTCTTCGCTGAGTTCAACAGGCTCACCTTTCATGGCAAGCAAAATGCCTTCGCAAACCATAATAAGACCGCATCCGCCTGAATCGACAACACCGGCTTCCTTTAATACGGGAAGCATTTCGGGAGTACGGCTGAGTGCGTCCTTACCCTGAGCAATAACATTTTCAAAGAACTCTACACCGCTTGTGTATTCGCTGTGGTGATCACGAGCGAATTCTGCCATTTCTCTGGCAACGGTGAGAATTGTGCCTTCGGTGGGTTTCATAACGGCTTTATATGCCATATCGGAAGCCGAAACCATAGCCTCGGCAGCCTCGGCAATATTAAGGCTGGTTTTGTTAAGGCAAGCTTTTGAAAAGCCTCTTAACAGCTGGGAGAGAATAACTCCCGAATTTCCTCTTGCTCCCATGAGAGCACCCGAAGAACAAGCGGTGGTTATATCGGCAATGCTTGAAGCGTTTGATTTATCAAGCTCCGCAACCGCAAATTGCATGGTAAGCGACATATTCGTGCCTGTATCTCCGTCAGGAACGGGGAACACATTCAAATCGTTTACCTTTTGTTTGTTGTTTTCCAAATTGGCATATCCGCTTTTTATGGCAGTTTTGAAATGCTCTATATCCATTACTTGCATATGTAATACCCTTTCTATACTCTGACACTCTGAACGTTGATGGTTACTTTTCTAACCTTAACGCCTGTCTGTTTTTCAACATTGTATTTTATGGAATCGACCAAATTCTCACATACGGTTTCCATTTTGATTCCGAATTCCAATATAACATAAACTTCGATACGAATCATTTTGTCAGAACCCATACTGACTTTTACGCCCTTGATCAGCTCATCGTTTGTCAAAAGATGCACCAATCCGTCAGCTCCGGGAATATTGGCAATTCCAACGACTCCAAAACATTCCGTTGCAGCGGCACATGCTATTTGCTTAACGGTGCTTACTGTAACTTTATTATTTTTTCTATCAGAACCCATATATTACCTCCATAGTTCACAGCATCAAAAAATGCAATATATTACATTATAGCATAAACAGTTTTTTTTATATATAAATCGAGAAAATTATTCCTAAGATTCCAAAGCTGAGGCAATTCTCTCAAGTGCCTTTTTCAATACGCTCATCGGGCAAGCCATGTTAAGACGAATCCAACCCTCGGCATTGTCAACGAAATTATGTCCTCCTTCTATAAGCACTCCCCTCTCGGCAAGGTATTTTTCGATTTCTTCGTTGGAATAGCCGTATTCCGAGAGATTTATCCATGCAAGGTAGGTTGCATCGGGAATGGTAAAATGAGCTTTGGGAAGCTTCTCTTTGATGAATTTATCCATAAATTCAAAGTTCTTATCAATGTATAATCTTAATTCATCAAGCCAATTTTCGCACTCATTATAAGCCGATATGGTTGCGGTTACAGCAAAGGGACTTATTGAAGCATTGGAAACATTTTTGAATTCTTCGCAAAGTTTCTCATCAAATATTATGATATTGGAATGATGATTTCCTGCCACATTGAATGTTTTGCTGGGGGCTGTGCAAACAACAACATCGTTATCGTTACTATAAAGCTTTGCCATGGAAACAGTATTTACACCGCTTCTGGTTAAGTCTGCATGAATTTCATCGGAAATTATTTTTACATTTGCATTTTTGCATATGGTATACATTTTTGTCAATTCTTCTTCGCTCCACACTATTCCCGTGGGGTTGTGGGGGTTACACAAAATAAACAAAGATGTCTTTTCATCGGAAATTTTCTTTTCAAAATCTTCCCAATCCATTTCATATTTGCCGTTTTCGTATTTCAATTTGCTGAATACGCAAGTTCTTTGGTCTATGCCGTTAACGGCTCTGTAAAAAGGAGCATATGAGGGGGTTGTTATAACAACATTGTCATCAGCTCCGCTCATAAGCTTGACCAAATTGTTTATCGCAGTAACAACTCCGTTTGATACGGCGATATTTTCTTTTTTGATATCGGCTCCGAAACGCTTTTTCATCCAGTTTATAACGCTTAAGTAGTATTCATCGGAATATATTTCGCTGTAACCGATTATGCCATGCTCCAAGACCTTGCCCATTGCTGCGAGAACTTCGGGTGGGCATTTAAAATCCATATCCGCAATCCACATGGGAATGCAATCATCCGCGGCACTTGGGCAGACATTTTTCATACCGTCGTATTTAATACATTCTGTATTTCTTCTGTCGATAATTTCATCAAAATTGTACATTTTATGCTCCTACACACTATTTATTTTTTCTCTGATTACATAATAATAATTATTTGAGGCAAAATCAATAAATTACGAATAAAAATAAATTTGTCTACATATTTGTAAACTAAGAAATTACTAAGCGAGGGTTAAATATGAGCGAAAATACATTTGCCTCATGCACAGGCTACACAAAAATAAACGAAACCGTTAATATAAACGATTCTTTAAGGCTTACCGACAATATGCCAAGCATTAAAAAACTGCTTTATACCGACAATAATGCGGTGATAACCGAAACCATTACGGAAAATGCGAACATAACTATTAAGGGCGAAGCTTACATAAAAATATATTACGAAGCAGAAAACTCAAAGCCCGAGGCAGTATCGGGCGTATTTCCTTTTAACTACATAATAGAATGTCCGAATGACTCCGCTGTATCGGTTTTAAAATCCGAAATAACTTATTGCGAAACGGATTCATCAAAGCAAAGACGCTTTGATATAAATATGAAAATAAATATTTCCGGATATTCGCTCAAAACGCAAAACATTTCCTGCAAAGCCACTCTTACCGATAAAATAAGCTATATAAAGAAAACATCGCCTTACACTCTGACTAACCTGACTAACACATACAGCGAAAAGATATACGAATACACCATACCCTGCAATAATATTATTCCTTACAAAATCGTATCCGCATCATGTTTTGTCAATGACGAAAACACTGCTTCGTCAAGGGGCGGAGTGATGTATTCGGCAACGGTTAAAATCGAAGCGCTTTGCATAAGCGAGGGCGAGGACGGAGGATATGTGTACAATGTCTGCTCGGATAACTTTGCCGTCAATGAATTTATTAATACGAAGATTGAAGAAGTTTATCAAAATTTTGAGCTGACTTCGCAAATAAATGTTTTGGAAACATACTTTATAAAAGATGATAATTCATATAGTATCGGAGTAAGACTTAAAGCACTCTATCGCCTTGATATGATACAAAATATTACAAAAGAGCTTATTGACGATATTTATTCAGTGGAAAAGAAGATGGATTTAAAAAGAAATACTCAGGCACTTATTTCTTTAAAAAGTGAAGAGGGTGAAGTAATCCATATTAAGGATTCACCGAAAATAAATTTTCCGAAGCAGATAAACCGTGCAGTCTGCCCGTCATATAAAGTGAAGATAACCGAACGAGGCGAAACCGAAATAAAGGGCGAAGTTATAATAAATACCGTAATACTTAATTCCGCTGACGGCAAATACAGTGTGCAAAACTGTGTGATTCCGTTTGGCAAACCACTTAAAGCAACATCGGGTGAACATTTTGAGAGAGTATTTATCAGAAATTTCTTTATAGACACCGTATCCGACAGGCTGATGATAGAAGCGGATATATATATTGAAAATCTCGGAATCGAAACAAATGAAATTTCTCAAATAAGCGAAGTTACCCTTTCGGAATACGAAAACGAATCCGAAAACTTCACCAAAATCAAGATACATTATTACAGCAAAAACGAATCTTTATGGGATATAGCCAAAAACAACAGAACGAGCGTAGAAGAAATAATGAAAAACAATGAAATAAAAGATGAAAACCAAATCCCGCAAAGATATCCGCTGATAATCAGGTAACATTTTTAAATTTTAACATACTATAAAGTAAAAAGGTATTGGGGCTGTTATGAGAAAGATAACGGGAAAAATTCTGGATTGCATATTGCTTATTATAAGCTTTGCAATGTTTATGGTCGTATTGCCGGATTGGGTCGGGATCCTCATAGCGGGAGCGGGGTTGGCGATATGCATAGCAGCTATGATATCAAATAACTTTTTCGGAAGGTTCTGAACTTAATCAGCACAAACAAAACACACCGCCTACCATCGGCAGTGTGTTTTGTGTCATTGTATATTTAATATTATACACTACTATTCTTTTAATTACAAAACTTCACTTATTTTTCGATTTTGCTTGAACGAAGGCATCTAGAACAAATTGTAACAGTTTTAGCTGTTCCGTTTTCCATAATCTTAACTTTTCTTAAGTTAGGTTTCCATGTTCTTTTTGTATGAATATTCGAGTGGCTTACTGTGTTACCCGAAATAGTACCTTTTCCGCATACATAACATTCTTTTGACATCTCTATCACTCCATTGATTAAAATTTATTATCTGAAAATATACCGACGATTATTATAACACAGCAAAACAACATTTGCAATAAATAAATTGATTTTTTAAAAAAATCTTGCAATGTTTGAGCTGCGTGCAAACCGATTGGTATAATTTGAGCGAATGTTTACAACCTTTAGGCATTTCGAGGTGTAAATTAGCCCTTATCATGTATAGGTAGTATATCACATAATGCGATGCAATGTCCATAAAAATAAGTTAAATAATGATTTATTTGCTTTTAATATGTCGTTTTATGCGATAGGATTATTTTCACACAATCGATCAAGATTATATTTTTGATTTAATAAAAGCAAAATGCATTTTTCTTTACATATTTAAGGGTTTACTTTCTTTCATGTTTCCGTAAGATTATTTTTGTATTCAAAGTTTTTCGCTTACTTTATGCTCATAGCTTTAATTTTATAGAGGCTGCCCCCGACAAGGCTCAATTCACACTCAAAATTTGTATCACAAATGAGTATTTATGGTATAATATTCTTGCGGAGGTATCCGCAAATATCAAACAAAGTCTTGTATCTTTTTAGAACGAGAACGGAGGAAATTATGAAAAAGACAAAACAATTAACCCAAATTGCCATTTTATTGGCAGTTATCCTGCTCATGGCTTTCACACCGCTGGGATATCTGAAAACATTGGGGCTTGAAATTACCTTTATTACAATTCCCGTAATCATAGGTGCTATAGTCATAGGTCCGAGTGCCGGTGCACTTTTGGGATTTGCTTTCGGAATCACAAGCTTTATTCAATGTTTCGGCATGAGCGCATTCGGTGCAACTCTTCTTGCAATCAATCCGATTTTCACATTTATCACCTGCGTAGCCACAAGAACCCTTATGGGGTATCTGACGGGAATTATTTTCAAACTCATAAAGGGAGAAGCTAAAAGCGTTGTCCCCTACGGAGTGGCGTCCCTTAGCGGAGCGCTTCTCAACACATTGTTTTTCATGAGTGCAATCATACTCTTTTTCGGCAAAAGCGAATACATTCTCAGCCTTCAGGGTAATTTGAGCGTTATTAAATTCGTTTTGGCATTTGTGGGAATAAACGGACTTGTGGAAGCCCTCGCTTGCTTTCTCATTGCTGCGGCAATATCAAAAGCTGTGGTAAAATTTATTAAATAGAGGTATGTAATATGAACATTTTGGCAGTCGATGTGGGAAATACCACCACGGAATTCGGGCTGTATATAAACGATGAACTGAAAAACAGCTACAGGTTTATATCGAAAGCGGAAAGAACCAGCGATGAGATTGGATTTTTCATAAAGGACTTTCTTTCTCTTAACGGTTTGGATTTCAAAGATATAAATGATGCGATAATATCAAGTGTAGTACCCGATTTAAACTACACCTTGACAAGTACATTCATGAAATATTTAAACATCAACCCGCTAATGGTCGGCCCGGGAATAAAAACAGGAATCAAAATACAAACCGAAAACCCGAAAGAAGTGGGTTCCGACAGAATAGTAGATGCTCTTGCGGCTTACGAATTGTATCAAGGGCCTGTTATAGTAGTTAATTTCGGCACTGCAACCAGATACGATTATATCGACGAAAACGGAGTATTTTCCTATGCCGTAACTTCACCGGGAATCAAAATATCCGCAGATGCGCTTTGGACAAAAGCTGCAAAACTGCCGAAAATAGAGATTGAAAAACCGAAAAGCATTCTAGCCTCCAACACGATAACGAGTATGCAGGCAGGCTTGGTATACGGTTATATAGGTCAAACGGAATACATAATAAAAGAAATTCGCAAAGAAACAGGCAGAGAGGACGCAAAAACCGTTGTGTGCGGAGGATACGCAAAAATAATCCTGCCGCATACAGATGTGCTTAATATTTACGACCCATTGCTTACGATGAAAGGCTTAAAACTGCTTTATGACAAAAACAGACGATAATTTTTTTACTACGGTGCTAAGCCAAAATGATTTGGTACTCGCTCCCATGGCGGGAGTAACGGACAGCGCATACCGAAAAATATGTAAAGACAGAGGATGCGGCATTATGTACACCGAAATGGTCAGTGCCAAAGGAATGTATTACAAAAACGCAAACACCAACGAGCTTTTGCGCCTATCCACCAACGAGGACTTAACCGGTGTGCAGATATTCGGAAGCGACGAATATTTTTTATCGGAAGCGGTTAAAACATACTTAAACGAGAGCGAATTTAAATTTATAGATATAAACATGGGCTGCCCTGTAAAAAAGGTGGTCGGCAATTTCGAAGGCAGTGCGCTTTTAAAGGATACGAAAAAGCTTTACAGCGTAGCGAGTGCCGTAGTCAAAGCGAGCGAAAAGCCCGTCAGCGTTAAGATAAGGATAGGCTTTGATTCACAAAACATAAACTGCGTGGAAAACGCAAAGGCATTGGAAGAAGCCGGAGTAAGTATGGTGGCAATTCATGGGAGAACAAGGGAAATGTTCTATTCGGGAAATGCCGATTATGATATAATTGCAAAGGCAGTGGAAGAAGTGAATATTCCGATTATAGCAAACGGAGATGTGTTCTCATATGATGACTACGACAGAATAAAGCGCCACACCAAGGCAATGGGCGTTATGGTAGGCAGAGGTGCAATGGGAAATCCGTTTATATTCGATGAGATAATATCCCATAAAAAAGGAATACCATACACTCCGCCGAGCGAAAGGGAAAAACTTAATTTATCGCTGGAACATTTAAGGCTTATGATAGAGTATAAGGGGGAGAAAACCGCCTGCTGTGAGTTCAGAAAGCACCTTTGCTGGTACACAAAAGGAATGACGAACGGCTCTAAAATACGAAAAGCGTCAAGCACCCTCACCACATACGATGAATTTTACAAGTTAATACAAAGTTTGATAAATTAATTAAAGGCACACGAAAATGTGTGCCTTTTTATATGTTGTGCGATTTTGCTTATATGCATTTTCGTTAAACACAAAAACAAATGCGACAAATCCGACAAAACTATACATAATATATTTTTATATAAACATTTACGAAAAATGCAAATAAATTTTTACATACAAACAAATTTTACAAAGCCTGAAAAATACGAGGTTATTATTCAAAATTCGTTGAATAATGACTTTTTTTATTGTATAATGAAAAGGCTATGAAAGGAATCAACCATGTCCGACAATACATACAAAGGTATAGTCTTAAGAGCTGTTAAGTACGGTGAGCATGATAAAATGCTGACAATCTTTACTTTGGAAAAGGGAAAGATAAGCGCCGTGGCTAAAGGAGCTCAAAATACGAAAAGCAAATTTTTGGCTTCGGCTCAGCCGTTTGCCCTAAGCGAATTCGTATTAAGCGAAAGAAAAGTACCCTATGTATCTTCAGCGGAGCTTATCAAAGGCTTTTTCGATTTAAAAAAAGATATTTCCATTCTCAGCGCCGCATCTTATATATTGCAGCTGACAGATGTGATATTCGAAGAAGAAGCCGAAGATGATATGGCATTTCGCCTTATTTATTTTACGCTTTGCAAATTGGAAAGCTCCCCTATTGAATATTCTCTTGTGATAGCATCGGCATTTGCTCTCAAATTGATGGGCATTTCGGGATTTGCTCCTATTTTGGAATGCTGTATTGAATGCATGAACGAGTGTAGCGAATACTTTTTCCACTATGGCGAGGGCGGATTGATATGCTCAAACTGTATAAACGATAAGTCGATGCCGATAGTTACATTGGGAGAAGCAGAGTACCTAAAGGACTTATTATATACGGACATCACCAAGCTTGATTCTTTACCGGTAATAGATAAAAGCAATCAAAAGTATCTTTTTAAAATCATTAACAACTACGTGGTATACACCATAGGCAAAAACATAAAAAGCTTTGACATGCTTTATTCACTGTATTAAAACGGAGGGAAAAGGAGATTATGACCAGACAACTGACACTCAACGAAATCATCAGCATCACCAAAATGCGCGGCATCGTATTTCCGGGTTCTGAAATCTACGAAGGCCTTGCCAACTCATGGGATTACGGTCCTGTAGGAGTTTTGTTACTCAACAATGTAAAGTCGGCATGGATTAAAAAATTTGTTACGGAAAGCCCATACAATGTCCTCATCGATTCGGCTATTCTTATGAACACAAGAACGTGGGAAGCCAGCGGACACCTTGCCAACTTCAACGACCCGCTTATCGACTGCAAAGAGTGCAAAAGCCGCTACAGAGCAGATAAGCTCATTGAGGACGATTTTGCCAAGAAAGGCATTGACGAAGTAGCAGACGGTTGGAGCAACGAAAAAATGGAGGAATACATCCGTGATAACGGAATTGTCTGCCCCAAATGCGGTAAAAGCAATTTTACCAACATCAGACAATTCAACCTTATGTTCAAAACATTCCAAGGAGTTACCGAGGACAGCGTAAATACTCTTTATTTGCGTCCCGAAACCTGTCAGGGTATTTTTGTAAACTTTAAGAATGTGCAAAGAACCACAAGAAAGAAATTGCCTTTCGGAATCGCTCAGGTGGGCAAATCGTTCCGTAACGAAATAACACCGGGCAACTTCATTTTCAGAACAAGAGAATTTGAACAGATGGAACTCGAATTTTTCTGCGAACCCGAAGAAGAATTCAAGTGGTTTAATTATTGGAGAGAATATTGTTGGAATTTCTTACTCTCACTCGGAATAAAAGAAGAAAATATTTCAATGAGAGATCATGCGAAAGAACAGCTTTCACATTACTCGAATGCCACAACGGATATTGAGTATAAATTCCCGTTCGGTGTAAGTGAGCTTTGGGGAATTGCCGACAGAACAGATTATGACTTGAAACAGCATGAAACATATTCGGGCAAAGATATGAAATATATTGACCCGATTACCAACGAGAAGTTCTTCCCGTATTGCATAGAACCGTCGGTGGGAGTTGGCAGATTGCTCTTTGCGATACTTTGCGACGGATATGAATGTGAAACGCTTGAAGACGGAAGCGAAAGAAATGTGTTCAGAGTACATCCGTTCTTAGCACCGTATAAAGCAGCTATATTGCCTCTTACCAAGAAGCAGTCGGAGGGAGCAAGCGAATTATACTTTAAGCTTTGCAAAGAATTCGATTGCGAATATGACGAAGCCGGCAATATAGGAAAACGCTATCGCCGCCAAGACGAAATAGGAACGCCGTTCTGCGTAACAGTTGACTTTGACACGGAGAATGACCACTGCGTAACAGTGCGCCACCGTGACAGTATGCAGCAGGAAAGAGTGCCTATTGACGAAGTAAGCGAATATATTAAACAGAGAATTACATTTTAGGATAAGAGAAATATGACTAAGGAAGCATCTATCGGAATAGAATATGTCATAACCGCATTTATCGGGATTCTTTTGGATATTGCTTGCAGCAAGATGCCCGAAATGATTGATATTTATAACACATATGTCAATCTTTTGCTGGAGGTGTTTCCTTACATTATAAAATGCATTTATGTACCGTTTATCGTAATGGCGGCAGTTAGGCTTATCGTAAAGCCGTTTTACGAAGGAAAAGTGTTTTATATCGTATCTTTTTTGTACTTAATAATGAGTATAATAAGGCTTAGTAAAACGATTCCCGAAGAAAATGCGGTGTTTTATGTGATATTTGCGTCATTCGGCACATTTGTGTGCATATTCTTGCATGAAATATTTAATGCCAAAACGGATAAGGCATACAGTTATAAATCATAAATTTTATAAATACCGTAAATAGCACTTAAATATTGGATAAAAACTTCAAATATGCTATAATAAATTCAAATGCGAACAGAGAGGGATAATATGGCAACATATAAAAAAGGAGTAGAAACTAGAGAAAGAATTTTTCAGGCTGCGAAAAAAATGTTTTACGAATATGGCTATAAAAACGCAACCATCGAAAAAATAGCAACCACAGCTGACGTACCCATCGGTTTGGTAAACTATTATTTCAAGAAAAACGAAATTCTTTCCATTGTTTACACACAATTCATTCAGAATGTTAAGAAAACAGTGGATGAACAGATTTCCAAAGATATTGAAAATCCGCTTCAAAGACATATTGTTTTCACAAGAGTTTTCTATAATGTAATGCTCAGTAACGACAACAACCGTGAACTTTATAAAGAAATTTTCATAAATCAGCTTGTAGAAGCAGATGCAAATGATTTGGTCGGAATGGACTTTTTGGACATCATCAGAACATTTGATATAGACATTACAGAGAGCATTTTCCGCAGACTTATCATTGCGGAATACGGTGCAAGAAGAGAACTTTTACTTGACCGTTACGACAGACTCGACCCCGAAAAGAGCAAGGATTTCATCAACTTCCTCGCTACAATAGCAGTAAGACTTGCAGGTGTTGATATTAAGATAGTAATGAAAAACTGTAAAAAAGTAGATGAACTCGTTAAGAAAGTCGATACTACAAATCTTAAGTTCCTTGTATAATTAAATAATAAGCGAAATTACAAAACAAAGCGGCATCTGCCGCTTTGTTTTTATTTGGTGATTTTTCTATACAAACTGCGTTTACGGATATATGTGGGGGCTTGCCCCACAATAAAAGCTACAATGGGTGCTTCCCCACATATATTATTTATTATTCAAGTCCTTTTTGATCTGCGTTGTGGAAACCTCGGGAGTTCTTTCAAGATAGACTACTTCGCAATAGTCGCTTAAATAGTCGAATTTACCCTTCCAATCATCTCCGATGACAAAGGTATCTATTTTGAATTCTTTCACATCTGATATTTTTTGCTCCCAGTTTTCTTCAGGAATGACCAGATCTACATAGCGAATGGCTTCCAGAAGTATTTTTCTTTTTTCGTATGGGAAATAACTTTCCTTGCCTTTGAGCTTATTGAATTCATCGGTAGAAAGCGCCACGATGAGGTAGTCGCCAAGTTCTTTTGCTCGTCTGAGCAGGTTTATATGACCGTAATGGAGTAGGTCATAGGTGCCGTAAGTGATTACTTTTTTCATTTTGTTCTCAATTCGGTTGGATTATCTTTTTACGATTTTTGGTATAACCTTTTTAAATTAGATTCTATTAAAAATTCTTTATAAAGGATTTTTAATTAACCTTACTTCTTATCTATTTGCGGATTTTCAAATACAGAATCATAAATTAACTTGCATGCTATAGGCTCAGCAATTTCATTATACAAATCACAAATCGAGCTGCGTTTGGTTTCATATTCATCTATACCATCTGCAACATCTTTTACAAACTTAATCATATCATCAACATCATTCATCTTGCAGCCAATTAAATAATCATTGGGGTTATCAAAAATTAAAGGCCATTTTGTCGTGTATTCATCATAATCTTCTAAAGTTAAACCAATCGGACGATTTAGTACATAATAATCAACATACACTGAAGAGTAATCTGTTATTAAGGCATTTGACATTGCCAATAAATCATACAATTGGATATTTTTCTCTTTTAAATAAAAATCATCTGCCAATATAATATTCGAATATTTTTCTAAATTTAATATAGACAAATCCTGCACAGGATGAGGCCTGAACAATAATTTCATATTAAGCTGTTTCAAACATTCATTGAGTTTGCTACAATCCTCTTGGGATTTTAACACAGGAATACCAAGAGGAAATATATTAGCAATCTTTAAATTTTCGGGGTTAGAATGCTGTCTGTATGTGGGCATCCAGATAATAAATTTATCCTCTTTTGCAATTCCCGAATTTTTCTGCGAATATAAAATTTCATTGCGAGGAAAGCCACATACTTTATATATATCTCGATTACAAATTTTTTCAAAATACTCTTTATAAAAGGAACTCGTAACAGGTACAAAGTCTGAGTTTTGAAAACAATCTCTTAAATACATTTCTACATTCTTAATCGGCATACCATGAGTTAAATAAACCTTTATCTGTTTATCTGAATACTTATAAATACATTCGTTACAATCAATTATATATTTTGCCTTTGCATTATAATATATCCTCTTGAATTTCTCAAAAATAGAATCGGAATGTTGATTTACACATACAATATCAGCTCCACACAAATTCGTACATTTTGATTCATTGTTTTTTACGAACCATACCAATTTGTATTCAGACTGTATATTCTTTTCTTCAACAAGGTATTTAAAAAAATAATATGTATTGTCGGAAAAATCAGGATTTGACTCAAAGATGATTATATTTTTCAACTTATACGACAAAACATTTTTTATAAATTCTTTTAACATGGTAAACCTCTCTTTATTTAAATTATATCAGAAAACAATTTCAAAGCAATAAAAGGCACTTGCATACACTCTGAAATAATTTATATCAACAGGTAGCATAAAATTATGGCAATGTAAAATAACACATTTTAAACTATATCGTGATGTATATT